>JAFRGW010000059.1 GCA_017433615.1 Eubacterium sp.
AATGCGATTCATTTTTATAAAAAAATCAGCCGCGGATTTATCAGTCCTTCGACCGGCGATCTCCAGAAAATTGATCTCGGTATCGCACTCTGCCACTTTGCCCTTACCGCAAAGGAAGCAGGGCTTACCTATCGTTTTGAAATCA
Organism: Eubacterium sp.; assembly: GCA_017433615.1. Taxonomy (GTDB): domain Bacteria; phylum Bacillota; class Clostridia; order Lachnospirales; family Lachnospiraceae; genus CADBRN01. The sequence continues at coordinate 146 of JAFRGW010000059.1, forward strand.
GCGATCCGGAGATTCCGACAGCTAATGACATCGAATACATTGCATCTTTTATATTGTCATAACTGCTTTTATAAAAGCATTCCCGGTTCATACAAATCTATATTTTTAAACGAAAGGAGCAGTTCAAAAAATCCATGAGGAAAACAAAAATCGTCTGTACCATCGGCCCGGCAAGCGACTCCGAAAAAACGCTGCGCGAAATGTGCAAAGCCGGTATGAACGTCGCCCGTCTTAATTTCTCTCACGGAACCCACGAAGAACAGCAGAAACGGATCGATCTGATCAAGAAAGTCCGTGCAGATCTGGATCTTCCAATCGCAATTCTGCTGGACACGAAAGGCCCGGAATACCGGATCGGCACCTTTGAAAACGGCAGCATCATGCTGCACAACGGCGATCTGTTCACATTTACGACAGAAGATATTACCGGAAGCGAATCGATCGTCTCTGTCAGTTATAAGAATCTCGCAAACGAAATGGAGCCGGGCGACACCATCCTTGTCAACAACGGTCTGGTCGCTTTCAAGGTTCTTTCTGCCGACGGCATCAAGATCAATACGGAAGTCACGATCGGCGGCGAACTGAAGGACCGTAAGAGCATGAGCTTCCCCGGCAAGGTCTTCAAGCAGGAATACCTCTCGGAACAGGACGAGAAGGACATCCTGTTCGGTCTGAAAAATGACGTGGATTTCATCGCCTGTTCCTTTGTCTCGCGCAAACAGGATCTGATGGATGTCCATGCACTTCTGCAGTCTGCCGGCAAAGAAGACACCGTCGAACTGATCGCAAAGATCGAGAACCAGGCCGGCGCAGATAACATTGAGGAGATATGCGAAGCCTGCGGAGGCATCATGATTGCCCGCGGCGATATGGGCGTCGAGATTCCCTACGAAGAACTGCCCGGCATCCAGAAAAAGCTGATCGATACCTGCCGCCTGCTCGGCAAGCGTGTCATCACGGCTACCGAGATGCTCGAATCCATGATCCACAGCCCGCGCCCGACCCGCGCAGAGGCATCCGACGTCGCGAATGCCGTTTACGACGGCACCAGCGCTGTCATGCTCTCCGGCGAGACCGCTGCCGGCGAATATCCGGTTCAGGCTGTGGCTGCCATGGCAAAAATCGCCGAGGCGACCGAAAACAACATCGATTACACACAGAAATTCCACGACTATAAATTTGACATCCAGAACGAGTCGGATGCGATCTCCCACGCGGCCTGCGGCATGGCCATCGACATCGGCGCGACAACCATTGTCGCATGCTCCCTGTCCGGCGCAACCGCCCGCATGGTCTCCCGCTTCCGCTCACCGATCCCGATCATCGGCCTGACAACCAACGAGAAGGCATGGCGCCAGCTGAACCTCTCCTGGGCCGTCACGCCGCGGATGTGCGAAGTGCTGCCGTCCACAGAAGTTCTCTTCTACACAGCAAGGAAAATCGCGATTGATGCGATGAATATGCAGAAAGGTGAAAAGGTTGTAATCACCGGCGGCGTCACCAACGGGCAGTCGGGGAATACAAATCTGATTAAGATCGAAGAGGTGTAAAAATTGAAGCTGCGGCAAGAAGAACCTTCTTGCCGCAGCCGTTTTAGATTACTCCGTCTCGCTCACAGCCAGCTGGTGGCGGACGTCGCCCGGTGTTTTCTGTCTGCAGATTTCCTGCACGAGTCCGTTGATCTGGCCGAGGCGGACAATCTGCTGGAGCAGTTTGAGGTTGTCCTGTTCGCCTGTGGAGGCCAGGCAGAACAGGAGATGTACTTTTTTCCCGGGATCGAAGAATACGATGCCTTCTCTGGATACCAGAAGGCTGAGTCCGTCTTTGTTGACGCCGTATTCTTTTCCGGCGTGTGCAAGGGCCACGCCTTCGCTGACAATGATATAGTCGCCGTACAGTTCGACCTGTTCGATGGATTTCTCAAGATACCGCTGCTCGATCAGGTTTTCCTGGACCAGCGGTCTGCCGGCATGCCGGATTGCTTCCCGCCAGTCTTCGTCTTTGCCGGCGAACAGTACATGTGACTCCGGCAGGGCGGCACTGATCTCGTTGCCTGCTTTTTTCAGACGGCTGACGCGGTATTCTTCGATGATCCTGCCGGTTTCTGCGCAGAGTTTTTCTGCGAGTTCTCCGTAAAACATATCTCCGATAAAGCTTTTCAGATAATTTTCCCGCGCGTGCAGTGTCTTTAACTGATGGGACTGCTGGATCAGGTTCAGATCTTCGATTTTCAGGAACGGATGGATCCGGATCACCGGTGCCGGCATTTCTTCCAGTGCAACGGTCGACAGAATGAAGTCCACGTTGGGGAAACGCTCCGCCAGAAGCGGAATCTCTTTTTCCTCTGTCACCACATCGCAGATTGTAAAGTCAAAGTTCTTATCGATCTGGGCTTCCAGAAATCTTGCGATCGCCGCATTTCCCGGACAGACAATGAGCACCTGATACCGGATCATGTGCCGCTGGTTTCTGATCAGCGAGACGCAGATGTGGATAATCAGGAGTTTCTTCATATTCGGGGTCAGTTCATAGCGCAGATATTTTTCCAGAATATGCGCGTGTTCGTCCATCAAACGCAGCATCTGCGTATAATCGATGAAGGCCTCCTGTTCCGAAGGAAGGTCCACGTCATATTCATCCCAGTTCCGCATGTTCTGAATATGTTTGATCAGGGCGCTGATCAGCTTTTCATCTGACGAAAGGTCAAGCTCCAGTTCTTCATCCACTGCCTTAAGGAAGCGGACAACAACCTTGTAGAGCGCGATCTCGTCAACCTTTCTGACGAAAACCTGCAGATTTTCCGATGTAACAAAAGCGCGAAAGCGCTCCATCATTTCATACGTAATGGGAATACGCAGCTGCAGCGCAGCATACAGAAGCATACCTTCTGGTCCATCAGCTTTGAATAGAAAACAACTTCTTTCTTGATGTCATTTACTTTATTTCCCATGTTTTTCCTTCTTCCTTTTTTCGCGTCCGATCGGTTTGTTCATTTGTTGATATCACTATAAAACAGGGGCAGAACCCTCTCAATATCAAGCATTTTCCACTACGGGGAAATTTTTTTCACCAGCTGGTAAAAAAAAGAACGCCCCCATTTTTACAAATGGAAGCGTTTTTTACCAGCCTGTGAAAACTTTAGCAAATGTTAAAGTTTGGGATTTTCTCATACAGATTGCATCTGGCAAATCAATTTTAAACTGCAATATCAAATGTTTCGCGTGCGATTTCAATATCTTTCCGCATAATCTCATAAAAATCTTTATGAATATTTCGGATCGGAAGCGTTGCGTAGAAGTTTTCCAGAAACAGCCACTCTGCACATCCCGTTTCTTTGATCACCTCTGCCGTATCAAAGAATTTCGCGTCGCCATGTCCGAGCAGAGCGGAACTAATTGCATTGTTATAACCGTCTTTAATGTGAATCATCGCGACATCTTCATGGATTGCATGAAGCGTCTCTGCCTCATTCAGCCCGCTGAACAGATGATAGTTCTGTGTATCATAGAACACCTTAACACGCGGGCAATTGACTTCACGGATCATTTCTTTTGTTCTTTCTGCATCCAGTACATTTTCGAATGCAATAATCAGATCGGTTCCCTCCGACAGCTCACATGCCAGTTTCAGCTTTTCGCAGACGTTGTAGAAATGTTTCTCTGTCCGGATAAATCCATTATCAAAACTAGGGAGCTGTGCAACCGGAATGTTCAATTTGATTGCAGTCTCAATTCCCTTTTCGATGGTCTGGATTGCTATCATCCCATCTACACTGTCGCGGTCATGGCACATGCCGTGTGTGTTCAGCGCATTCAGACCGATTGCAGGAAATTCAATACCGTATTTTGCTCCATTTTCCAGATAAAGATCCTGTACACGTTCATTATAGAGCGGATAGCCGGCTTCATATTCACCAAAATCCAGCTCCATACCCCGGAGTCCGAGCTCTGACAGAATTTTCAGTCCACCCGGTCCAGGAAGCGGACAAGCCCATTCAACAACGCCTAATTTAAATTCACTCATAACTGCTTCCTTTCTCCAATGCTATAAATGCGGATGACGCATTTTGCCCCGACTTGTTTCCTCTGCCAGGGTGTATTCTCATACGTTTATTCTTTTCCATTTGGATAAACAATGACACGACATGCCTTCTTGCTGTTCAGCAGCTCAATCGCCTCGTTTATTTTATCCAGTTCAATACGATGTGTCACAAAAGAAGTCAGGTCAATACCTGCCTCAATCAGACTGATCGAAGCAGGAAAATCCTTTCCGAGCGATCCCATCATGGTCAGTTCCTTCTGGGTATAAATCGCAGGCGGAATCTCAGAAATCGCATTGTGGTTCAATCCGAATAACATGATTTTGCCGCGACTGTTAACCAGTTTTACTGCTTCAGAGAGAACCGAACCTCTTCCGACTGCATCCAGTACAATGTCCGCCAGCTGTCCCCATTCCTCCTGAAGACGTACTGCAACAGACTCATTCTGACTGTCAATTACAAACGGAGCACCGCACTTCTTCGCTTCCTGAATGCGCTCTGCACCCTTTGCCACAACTGCATAATGTTTTACGCCGTATGCCTGCAAGGCTTTTATATAAGTAAGACCGATCGGACCTGCTCCGTATAGCAGTATATAATCAGCCGGCGATGGCTTCACCAGACCCAGTGAGTACATGACACACGCAAGCGGCTCTGTCTGTGCCGCAATATCCGGGTTAATGTCATCCGAAAGGTGATAGACCTGACTGGACTCGACGATCGCATACTGTGCAAATCCTCCGTCACAAGTCTGTCCGTAGTGGCGCGGTTTCACACAAAGATTGCGCATATTGTGTTTACACTCCCAGCACTCTCCACATGGCATACATGGATTGACTGCTATGTTTTCGCCGATTTTAAAATTTGTGACGCCTGCACCCTTTTCAATAATCTCGCCAAAGTATTCATGTCCCATGACAATATCATTTTCATACACCTGTCCCGGCGGTACATGCAAGGCGTGGAGATCGCTGCCGCAAATACTCGCGGCACGCACCTTTATCAAGATCTGGTCATCCCGCTCGATTTTCGGAATTGGGACATCTGTTACCTCAAGCACGCCCTTGCCACGAAAAACAGCTGCTCTCATTTTTTCCATGCTTTATCTCCTCTTTTAAAAATCCGGCCGGATCTGATCCGGCCGGATTTACTGCAACAGATTCCGAACTGTTTCCGATACTATAATGTTCCTGGTTGATTACTCGACGTTATTTCCCCAAAGAGTTGCGTCATCCACGTTATCAATGGTAATAACAGTCGGAGCAAGAGAATTGTCAACACAAGCCTCGATATCTTCTTCGCCATTCAGAGCCTTTGTCAGATAGTCAACTGCACCTTCCGCCATATCGAAAGCCGGCTGTGAGCATGCTGCATCAATCATACCGTCTTTGATATACTGAATAACACCAGGTGTTCCGTCAACTGTTACGATAATGATGTGACCGTCTTCCTGATTTGACTTCAGAAGCTGAAGCTGATCAAGTGCCTGTGTAACAGAGTCAGCCATGACACCATCAGATGCACAGAAAATCGCATTGATATCCGGATCTGCCTGAAGTGCATCGAGTGCAGCATTATATGCTTTTTCAGAATCCCAGTCAGTCGGCAGGGAGGATACCAGATTGAATCCGAGTTCTTCAGCACCCTTCTTGAATCCTTCTGCTCTGTCACGGCCCGATCCGCTGGAGAGCATTCCCTGAAGTTCAAGAACCTTCAGATCTTCCAGTGCGATTCCGTATTTTTCAGCCTGCTCAACGATCTGCTGTGCACCAAGGTATCCGCAGTCAATGTTGTCAGCCTGGTTCAGAGAAACAAACTTACCCTCTGTAACGCCGCGATCAAGCAATGTTACAGGAATGCCTGCCTCGTTGAACTTCATAACAGAATCAGACAGTGCATCTGCATCAACCGGCGCGAGAACAACCGCATCGTATCCGGAAGTGATTGCGTCATCAATCTGAGATGCCTGTGTATCCGGATCGTTCTTTGCATCGTAGAATGTTACGTCATAACCCTGCTCTTTTGCATACTCTTCTGCATGCTTACCGCAGCAGTAAATGAAATCATCCGCGACAGAGTGCATCATAACTGCCAGTTTCTTGCCGCCTGCATCAGCTGTACTTTCTGTGCTGGACGCCGCACTGGATGCTGCAGCCGGAGCAGCTGTCTCTTCCTCTGCACTGGAAGCCGCACTGGAAGCCGCACTGGATGCCGCACTGGATGCTGCAGTGGATGCTGCACTTTCTGCACCGGAAGATCCGCAGCCTGCAAGACTTGCGCCAATCATAGCGGTTACTGCTACTGCACTAATCAGTTTTCTCCATTTGTTTTTCATCTGTTTCCCTCCTTGGATTTGATGCTTTTGAGTACTTTTTATCTTCAAACAAAGCCAGCATCAGTCTGCTGTTTTTGCTTTGTTTTTCACTGCGTCGAACAGAACCGCCAGGAAGATGATGATACCTTTGGCGACATTCTGCCACTCAGCGCCGACATGGAACAGATTCAGCGCATTGTTGATGATGCCAATCAAAAGTGTACCAACCGCTGTTCCGACGATGGTTCCTGAGCCGCCCGCCATACTCGTTCCGCCGATAACGACTGCTGCGATTACCATAAACTCAATTCCATCGCCCATTGCCGCATAATAACTGCCCAGACGGGACATTGTAAGATATGCCGCGATACCACTGAGCAGGCCGCTGACAACATATGCCGTGCAGGTGATTTTTCTGTCATTGATGCCGGACACACGCGCTGCATTCAAATTTCCGCCGACTGCTGTCAGCTTTCTTCCGTATACAGTTCTGTGGAGCACAAAGTATCCGATAATAAACAGAAGGATGATAACCCAGATCTGGATCGATACACCCGCCAGACGCGTTTTTCCAAAAAAGACAAAGCTTTTATCCAGATCACGGTAGGACTGTCCCCCTGTCAGGACAAGCGAGAGTCCCCTGCCAATGCACTGTGTTGCAAGCGTGACCAGAAATGCCGGCATTCCGAAATACGCTACAGAAAGTCCGTTCACAACGCCAAACACAAGTGAAATCAGGAATATCATCAGGATTCCTATGCCTGCAGGAACTCCTGCCTTTACCATTGATACATAAATACTGCCTGTGCACACCATGATTCCGCCGACAGAAACATCAATGCCGCCTGTAATGATGACAAAAGTCATGCCGATGCCAAGGCACGCATATGTTGTGATCTGCAGCAGGACGTTCGTCACATTCGTTACTGTTCTGAAACTCGGACTGGCAACTGCGAGTACCAAAATGATCAGCAGCAAAATGAAATAGATCCCGTATTTCAAAAAGACCTGTTTGGCCTTCTGCCCTGTTGTTCTTGCTTCCATGTCTCAATCTCCTCCCATTGCTGCTTCCAGCAGTGTTCCCGGCTGCAGCTTGTCATCATTCACCAGCTCGCACACCTGCTCTCCGTTCCGCAAAACGACAACCCTGTCGCATACGCCAAGAAGTTCCGGCACTTCTGATGAAACCATGATGACTGCCACGCCCTTGCTGAGCAGATTTTCTACGATTCCGTAGATCTCCTGCTTCGCGCCAACGTCAATACCTCTGGTTGGCTCGTCCAGAAGAATCAGCTTCGGATTCGTATTCAGCCATTTGGCAAGAACAACTTTCTGCTGATTTCCTCCTGACAAAAACTTTACTGTTCTCTTGACAGAAGGTGTCTTGATGCGAAGCGCCTCAACACCTTTCTCGCTCAGGCCCTTTTCCTTATTGCGGTTGATAAACGCTCCGGCCTGAATCGCTTTCAGATTTGCAAGCGTCATGTTGAATCGGACACTTTCCTCAAGGACCAATCCTTCTTTATGCCGGTCTTCCGTAACCATCGCAATGCCTTTTGAGATAGCCTCTTTGGGATTTCGAATCCTGACAGGATCACCCATATAGATAATTTCTCCAGACTGGAATTTATCAAGGCCAAAAATACTTCGAAGCACTTCTGTTCTTCCGGAACCAAGCAGGCCATACAGCCCGACCATCTCTCCGGCCCTAACATTGAAATGAATGTTTTTCAGTTTGCCTTGACGTGTCAGCCCTTTGACAGCGAGCACCTCTTTTCCGTATGTGCGGCCCGGATGGCTGTACTGCTCCTCTGCAGTTCTGCCAAGCATCATATTGACAACCTCTGCGCGGGATATATCCCGAACGCCGCACTTAGTGATTCGTTTGCCATCCCGCATGATCATCAGCGTATCGCAGATCTCATAAATCTCATCCATATGATGCGTGATAAAGACAATTGCTGTTCCCTGTGCCTTTAATTCCCGTACGATATCAAACAGTGTGCTGATCTCTGCACTGCTCAGGGATGATGTCGGCTCATCAAGAATCAGCACTTTAATGCCTCTGATCAGTGTGCGTCCGATCTCAACAAGCTGCTGCTCTCCGATTTTCAGATCACCGACAAGTTCATTCGGCTTGCGGTGCGAGAGCCTGACATGTTTCAGGATTTCCTCCGTATCTTTATTCAGCTTTCTGGAATTCAACAACGTTCCTTTCTTTGGAAGCTCTTGAATAAAAATATTGGAAGCAATATCCATCTGCGGAAACAACGATAGTTCCTGATGGATGAATGCAATTCCCTGCATCTCCGCATCATGCGCATTGCGCATCGTTACTTCTTTTCCCTCAATCTGGATCTTACCGGCATTCATCTGATAAATACCGCCCAGGATATTCATAAGCGTAGATTTTCCCGCTCCGTTTTCGCCCAGAATCGCACAAACCTCGCCTTTTTCCAGTGAAAAATCTACGTTCTGCAACGCATGAACACCCGGAAAACTTTTATCTATCCCTTTCATTTCCAGAAGAGGCACTTTTTTTTGCTGCATTTCACTCATCAATGATTCTCCCGTCCACCGGAAATATTATAGGAAGAACCCGTGATGAAGGAAGCGTCATCGCTTGCAAGAAATACACAGAGTTTTCCGATTTCTTCCGGTTCACCCATGCGTTTCAGCGGTGTCTCAGAATTAAATTGATCCAAATACTCTTCGTATGTAAGGCCAAACATTGGTGCTCGTTCATGGAGGCATTTGTCTATCATGTCCGTATTGATGGTTCCTGGTGCGATTGTGTTTACACGAACGCCGCTTGCTGCGACTTCCAGTGCGAAAGACTGTCCCAGAAGACGTACGCCTGCTTTGGATGCACAGTAAACAGCATTGAATGCTTCACCGGTCTTAGATGCACAGGAGTCGATCAAGATCATCGCGCCGCTCTTCTGCTCGACCATCTGTTTGCCGACATATTTGCAGAACAGGAAAGAACTCAGAAGATTGACATCGACAACTCTCTGCCAGTTCTTGATATCCAGATCAATAATAGAACTTGAGAACAGGATACCTGCTGCGTGCATCATGATATCGATTCTTCCGAACGTTTCGACAGTCTTATTAACACATGCAACGACCGTCTCTTTGTCTGCCACGTTGCCGACACAGGTTGTAACCTTGCGTCCGAGTGCTTCGATCTCTTTCGCAGTTTTTGCCAGTTTGTCACCCTGCAGATCCATGAGCATCATATCTGCTCCTTCTTTTGCAAACTCAAGTGCAATACCGCGTCCGATTCCCTGTGCAGCACCAGTTACGATGGCGATTTTTCCTTTTAATCTCATTGTCCGTTTCCTCCGTGCCTGTTTTTATGTTTGTTTTGTGATGTTTTGTATTTTGTTTTTATTTGTTTTTATTCTTTATATCGCATTATCACGAATTTGTCAACCGTTATATTGCATATTTATTGTTCAATTTTCACTTTTTATAGTAGCTTTTTCACTATTTCAGCGTTTTTAATAAAAATTCACGCTCTGTTTTGTGCATCTTTTTCGATTTTGTTTTCATAATGTTTTCATTGTTTTGTTTTTGTTTGATTTATGTTTGTTTTCTTTTGGAGAATGTATTATAATGATACCATCAATCAACTTGGAGATTATTATTATGACTATAAGACAAATTGCTGATATGTTCGGAGTTGCGCCCTCCACCGTCTCTGTCGTCTTAAACGACCGGCCGGGCGTACGCAAAGAAATGCGGGAAAAAATCACGGATGCTCTGATCGAAAACGGCTATAAAATCAAAAAATCCGAAAGCGAGAGCAAGGGATCCATTCTTTTTGTTTATTACAAAAGCACGGATTATCTTGCTGCAAGAAAAGACAATACCCTCTCGACCTATTTGATGGGTATTGAACAAACCTGTACAGAGAACCACTATTCTTTTTCTCTGACAAACGCTTCTTCTGAAACACTTGACCAGGTTCTGGCCAGCGCACAAAAAGAGCACAAGGGAGTAGTTATCCTCGGAACCGAATACTATGAGAATCCAAGCGCCTCTTTTTTCAATTCAAATATTCCGATTGTTATGCTGGATGCGTATTTCCCGGAGTGCTGCCTGAACACTATTAACATGGATAACAGCTACGGCGTATATGAAGCACTTACGTATCTCTCTGAACACAGACACAGGAAAATCGGATACTTGAAAAGCCGCCTGGAATTTGGCTGTCTTCGTGACCGGGCAAACTCAATTTATGATTCGATGAATACGCTGTCTCTTGGAGAACCCTTCTGCGTCATTCCCGTAAGCCAGGAAGCCATACAAATCCAACAGGAAATCCAGCAGTATATTGACAGCGGTGCAGAGATTCCGACCGCCTTTATTGCGGATAATGACATCATTGCCGTCTCCGCAATGCAGACATTCCAGGACAATGGTTTCCGAATTCCAGATGATATTTCCTTCATCGGATTCGATGATTCTGATATCTGTACGATCATTCGTCCGAACCTGACCACCGTCCGCGCAAACCTGAAAGAAATGGCACGCCAGTCCGTACTCCGCCTGATTTCTCTGATCGAATCACCTCCGACCGGTTTCATTCGAATCGAAGTAGGAACCACACTGATCAAACGTCACTCTGTCACAGACGCAAAATACTAGCGAAAAATATTTTTTTCACAAAAAGCGGCAGATCTGCTCAGTTTGACAGATTTGCCGCCTTTTGATTTTAAAAAACAAGTCAAAGAATCCCTCGCAGTCATAAACAGACCGCTTTATCCGTGACAGACAGTAACTTCTCCTTCGCCAATGCAGAGCTGCGAAGCAAACAGTTCCCGCGCCAGCCTTACCAGCTGCTCCGTATCTTCCGCGCCGCAGGTCTCGCATGGCGAATGCATCGCGAGCTGCGCAATCCCGATGTCCGCGGTGCAGACCGCAGCCTGGTTGCCGGAAATGTTGCCTAGGGTCGAGCCGCCGGGGATGTCGGAGCGGTTGTGGAATTCCTGCAATGTTACGCCGGCGCGCGCTGCGAGCAGGCGGACGATGGCGCCGGACATGCCGTCCGTCGTGTAACGCTGGTTCGCACTGTATTTCAGAACAACTCCGCCATTCAGATGCGGATGGTTGACCGGATCGGCTTTGTCCGTATGGTTCGGATGCACTGCGTGCGCGTTGTCGGCGGAGAGCATGAAGCTGCAGGCAATGCGCCGCTTATAATCCGTGCGCGTGTCACCCAGCGCCTCGCTGATCCGCTCCAGCGTGTCCGCAAGGAATGTCGACGCCGCGCCCTGCCGGGTCGAGGACCCGACTTCTTCGTTGTCAAAAACGACGTGGACGGGAATCGGCTGATTACCTTCCTTCGCACCCGGAGAATCCTGTTCGCTCTCCAGGAATCCCTGCAGCGATGCAAATGCACACTGCACATCGTCCAGTCTGGGGCTCATCAGAAATTCCTCATTTGCCCCGAACACCGTGCCCGGCTGCCGGTTATAAAGATAAAGATCTCCGTCCAGAATATCACCGGCATCCACACCGGCTGCTTCCGCGAGCAGTTCCGCCAGCGGCCGGCTTTCCTCCATGCCGTACAGCGGCAGCAAATCCTTCTGTGCATTGTACGTGTATCCTTTATTGGCCTCGCGGTTCATGTGGATCGCCAGGCTCGGAATCACCAGAAGATCCCGGTCAAGATTGACCAGGCGGCACTCCATGCCCGTTCCGGTTCTCACAAAGATGCGGCCTGCCACCGAGAGCGGCCGGTCAAACCATGGTGCCATCAACAGGCCGCCGTACGGCTCGACATTCAGTTTCGTGTAGGACTGATCCACCTGCATTTCCGGATTTCGTTTGATCTTCAGGGAAGGCGAGTCCGAGTGGCTGGCCATGATCATAAATCCCGCGAATTTCTTTTCTGCGATTTCACGGATCCTGCAGGTATCATCCGCCGCGCAGTCCTCCGGAGGAATCCGGAATGCCGCGATCGCAGATCCGTTCCGGATCACGTAATACTTTCCGCCCGGCCGGATCTCCCACGCATCATTCTCAAACAGCTGCTGATAACCCGCATGATCCAGCAGTTCCTTTTGGCCCGCTGTCACATGATAACTGGTCGGATGTTTTTCAATAAACGCAAGCAATTCCTGATTATATGTCGTACGCATTTTACAATTCTCCCGTTTTTTTCTATTAGAATAGTATATTCCCTTCCGGCTGTTTTCGCATCATTTATTTATAGTTCCATATTATTTCCATTTTGACTGTCAGTTGCCGATTTATGGATTATTCCATGCAATATTATGGTTGACTTTGTTATTGCGTGGTGCTATTATGGAAACACATCAACACAGAGGAACGCCGCATTGAGCTTCGGCAGCTCGCGCGCGATCAGAGATCGCGCTAAAAACATTATTTCGGAAGGAGGAACCGCTTATGAATTACAACGACCCGAAAAACAACAGCAGCACACCAAATCAGTCCGCTTCTCCCGAAAACACAGATATCATCCGGGAATCTGCCGGTTCTTACAATGCGCTGTCGAAAGAACATTTATATACAATCGCTGATTATTATGCACTTCCGGAAGATCAGCGCGTGGAACTGATCGACGGCCGTTTCTATGATATGGGCGCGCCGGCTGTGATACACCAGCTGATACTAGGCAATCTTTATACACTCTTTAGTGAATGTATCAAAAAGCACAATATGCCCTGTACTGTCCTGATGGCTCCCTGTGATGTGCGGCTGGACAAAGACAACTATACCATGGTACAGCCGGATCTCCTGGTTCTCTGCCACGATTTTGACATCCATGCAATCCGCTTCGAAGGCGCCCCGGATCTGGTCGCCGAGATCCTCTCTGTGTCCAGCCGGGCGAAGGATACCATCCTGAAGCTGCATAAATACCAGCGGGCCGGTGTCCGGGAGTACTGGATTGTCGACCCGAAAGCCCGCTCCGTGACAGTACATTTTTTTGAAGGCAGAAAAAGCATTCCGCAAACCTATGATTTCACTGATTTCATACCGGTTCGCATCTCCAGCGGATTATGTGAAATTGATTTTTCTGAAATCATGAACGTAATTGGAAGATACTATGCGTAGGCTGTCAACGCAACGGGGCACTGAGCTGTGCAAAGGAGGAACCATCTATGACGATCAAAGAAATGAAACAGCGAAAGATTGAGCTGGGACTGACCAATGAAATGATTGCAGAAATGGCGGATCTGCCGCTGAGTACCGTACAGAAGATCTTCGCAGGTATCACAAAAGCCCCGCGCAAGGCAACGATCGACGCGCTGTCAGCGGTATTGTCCGCACCGGCAGATGCGTCCGGCTTGCGGGACACTGACAGCAGGACTGCTCCTTCCGGCAGTCACACAGACCGTACACGGGCCGGCGGCACAGACAGTGCACAGACCGGCAGCGCAGACAGTGCGGAAGCAGAATGGCACCGGATCCACGAACAATATATTGAAGATACCTTCCTGCAGAATCTGACACCGGCAGATCTGGAATTTGCCAAACTGCTGGGCAGAACATTTCCTTCTCCGGACGGGGTTGTCAGAGAATCCGCCGGACAATACGGAAGTGTACTTCCGAAAAGCAACAAATGCACCGTCGACGATTATTATGCACTTCCGGATGACCGGCGCGCGGAACTGATTGACGGACATTTTTATGACATGGGTGCACCCGCGGTGATTCATCAGCTGATTATTTTCCGGCTGCAATATCTTTTTACGGAATGTATCGAGCGTCATGAAATGCCCTGTGTTGTTCTACAGTCACCCTGTGACGTGCGGCTGGACAAAGACAACTATACCATGGTGCAGCCGGATCTTCTGGTGCTCTGTCACGACTTTGATATCAATGCCATCCGGTGCGAAGGTGCCCCGGATCTGGTTGTTGAAGTGTTGTCTCCGTCATCCCGGATGAAAGACATGGTTCTGAAGCTGCACAAATACCAGCGGGCGGGTGTCCGGGAATACTGGATTGTAGATCCGAAAAATCACACCGTCACGGTACACAACTTCACAGATCTGGACTACGATCCGAAGAAATACACCTTCGCAGATGAAATCCCCGTCGGCATCTCAGACGGGCTGTGCAGCATTGATTTTTCCAGAATCCAGGAATGGCTCTCCCGCTTCGACAACCGGAATTCGTAATAAAATCCTTCTGCCGGATACCAGTTCAACGCAGATGAGGAGTCCTCCGCCTCTACAGGCGGTGGGTATTGTATCAAACCTGACTCAGTGGAGGGTCCAAAAATATGAACAAAAACGATTATGAAAAGCCGGACCGCAGCGGGAATGTCCGTGAAGCGTACGGCGATTACAGTGCACTCAAAGATGACCGTCTCTACACCATTGAAGACTACTACGCGCTTCCGGATGATGAGCGTTTCGAACTCATCGACGGCAGGCTTTATAAAATGTATGCGCCTTCCGGCGTACATCAGTTTATTCTTGGCGAATTGCACATTCTGTTCTACGATTGCATACGGGATCACAATATGCCCTGTCAGGTTCTGTTTGCGCCTTTTGATGTCCGGCTGGACTGCGATGATTATACAATGGTGCAGCCGGATCTGATGGTGTTCTGCCATGATTTTGATCTCGGCATGCGCCGCTATGAAGGCGCACCTGATCTCGTTATCGAAATCCTGTCGCCTTCAACCCGCATGAAGGATCTGCTGCTGAAACTGCGCAAGTACCGCCAGGCTGGTGTCCGGGAGTACTGGATCGTTGATCCTGAAAACAGAACCGTAACGGTACATCATTTTGAAGACGCAGATTACCGGCCGCAGAATTATACATTTGACGATCAAATCCCGGTTGCTATCGCAAAAGGCATCTGCCGGATTAATTTTTCCGGAATCGCAGCACAGATGCGGAAGCTTATACAGGAATAGAAATCGGAAAGACAGCTGCACATGCTTCAGCTGATCTTCCATTGTACATGGCTTCCGTCCTCATCCCGCGTGACAAGCAGCTGGTCTTCCATCTCCTGCTGCAGCTCTGTGACATGCGAGATGATTCCGATCATCCGCGTGTCACCGGCCATTTCCCGCAGAACGCGGACTGCCTGATCCCTTGCATGATCATCCAGCGATCCGAAACCTTCATCAATAAACATGATGTCCAGATTAATACCGGCCGCATTTGCGCGGATCTGATCTGCCATACCGAGCGCCAGTGACAGCGCCGCCATAAAGGATTCGCCACCTGAAAGCGTCCGGACTTCACGCTCCTGCCCGGTGATTGTCGAAAATACGGTCAGATCAAGTCCTCTGTTTTTTCCGACGCCGGCTTTCTCCAGATCAACCATGCGCAGTTCGAACTGTCCGCCTGACATCTCCAGAAAACGATGGTTTGCGGCACTCAAAATACCTTCCAGATAGTACCGCTGTACATAGGTCTCAATATCCATGCGGCCGCCGGAAACATTGCCGGAAAGCAGCAGATAGAGTTCAGTGATGCGGGCATGTTCTTCCATCACCGCCCTGCGCTCTGTGAGAACCGGCTGCAGGCGCTCCAGCGCAACTGCATTGGTCTCTGCCTGTCCGTGAATTTCTTCCAGTGCCTCCTGCGCATCTTTCATCTGACTGCCGGCCAGTTCTGCTGTCTCTTTCGCCGCAGCAAGATCCGGCTCCTGCTGCGAGCCGACAGCCTTCTCCGCCACTTCCTTTTTTCCTTCTGCAGATGCTTTTTTCATCTGCCAGTTCTCGACCGTTTTCTGCAGCGCTGCAGCAGATGCCCTTGGATGTGCTTCTGTGATTTGCTGCCAGACTGCATCCTCCAGTCCTTTGTCAGCCAGAATCTTCTGATATGCCTGTTCTTTGGTCGAAGCATCCGTTTCCAGCGAAGGCAGTTCCTGTCTCAGATGATGAACCAGTGTCTCTGCCTGCTCCAGATCAGCACGCGCTTTTTCTGCAGCTGTTTTGGACTGCCGTGCTGCCTGATCGCAGCGCTGCTTTTCCTTCCCGGCCGCATCAAGTTCTTCATGAACCTGCCGCTCCGCCAGATCAATGTTTACTTCGGCAGCAGACTGCAATTCCACACCATCCGAATCGTTCGACAGATCGCCGGTTCGTCCGGAAATCCGCAGGATTTCCTGTACTTCCGCACGCTTCTGCGCCAGCAGTGCCCCTGCGGCATGTGCCGTCTGTGCCGCCTGATCCTGACGGTTTCTGGCAGCCGATGCACGCTGTTCTGCCGCATCCAGCATTTCTCTGGTCAGTTCACGGTCTTCCTCCGCCAATTTGCAGGGATCCGGATGCTCGGTGGATCCGCAGACCGGACATGGCATACCTGGCTGCAGCTGTTCCCGCGCCAGCAGTCCCGCCTGCGCATTCAGATAACGCATACGCAGCTGCTCATACTGTGTCTGTATCTGCTGGTATACGGCTGCTGTTTCCACATATTTCTGTTTTGCACCCGCTGCTTTCTTCTCTGCCGCGCGGTATTCTCCAAACAGTTTTTGCGCGGCATCCGCACGCGTTTTGATAACTGTATAAGCCGCTGCCGTCTCCGTCTGTTTCCCGGCATCTGTCTGTGCCTGCTTTTCTGCCGCTTCAGCAGTTTCTTTCAGGACCGGAAGTTTCGCCAGCCAGATCTCCTGCTTCTCTTTTGCCTGTGCTGCTGCTTTTTCCGCGTCCCGGGCGCGCATCCACACAGACTGTATTTCATACGCATCCTGAATCTGCCGGATCAGCATCACATTTGAGCGGATGGCCGGCTCCTGCTCCGCACATTCCGCCAGCGCCTGTGCTGCTTCCTTCAATTCTGCGAACCGCTGTGCCAGCTGCTGTGCTGCGGTCAGTTCATCACGCTTTTTCAGATACACCTGATTCGCAGCTTCGTAACTTTTTTTGCGCTGCGTCTCCTGCTGCTTCTGCACACTGCAGAGAATTTCCAGGTTCGACAGAAACTGTTCCAGATCGGAGATCGAGAGGTGCTCTGACTGCATAATCCGCTGCTGCAGGAAACGCGTCTGTTCCGTATCCACGAAGCGTATCTGTTCCGTGTCCACGAAGCGTACCTGTTCCGTATCTGCTGTTTCGGCACCTTCTGTTCCACCCATTGCCGGGGCTGGAGCGTCCTCCTCCGGAATCTGCACATGTGATACTTCCGTCTGGCAGATCGTCCGGATTCTCGCCATCTCCTGCTGCTTTTCCCTGCGGCGTCCCGCAAGCTCATCGACAATATTCTGATAAATTTCCGTGTGAAACAGCCGCCGGAAGATTTCTTTCTTCCTGTCGGAACTTGCCCGCAGCAGATCCATAAATTCGCCTTGGGCAATCATTGCCACCTGCATAAACTGCTGTTTACTGAGTCCGACAATCTCTTCCAGCTTCGCGTTGGCTTCTTTCTGCGGATATTCTGTTCCGTCCGGCATGATCAGCGCGACTGATCCATGCTCTTTCGTCATACCGCTGCCGCGCCGGACCGGGCGCATATGCTGCGGAACACGCTGAACCGTATATACTTCCTCTCCGCTGCCCCGGCGCTCAGAAAACGTCAGCTCCACAAACGGCACAAGCGCCGGATCGGCATACTGACTCTGCAGTTCCTGACCGCTTTTCTTATTAATACCGGAACTGGCCTCCCCGTAAAGTGCGAAAACAATCGCATCAAAAATCGTCGTCTTCCCGGCCCCGGTATCCCCGGAAATCAGAAACACGCTCTGATTCGGTTTTGTAAAATCTATTTCCGTGCGCTTCCCGTAGGAACCAAACGCCTGGATGATTAATTTGACAGGTCTCATTTATGCCGCCCTTCTCCAGCTTGTTATACAGTAAGGATTCAACACGCATTGATCACGTCCCGCAGCAACTCCCGCTCGGCTGCATCCGGATTCTTCAGAAATGCACAGCAGAGTTCGAAGGGATCCAGCTGCTTCTCCGGTGTAACTGCTGCAGTGTAATCGGCCGTCCGGACATATTCCCGCCGGATTTCCAGAAGATATGGAAATGCAGCACGGATCCGATCCTGCACATCTGCGAGAGATTCTTTTCCTGCCTGCTTTTTATCAGTGGTTTCTGCATCAGCAGCCATTTCTGCACTTTCTCCCGCTGCACCTTCCTGCTCTGCGGATGCAGCATCTTCTGTCTCGTCCTGCAGCGTCACGGATACGTAATCCTCACACCGCTGCGCCAGGACTTCCCGGAGCGTACCGCTGATTTTCCGAAGTTCACGCAATGGTGTCAGCGGCAAAACAGTAGTCTGTATGCATGCGCCGTTCGGATCTCCGGCCTGTTTTCCGGAAGCCTCCGCAAGAACGACGCCCTTCTTCTGTCCCGCCTCGCTGACTGAGCAGGCCAGCGGCGTACCGCAGTAACGCAATATCTCTGCTCCCACTTTCATCGGCTTATGAATATGGCCAAGTGCTGCATAGTCAAACGGCGCGAGCAGTTCTGCTGAAACAGCATCAATATTGCCGGCCGTCCGAATCTCCGAATCTGCGCGCTCCATATCATCCGCATCTATGCCGGCGGGCAGATAAAACTGATGACTCACCAATACATTCCGCTCCGATTCATTTATATTCTCCCGCGCAAGCAGTCTGCGCAGACTCTCTTCATACGATAGATTATTCCCGTTCTCATCCGTACCGACGATCTGCTTCACCATCGATGGTTTCACAAACGGAAGCAGGTAGAAATTCACTGGTCCATCATCATCCTGCAGAACAATTTTTTCTATATACTCGTCTTCTTTCTGCGGCGGCAGCCCGATCATGTGGATCTGCTGTTTTGCCAGCACATTCCGGAAGCAGTCCAGACGCGGACCGCTGTCATGATTTCCGCTGATCAGCATAATTTCCATGCCGGGCACAGCTTCCGTCAGCTGATCGATAAACGCATCAAAAAGTGCCACCGCCTCTGCCGACGGAACAGCCTTATCATAGATATCGCCGGCAATCAGGATGGCATCCGGCTGTTCTGCCGCAGCATAGTCAGCAATCTGCCGCAGAATATATGCCTGATCTTCTGCCAGATCCCGGTTCATCAGCCGAAGACCGATGTGTAAATCTGAAATATGAATCCACTTCATCGTATTAATCCCCTGTAAATATCAAGAAGCTCAGCAGGAAAATATTTCCGTATATACCATCTTCCCGTTCTTCTGCTCCGACTTCATCAGAGAAATCTTCCTGACCATCATCTCCGCCTTCGGCACCTTCACCGACTTCCAGTTTCCGCTCATCTTGCGGATCAGCGTCACGTGCGGCACAAACTTCTGCCGGTCATAAGCAATCCCGGCCGCATCTAAAGCATCCCGGACTGCTTTGGCAGTCCCGTTCAGTCCCTGGTTTCCCTTCGCGCCTGCCCAGAGCAGATCCCCGAAACATCCGGCCTCTGACAACGTGACCCGGAACGGTTTTATCTTCAGGGTGCGCATCGCATCCTTTACAGCATCCGCATCCTTACATTCCCCGATAAATGCCAGTGTCATGTGCAGATTCTGCAGCGGCACATAGTTTCCTTTTACACCGTTCTTCTTCAGCGCGTGCATCATTTCCATCAGCGGCTTTTTGATTTCATCTGTAAATTGTATCGCAATGAACAGTCTCATAAATCTACTCCATGTACAAAGAAGCTGCCGCAAATGCAGCAGCCTCTCCTCGTAACATTATCTTAATTACAGGTCAAAATACATCTCGTACTCCATCGGCGTCGGCATCTCAGTGTGCCGCTGCAGATCTTTTCTGCGGTCGCGGATCCAGATCTCGATGAGCTTCTCCGGGAACACGCCGCCGACTGTCAGGAAGTCATGGTCTTTTGCCAGCGCCTTCAGGGAAGAACCGAGCGACTTCGGCAGACCTTTGATCTTCTCTTTCTCCTCGTCGGAGAGGTTATAGAGGTTGAAGTCATACGGGCCGTATCCTTCTGCGACCGGGTCGATCTGGTTCTTGATGCCGTCCAGACCGGCCATCAGGATTGCTGCATATGCGTAATACGGATTGCAGGTCGCATCCGGGTTGCGCAGCTCGAAACGTTTCTGATCCGGTGCCTTTGCATAGGCCGGAATACGGATGACGGAGCTTCTGTTTGCCGTTGCAAATCCGACTGTAACCGGCGCCTCGAAGCCAGGCACAAGACGCTTGAAGGAGTTTGTGCTCGGATTGGTAAATGCACACAGCGCAGCGATATGGCGCAGCACGCCGCCGATGAAATACAGCGCCGTCTGGGACAGCTGGGAATAGCCGTTCTCATCGTAGAACAGCGGCTTGCCGTCCTTGAACATATGCATATGGACATGCAGACCGTTACCCGCCTCATTGTAGACCGGCTTCGGCATGAAAGTAACGGTCTTGCCCTCGCGGATCGCCTGATTCTTGACGATATACTTCGTCAGCATGGTCTTGTCGGCCATTTCCGTCAGACCGCCGAATTCAACCTCGATCTCCAGCTGGCCCGGGCCGCCGACTTCATGGTGATGATATTTCACGCGGATACCCTGGTCCTCCATCTGCATCGCAACGCGGCTGCGGAAGTCATACAGAATATCACTCGGCGGTGCCATGTGATAGCCTGCCTTGTGTCCCATCTTGTACGCGAGATTCTGCTCGTCATCCTTGCCCGCATTCCAGATCGCCTGCTTCGTATCGATATGGAAACCGGAGTGATTTGCCTCATTGGCGATGCTCACATGATCAAATACATGGAACTCGAACTCCGGTCCGATCCGGTATTCATCTGCGATGCCCGTGCTCTTCATGTACTCCTCAGCGCGCTTGCAGACATTACGCGGATCCTGGTCAAACGGCCGGTTGTGCGGATGATCAATGACAAAGACATCACCGATCATCGCCAGCGTCTTGATTTCCATAAACTTGTCAATGTACGCGCTGGTGATATCCGGAATAAACACCATATCGCTCTTCTCAATCGGCGCAAACCCATAGTTACTTCCGTCAAAACCTATACCGCTTTTGAGCGTCTCTTCTGTGAAACGCTGTGCCGGAATAGTCAGATGACGCCATCTGCCGTTCAGGTCGATCATCATAAAGTCGACCATCTTTACATCATTGTCATCGATGTACCGTTTCAGTTCATTGTAGGTACGAAACATTTTGTAAAAACTCCTTTCCTTCTCCGCCGCGCCGCGGCCATCACATCCACATATAGCTGTATTTCATTATAGAATAGAACATCCCGCGAAACAAGCAAAGTTCCGCGGGACGTACATAAATTCCACTGTTTTTCGGGCCGCTGTGGCCGGTTCAGCACATGATTACACTTTTTACGCTTTATCGAGCCGCTGCCGCGCAACCAGCTCTGCAAATTCGCCGTTTTGTGCAATCAGTTCTTCATAGGTTCCATCCTCGATGATTTTTCCGTCCTGCATGACAAGAATCCTGTCACAGTTCCGGATCGTAGAGAGGCGGTGCGCGATGATAATTCTGGTGCATTTCAGCTGATCGAGTGCGTCGGATACCTGCCGCTGTGTCTTATTGTCCAGCGCGCTGGTTGCCTCGTCGAAGATCAGGATCTTCGGCTTCGGTGCGATGGCGCGCGCGATCATCAGACGCTGCTTCTGGCCGCCCGAGACGCCGCCCTGTCCTTCAGAAATCACGGTGTGCATGCCCATCGGCATGTCCCGGATATCGTCGGCAATTCCTGCAATCTCTGCCGCCTCCCACGCCTCATCCAGTGTGAGGTGCGGCGCCGAAATGGTAATATTCGAGAAAATATCGCCCTGCAGCAGATCACCGTTCTGGGTCACAACACCCATCTTCTTTCTCAGCGACCGCATATCAATCGAGTTGATATCTTTTCCGTCGTAATAAATGCCGCCCTTTTCCATCTTCTCAAAGCCGAGCAGCAGACGCACCAGCGTCGACTTTCCGCAGCCAGTCCGCCCTACAATGGCAATGTAATCGCCTGACCTGATTTTCAGAGAAAGATCATCCAGCACATACGGGGTATTCTGATCGTAGCGGAATGACACATGGCTGATCTCGATATTGCCCGAGACACTTGTGACAACTTCCCTGTCTTCCGCCATCTCCGGCTCTGCCTGCAGGATCGGCTCTGCCATTTCCAGCACCGGCGGTATGGATGCGATCGAGATCGCAACACTGGCCAGCTGCGTGAACGCTGCCATAACCCGTCCGTATGCAGCCGTAAACGCGAAGTAATGTGACGGGCTCACCTGTGAAACAACTGCAAAATAATACAGGACCACATTTCCGATCAGGGAAATCGCCAGCGTCAGCACCGGATTGATTTTCAGAAACAGCGGCGGATTGTACTCCAGCTGCGCGCTGCGCGCATATTTCCTTCCCCAGCGGGAGAATGCCCGCTTCTCCGAGCCTGACAGACGAAGCTTCTGAATCCCGCTGACCATGGCATAGCTGATGCCCTGTACCTCAGCGTTAACCCGCATTTTTTCCCGGTTGATCTGCATCTGCAGCAGTGCAGTCACAAGGCTGACCAGGACTGTTATGATAATGACCGCGATCGACGGTACCGTCAGCATCGGCGAGAAATTAACAATCTGTGTGATATACAGAAGCGAGAGCAGCGCACTGAGCGCCGTCGAGAACACGTTATTCAGCAGTACTTCACAGAGCGCCCGCACGGCCTGTACACGGCTTGCCAGTTCTCCGGACGCGTATTTCCGGAAAAAGCTGACCGGCAGCATCAGGATCCGCATCATAACCGCCGACTCCACACCCAGTGAAATCTTGGTGGAGATCCTGCCCATAATCAGCGTCTGGACAACATCCAGCAGTTTCGATGCAAATGCGGCACACAGCAGGAAAACAGCCATGCCCATAAGAAGCGAAACACTCCTGCTCTCCAGCACCGGTCCGGTAACTGCCTGGTAGACACGCGGCTCGATCATGCCGACAAGTGTTACACACAGCATTGCGAGGAAAACCCGGATCAAATCCCCTTCCGAAATACAGTTTTTCATATACAGAATCAGATCCGGAATCCGCAGACGCTTCATCGGCAGTGGCTGGTAGAAGCACAGCGCATCGCGCGAGAACAGCTTTGCATTTTTACGATTTACGCGCTGCATCTGCCCGGTGGCAGGATTGCGGAACCGGTAGCCGTGAATCTTGCCGGGAATCAGTGCAACTGCTGCATCGCTGTCCTCCAGCACCGCCAGCATCGGCCCGTACGCGTCGCTGTACCAGCCTTCTTCCAGAAGGACGCGCCGCGTCATCAGACCTACCGGCCGCAGCGCGTACTCCATCTGCTCTTCCACATCCTCGATGCCGTCAGGAATATTTGCCGGCTTACAGTGGTAATATTTCAGAATATCATCCAGCGCTTCCTGTGTGATTTCCAGTTTGTCCTGATACTGCTGCGCCGCGCCGTTTCCGAGTACGGCATCTGCAATCTGCAGGAAAGAATCTTCAAACACACTTTGATCACTTCGGATACGTTCCCGGATTTGTTCGTCAAACCAACCCATTCGTTATCCTTTCTTATTCATTCGCGATCAGCTCCGTATAGGCACCGCCCTTTGCATACAGTTCCTCATGCGTACCGCGTTCTTTCACAACACCCTTCTCCAGCACAATGATCTCATCACAGTCGCGGATGGTGGAGAGTCTGTGCGCAATTACAATACACGTAATGCCCCTGTCGCGAATTGCCTTCACAACATCGTACTCTGTCTTGGCATCCAGCGCACTCGTCGCCTCATCCAGAATAATGATCGACGGATCCTGTGCCAGAACGCGCGCAATCTCCATGCGCTGCCGCTGCCCACCGGAAAGATCCTTGCCGTTCTCCGTCAGTTTTCCTTTGTAGCCGCCCGGCCGCTTCAGAATGTCATCGTGAATCTGGGCGTCTCTTGCCGCCAGAATCACTTCAAAGTCCTCGATGGATTTATCCCACATACGGATATTGTTCGCGATCGTATCCTCAAAGAGGACGATGTCCTGATCCACAACCGCCACGGATCCTGTAAAGACGCTTCTGTGAATATCAGAAATCGGCTTTCCGTCGAAAAGAATTTCACCGAACCACGGCGTATACAGTCCCGAAATCAGTTTGCTGATCGTGGATTTGCCGCAGCCGCTCGGCCCGACAATCGCGACGGACTGTCCCTGCTTCAGTGACATGGAGAAATCTGTAATCACCGGACTGGCCAGCGGGGCGTACCCGAATGTCACATGATTTAGCTCCACCCGGCCGGACAGTTTTCCATAGTCCTCTTCCTCAGAGATTTCTTCCTCTTTCACATACGGATCATCCGGATACTGCATGACATCCTCGATCCGCTCCATCTGCGTGCGCATCTCCTGAATGGTCTGCCCCGCACCGATCAGTGTCGTTGCCGGCGCCATAAAGGACTGCAGAAATCCCTGGAATACGGTGATCATACCAATGGTAAAATTCCCGCGCATCGCGAAATAGACGCCGAAAAAGAGTACCATATAATTCGCCGCACTCTCAATAAAGAGCGGGATCACGCCCAACTTTGCATTCATGGCCGTAAAGCGGACCTCCTGCGTATTCACAGACGCCTGGTAGCCCGACCATTTCCGGAAAAAGCCGTTTTCTGCCCCGGCCGCGCGGATGGTTTCTGTCATGCTGATGCCGGCCAGTGTGGTAGCGGCGAGTTTCCCCTCATCCCGTACCTGCACGCGCATCAGATTCACGCGTTTTGCCGAGATATAACGCGCCATCAGCAGCTCGATCAGGATCGAAGCGATGCCCACAAGTGTCAGAACCGGACTGTACCGCAGCATCAGTACCAGGTATACAATCATCATGATCGTATTCAGCGCCAGCGGTGCAATCGTATTCACCAGCGTACTGGCGATCGATGCATTTGCAACCTGCCGCTGCATAATATCTCCCGTCATACGCTGCGAGAAAAATGAGATCGGGAGACGCAGGATTTTCCACATGTAGGATGCATTGCCGATCACGGCCATTTTTCCGTTGATTTTCAGCGAATAAATCGTCTGTGTCCACTGCGTCACCAGCTGGACTGCACAGAGTGCAGAGAGAAGAATAATGAAGGGATAAAACCACTCCGGATTCTGTCCGCTCAGCAGACGGTCCATGAAAATACGTGTCATGACCGGATTGATCACACCGAAAAGATAGGTAATGAGCGACAAAAGCGTCACAAAAATAACGGCCGCTCCGGCGCCCTTCAGCCGTTTTGAGGCAAATGCAAGCGTGCTCGCCCGCTTCCCGGAGGGCTCAAAGTCATCTCCCGGAACCGCAGCCAGCACAATGCCGGTAAACGCCCGGTCAAATTCCTCCATGGAAACTTTTACCATGCCGCGCGCGGGATCATTGATCACCGCCTTGTTCCGCTTAAATCCGCACAGCACCACAAAGTGATTGAAATTCCAGTGTATGATGCAAGGATAGATTGCCTCCTCGCGGATTGCCTCCATCGACATACGGTATCCGCTGGCCTCAAATCCGTAACTCTCCGCGGCCAGAAGTACGTTTCTTGCGTTGGAGCCGTCGCGGGATACGCCGCAGTCCAGACGCACCTGCTCCAGCGGCACCCACTTATCATAGTAGGCCATTACCATCGCCAGACAGGCCGCGCCGCACTCCAGCGCCTCCAGCTGCATAACAACCGGAACTTTTGCCACGCCTTTCTCCAGCGGCTCTTTTATTTTTTTCTTTGCTGCACCTGTTTTCCCGGACATTGATTCCGAAATTCCTTTCCTGAACTGTTTTCTTAACTGTTAATCAAAAAACTGATCGGCGTGATGGACTCCAGAACGATTTCCGCATCATACGTGCCGTCCGGGAGGTTGGTCTCCGCCGTTGCTGTTGCTGCAGCTGTTTCCTGCACTGCTGTTGCTGCAGGTTTCTCCGCTGCTGCGCCAGTTTCCTTCGTACCGGCATCCGGCTGCGCCTGCGCAACATAGCTGATCCGGGTCTTCTCGCTGCCGACACGCACTTCCATACCTTCTTTCAGAACAGCATCCGGATGCGCCGGATCCGCAGCCACAAGCTGCATCATGCCGTCTTTTACAACAGCCTGCGCCGCGCACGTTGTCTCCAGCCGGCCCACAGCCGAACAGACGATCAGTCCTGTCAGCAGGACAATTACCACCGCCAGGATCAGCCAGACACCCGGATTTGTCACGCGCATATAATCCTGCAGCTGCTCTGGTGAAGTGATCCGCTCCAGGCTCTTTTTTCTGAAAATCGATTGATTATTCTCCATAAGATAAGGCTCCTTTGGATTCGTTTTTCCGGATCATCTCTTCCGGACCTCTTCTGAATATCTTCTGAATATCTTCTGAATATCTTTTGAATATCATCCATCGGGCAGATATTCCCTACTATGATAACACAGTTCGTTAAAAAAACGAACCCAATTGCAGTGCCCGCGAATCGCTTCCGGGAATTGTCCCTGCAGCAGCACTCCCACTCATCCCGGAAAAAGGCACAAAAAAAACATCACAGAGACCATCTTACCTTGTCCCTGTGACATTTTTTGATGTTTATAAGTTTTGCGCCTGCGCACCTTTCTCAATATCCAATATCAGCCCTGAAATCCGTCCAGAGATCCGTACTGCTCGATCCAGGTATATTTTGCAAAATCCTTCTCGCCGAGATAGATCTTTGCTGCCACATACGGAAATTTGCTTCCGGAGCCCTGCATGATCTTGTTGTAAGTCTCGTCACCCAGGCTGGACTTCAGAAATGCGTCCGCCTCCTGTTTGAACTGGCCCGGAATATACTGACCGCCGCTGATCGCATCGAGCTGCGCATCATCCAGCTTTGTAACGCCTTTTTTATCTTTTCCGCCGAAATATTTTCTCATGGCTGCCTCCTTATAATATTTCTGCTTTTCATCTGCTTTTTCTGAAGTTTATCTGCTGCTTAATAGTTTCCACTGATACGGTCCATATAGGATTCTGTCATGCTGGCCCATGGATAAGCACTCATGTACTCGCCGCGGAACTGGTTAACCGCATCGACATCACCTTCGAAAAACCGGTACAGATCACATTCAAACCGCTCCGGAATCACCCGCATCGTACCACGCTTCAGTTCAAATATTTCATCAATCCCGTAATTCTTCAGTGTATCCCGCAGACTTCGGACAATGACATCCATCTGTTTCTGCATCGGGCGGTCATAGAACTCATCTTCCCAGAGAACAGAAAATGCATTCGCACGTGTAATGGTTCTTCCCTGCCGGTCCACCAGATATGCGAGAAGTTCCTTGGACCGGGCCCGCGCGAATCTGACAATATCGCCGTTTACCTCGACATCAAATTCACCGAATGTATGTACCGTAATATGCGTCGACTGTGTCTGTACGCTGGCAGAACCTGCATACATGATTTCGCGTGCGAGCTGCTCCGCACTGGCCGGTTTTACCAGATAGCCGGAAACATGCAGTGCAAATGCATCCACAGCGTATTCACCGCTTTCCGCAAGAAATACAATTTTCATCTCCGGCCGCTTAAGCTGTATTTTCTCTGCCAGTGCCAGGCCATCCAACCGCGGCATATCGATCGTAAGCAGCGCCAGATCTGCATGATTATCCTTGTCTTCCAGCCATTCGAGCACTTCCTCCTGCTCTGTGAAAGCCTCAATGCCTTCCACCTGTGCAAGTTCCAGGCACATTTCCGCTGTCTCTTCCAAAACCTGTTCATCATTTTCTACATATAGGATCTGCATATATTCTCCTTTTTAAGGACATCTGCATACCCCTTGCACATATGCCTTCCTGCAGGCTGATTTCACAGATTCCGTCCGGCCTTTTCGTGCCTTTGTTTGTTATCTGGATCATGCCACAGAGCGTCCAACAGATGTCCAACTTTTATTTTCACCGCCCTGTACTGCCCGAAAAAGGTGCGATGTTCCGCACAGGGACTCGCACTTCGTGCGTTGCACAGCCCGCGCGCGATCAGAGATCGCGATTGAATTAGCGCCGCAGCGAGGCCGCACATACCGGAAAATCGAAATAAGTGTCCGGGTACGGCTCTTCCTCCAGTGTAAAATGCCACCACTCACAGTCCAGCGACCGGAACCCGTTCCGCTTCATAACGCGCTGCAGCGTCATTCTGTTCTCAAATTGTTCTTCTGTTACCCCCTGATAACCCGGATGCGAGATTTCGCCAAAGAAATCAAAGGGACTTCCCATATCCACTTCTTTTCCGGTCTTCATATCCAGCAGCGTGAGATCCACCGTGCTCCCTCTGCTGTGCGTGGAGTTCTTTGCGATGTAGCCGCGCATGAAAAGTTCCTGCTTCTCGAGTTCCGGATAAAAGTACGGCTTCATGCGGATGTCCTGGTCTTCGATTCCCCAGAAGACAAAATGTCTGACCGCACGCGCCGGCCGGTATGCATCAAAGATCTTCAGCACATACCCCATGACGTATAATTCATTGCTCGCCGACTTCAGCGCCCGCGCGGCATCCAGCGTAAGAAACGCGCACGGCTCCTCGTACCCGTCTATACGCTCACCGATAAAATTGTAGGTGGAATGGTAGCGGATCTCCTGTACACTGTGCGGCACGTAATCCGCCAGCATGACAAACCCGGAAGAATCCATTATCGGTTCAGGTCTCTTCATAAATCGTATCCTCTTTCCTGTCTGTTCTGCTCTGGCCGCTGCTCTTTTAGACTTGTATCATGGTGTCGCTGCCGTGGAAAGACACCATTTCCGGATCGCTTTTCCCACGCCGTTGTGTTCGTTGTCATCGGTGACAAAATCACAGATTTCCCGGATTGCTTCTGAAGCATTTCCCATCGCAATCGACAGGCCGGCAGCCTCCAGCATGGCGCGGTCATTTTCTCCGTCACCGATCCCGGCAGTCTCATCCATCGTTATGCCGAGATACTCTGTCAGTATGCGAAGGCCTTCTGCTTTCGTAACGCCTTCCGCGTTCATCTCCAGTGACGTTTCTTCTGCAAATGCAAATGTCAGCGGCAGCGCTTTCAGTGCTTCATATCCACGTGTCCGGTCCGCTGCATTCCTGTAAAAAATATTGACCTTCTCGACACACGGAAGACGCCCGGCCGTCTTCATCATATCTGCTTCCAGCGTGGCAGCTTCCCGGTACAGCGCCTGATACTGTTCCATATGGAAATCTTCCATATGCGTCACCTGTTCTGCACTGACAAATGCAGCCTCTTCTGTCAGCAGCTGAAGCATGGCATCTGCTCTGGCTGCCTCCGCCGCAATCTGAAGCACATACTTCTGTTCGACAGCTTTCTTATAAACCGGGCAGCGTTCCCGGAAATCATAAACCAGCGCACCGCTCATGCAGACTCCATACCGGATAGCCGGCAGCACATGTACATAGGGAAGAAGTTCCGCAACAGAACGCCCGGAAGAATACACCACCTCGATGCCGGCAGAAGCGGCCGCTTCAATATCCCGGATCGTCCCGGGATCGACAGATTTATCATCCCGCAGCAGTGTCCCGTCCATATCCAACGCGATCAGGCGGCAGGTTTTTTTCACATTGTTCATTGTTTGGTTCCTTCGTGCAATATGTTTCCATCGCACTTCGTGCGTTGCAGAGATCGCGATTAATTCCGGTACTTCTTTTTTCGTCATTGATTATCATAGCAGACATTTACATTCTCTGCACGCAAAAAACACGCCGGATTACTCCGGCGTGTCAGACTGTAGACAAAGTCCAGAGCAAAAGCTCTGGATTTTGTTATGTAAGTACGGAAAGAAACCGCCGCAAATGGTATAATAATAGTATCAAATCTAAGGCGGTAATCCTATCATGATGACGCAGAATGCAGAAAAAAAGC
>JAFRGW010000060.1 GCA_017433615.1 Eubacterium sp.
GCAGTACGATCTGCATCTGACGCCTTCTCCCTTCTCCATCCGTCCGGTTCTCCAGATGAATGCTTCCGACGCCGATCCTCTGTCCGCCGGCATTGAGAACTGCGAGAACGGCACAGCGTCCGCCGATCCTTCTCTGTCGGTCAAAGTACCAGTTGTATTCCTCCGGGAGTCTGACAACACGTGCCTCTTCTACAGGCCATTTCGAAAATACCGCATTGCCGTGGAATCCTTTCGGATCCGCCTCATTGACCAGTTCGATAAACTCCAGTCCGTACACGTAACCGTATCCCAGCTCTTTTGCGAGCTCCCGGGCCGTGTCTTTTTCCCCTGAGCGGACACATCCGTCGTCAAGTTCATTTGCCAGTATGATATCTGCACCGGACACCTTCGGATGCTCCTTCAGATAAGCACAGATCTCCGGAAGATGGACGCCCCGCTCCATATTAAAAACCAGGACTTCCATCGTATCCTTTTCCTTCCCCGTACCCGCATCGCGGGCAGCCAGAAACTCATTGTGTATCCCTGCTTCCGAAAACTGCGGGATCTTGCACATGACCGCATCCTGCTGCTCATACTCCAGCTGTTTTCCCAGTTCCTGCCGGACAGTGTTGATAATGCCTTCCATTTCTGTCAGTCACTCCTACTGCATTTTTTACAATTTTTCTAAAAAACAATTGTTTTTTTGATGCAAACATCATAACATAGAATCGAATAATACTCCATTATCAAAACTATATAAAAAATATTATTCGATTTTATGCAACTTGATGATTTGTTCCGGATGATATTCTTCCGGATGATATTCTTCCGGATGGTTTGCTCGCGCATGACTTGTTTCCGCATGGCTTGCCCTGTATCCTGTCCGGTATGATTGCGTGATATATTTTTCCCTGTTATAATGGTTCCATTCTTTTTATACTCACAATCTGCCTGTCTATTGTTTGAGGTGACAACATGCAGAATAACAATCCATACGCTGCGATTCAGTCGCAGTATTCTTCTTTTTCAAAGGTTAGCCGCAAAATCGCAGATTACATTTTGAAGGATCCGGTGCATTGCTCTTCGATCAGCATCCAGCAGATGGCAGCTGAACTGAAGATTGCAGAATCGAGTATTATTCGATTTTCCAAGACGATCGGCTGCGCCGGCTTTACCGATATGAAGCTGATGCTCGCAAAGTTTTCTCCTGCTTCGGTTCGGACCATCTTTGCCGAGCTGGATCGTGACGCGCCGGTCGAACGCATCGGCAGAAGTGTCTTCTCCAGAAACATCGACACGCTCGAGCGCGCCTTTGAGCTTTTGGATTTCAAAAAAATCGGCGCCGCCATCGAGCTGATGAACCAGGCCTCCTGTATCACCATTATCGGCGTCGGTGCCTCCGGTACTATCGCGGATGACTTTTATATCCGCCTGATGCGCGTCGGCATCCGGTCAGCTGCAATCAAAGACTCCCACCTGATGCAAATCGCCTCCAGGCAGGCCGGTCCGTCCGATGTCTATATCGGCATCTCACATACCGGTAAAACGCGGGAGATCGTTCATGCGCTGGAACTTGTGCAGCAGCACGGCGGCAAAACCATCAGCATCACCGGCCACCCGAACACGCCAGTCGGCCGTGTGTCTGACATCTGCCTGGAACTGTATTCCCCGGAGCAGCCTTTTGTGTCTCCCCGTGTCGCACAGTTTTCTCTGATCGACATCCTGTACGTGAGTCTGGCGATCCGGCACGAAGAATCCGTTGTTTCCAACATCAAAGGAATGGAGGATGTTCTGGAGCCCTTCCGCCTGGATTGATCTGTCTGAATTAAGAATTTAAATCTGCCTCGTAATAACTCAGACATCTTGCCGGTCTTTTCTGCCGGTAACACTCGTTCAAAATCAGCCGCACCGCCCGCTATGCTTCTGGTTTTGTACGAACCTTCCTGAAAGGAAATCCTTCGTAATATAACCAGGTGATTTCGTGACATCTCCTTAAAGACTGACTATTGTTTTTTTATTTATCATATGATAATATATTCATATGAACAGCCATTCATTATTTTCACTGTCAATTTATTTTCACAGGAGGTTGGGATGATTATTTCAACAGATCAAATCCATCCGGCACCTGATCACGCCCCGCCGGTTTGCGTTCATACGGATGCCTGCAGCCGCATCGACGGCCTGATCGGTCACATTTCCGAAGAAGAACTGATTGATCTCGCGGAACTGTTCCGGGTATTCGGCGACTCAACACGGATCAAGATCCTGTATGTGCTGTTTCAGGGCGAAAAGAATGTCACTGAAATCTGCACAGAGCTGGAGATGAACCAGTCCGCCGTCTCGCATCAGCTCAAAATACTGAAGACAAATAAGCTGATCAAAGCGCGGCGCGACGGCAAGTCGATCTGCTACTCACTTGCAGATGATCATGTGAAGACGATCATTGCGATGGGCAAGGAACATATCGAAGAATAGACGCATCCAGAAACAGACCCATCAGGGAACAAACAGGAAAGTATAATAATACATCAAAAAGGAGCTGCAACCATGAAGAAAAAATTCAAATGTGAAATCGACTGTGCAAACTGCGCCGCAAAGGTAGAGGATGCTGTCAAAAAGATCGACGGCGTCAACGACGCGAAGGTCAATTTTATGACCCAGAAGTTTACGCTGGACGCGGACGACGACCGGTTTGACGCGATCCTGGACGAGGCAATCAAAACCGGCAAAAAGATCGAGCCGGACTTCTCAGTAGAAGTATAAAAAGGATAGTAGGTCATCTCATAGACCACGCTGGCGTTGATGGTACCGTTCACCTCGGAGATGATCTTTTTACC
>JAFRGW010000061.1 GCA_017433615.1 Eubacterium sp.
GGTATATGGAATCTGCTGGAACGAAATAAGGAATTGACCCAGAGACTCGGGATTTCGGAGGTACAGGGGCATGATGAACATGAATGACGGATTATATATTGGCGTAGATGGATGCAGAGGTGGTTGGATCGCCTGCGTCCTGAATCATGGTGAGTTCCGATTTGAACGATTTGATTCTCTGGAGCAACTTGTCAGCCATTATCCGGAATTTGATGCATTTCTGATTGACATGGCAGTAGGACTCAGATCCAGCGCAGATCAGTTAAGACCGGATGACCTTGCCCGTAAAGAACTGGGGCAGAAATCATCCTCGATATTTCCGATTCCGTGCCGCCAGGCTGTGTATGCAGATTCGGAAGAGGAACAGAAGCAGACCAATATCAGGATTCTTGGAAAAAGTCTTTCAAAACAGACCGTTCATATCATCCCGAAGATTAAGGAACTTGATGAATATCTGAGTCTTCATCCGGAGTATAAAAACCGGATTCTGGAAAGCCACCCAGAGGTAGATTTTGCCAGACTGAATGGATCTGTTGTAATGACCCGGAAGAAAGAGTATCCGGGCTTTTCGGATAGAGCAGCGATCCTGAAAAGGTATCTGCCCGGGAAAGATTTATCCGGCATGTGGGAGATGGCAAAGAAGCTTAAGTGCAATCCGGATGACTTGCTGGATGCCGCCTGTCTTGCAGTGACTGCAACCCTGGCAGTGGGCGGAATGTGTGAGACGATCCCTGCGGAGCCGGAACAGGATGAAAGCGGGCTCTATATGAAGCTGACAATTCCAAAAAGGATCATCGGGGTACCGGCAAGCGGACAGAAGGTTGCCATCGTGACCGGCGGAGCCAATGGAATAGGGAAATGCATAACAGAGGAATTCCGAAAACAGGGCGTAAAGGTCTATGTGATCGATAAAGCGGCGGGCGACCATTATGTTGGTGATATCTCTGACAAGGCTGTGCTGGAAGCCTTCGCAGAGAAAGTGATCTTTGAAAACGGTGGTATTGATTATCTGATCAATAATGCGCTGCCGCTAATGAAAGGGATCGATGAGTGCAGCTATGAGGAGTTCCAGTATGCACTGGCCGTCGGCGTAACTGCGCCGTTCTATCTCTCCAAACTGTTTGCGCCGCATTTCCGGGAAGGTGCCTGCATTATCAATATTTCATCTTCCCGTGACCGGATGAGCCAGCCACAGACAGAGAGCTATACAGCGGCAAAGGGCGGGATTGCGGCATTGACACATGCCATGGCTGCCAGCTTCGCGGGGAAGGTCCGGGTGAACTCTATTTCCCCTGGATGGATCGATACGGCTTACACGGTATATGAAGGACCGGATGCTTTGCAGCAGTCGGCCGGCCGCGTCGGCAATCCGATGGATATCGCAAACATGGTGATGTTCCTTTGCTCTGATAAAGCCGGTTTCATTACCGGAGAAAACATCTGTATAGACGGTGGCATGACAAAGCTGATGATTTACCATGACGACCACGGCTGGACCTATACGCCGGAAGAATAAAGGAAAATAAAATCTTTAGAATAAGATCAAAGCTATGAAGGGAAATTCACAGGCCGAGCATTTCTGGTAAAAGAATCTCTTCATAGAAACCAGAATCACCTATGATACAGATAAGTATAC
>JAFRGW010000062.1 GCA_017433615.1 Eubacterium sp.
ACTGCTGTCAGAAGGAAGCACAACCATACCATGAGTCTATGAAATAGTAAAGCTTAAGTGTGCGAGGATGAATTCCACCGCACAAGCAGGCGGTGGAATTCAAGATTTCATTTTGGCAAAAAAAGCCAAAATCAATTTTTTGCTTTTTGCTTTGATATCAATATGATATACTGGAGTGCGTTGAAAGGATTTTAAATATATATGGGAAAGCTTTATTACATTATGGGAAAGAGTGCAACCGGGAAGGATCATATTTACCGTGCGCTCCTGAAAGATGCGCCTGCAGTGCTGAAGCCGCTGGTACTTTATACGACACGTCCGATGCGCCAGGGGGAAACGGACGGCAGGGAATATCACTTTGTCGATGCTGATTATCTGAATCATATGCGGGAACAGGGCAGTGTGATTGAGGAACGGATCTATCAGACGGTCTGCGGTCCCTGGCACTATGCGACGATTGACGACGGGAGCATCGATCTTGCACACGGAAGTTATCTTTCGATCGGCACACTGGAATCGTTCGTGCAGCTGCGCCATTATTATGGAAAAGACCGGGTCGTTCCGCTCTACATCGAGACGGATGACGGCCTGCGGCTTGCGCATGCGCTGCAGCGTGAGAGAAAACAGCCAGAACCGAATTACGCGGAACTGTGCCGGCGCTATCTGGCAGACTGTGATGATTTTTCAGAAGAAAAAATCACTGCCGCGGGAATTGAGAAACGCATCCCGAACAATGACACACTGGAGGCGTGCATTCAGCGTGTCAGAGATGAAATACAACAGCAGGAACGAGGAAGTGCTTTATGATGGATATTACCTACGATTACTACCGGATTTTTTATTATGTTGCAAAATATAAGAGTTTTACACGCGCGGCGTCGATTTTGATGAACAGCCAGCCCAATATTACCCGCTCTATGAACAATCTGGAGCGGCAGCTCGGGTGCCGGCTGTTTATCCGCTCAAACCGCGGCGTGCGGCTGACAGCAGACGGAGAAAGCCTGTATAAACACGTGGCGGTCGCCTTTGAGCAGCTCCAGACAGCCGAGCGCGAACTGGAAAATGCCGCGAATCTGCGCAGTGGCTCTGTGACAATCAGTGCGACAGAGACAGCCTTACATGGAATTCTGCTTCCGGTTCTGCGCGCATATCACGCAAAATATCCGGATGTACATCTGCGGATCCAGAACCAGAAGACACACAGTGCGGTTGAAGCTGTCCGCAACCGACTGGCGGATCTGGCAGTCGTGACAACGCCGACGCAGATCAGCAGGCCGCTGCAGGAGACAAGGCTGCTGGATTTTCATGAAGTGCTGGTGTGCGGTGCAAACTGCGGGGATCTGCCTGACAAACCGCGCCATCTCGCTGAAATCAAGGAATATCCCATGGTGAGTCTGGGGCGTGATTCCATGACGTTCCAGTTCTACAATGATTTCTTCTTTAAGTATGGGCTGGAATATACCGTGGATGTAGAGGCTGCAACAGCCGATCAGCTGCTTCCGCTGATTACAAATGATCTGGGCATCGGCTTCGTTCCGGAAAGTCTGATCGAGGGACGTAATCTGACTGACCAGGTGTACCGGATTCCGCTGATTGAGGAAGTTCCGGTCCGCTCGATCTGCCTGATCGAATACAGCGGCAGTGCGCTGGACAGTGCGGCGGCCCGGCTCAAGGAGATGCTGCTGCAGGCAGCGGGAAGGTGATGTGTGATATAGATCAAAGGGACATCCGCAACGGTGCTGAAGGTCCAGTGGACCTTCGTTTAGCACCGACCGAAGTGGAACGTAGACCGGTACTTGGCGAATGCCTGCATGAGCCTTAGTACCGCTGCCTCAGAAAACGAAACGAGTATAGACAAAACTTTATAAATATTTTATAATTTATACTGTTTTTTTCTTACCTATATTATATGGAATCATCCAACAGGAGGAAGATCAATGCTTGAGAAACTTTTTAAACTGAAAGAGCACAATACTGATGTGCGCACAGAGGTGGTTGCAGGTCTGACCACATTTCTGGCCATGGCCTATATCCTTGCAGTCAACCCGAATATCCTGGGCACTGTAATGGACCGCAGTGGCGTCTTCGTCGCGACTGCAGTCGCATCTGCGTTTGCCACGCTGTTTATGGCTCTGGTTGCAAATTATCCGATCGCGCTTTCCGCAGGTCTGGGACTGAATGCGTATTTCGCATATACGGTATGCCTCGGCGAGCTGGCGGATGTTCCGAATCCGTTTACAATCGCCCTGACTGCAGTCCTTGTAGAAGGTATTATCTTTATTATCCTTTCTGCGTTTAAGGCACGTGAGGCGATCATCAACGGTATTCCGACCAACCTGAAAAACGGCATTACTGTCGGTATCGGCCTTTTCGTCGCATATATTGGTCTGCGCGGTGCCAACATTCTGACCTTTACAGGCGAAGGCAGTGACATGGTCATCGGCATCGGCGACTTCGGAAGTGCGGAGGTTGCTCTGGCGCTGATCGGATTCCTGATCATCTGCGTGCTGGTTCATTACAATGTGAAAGGTGCGATCCTGATTGGTATCCTTGCGACATGGGTACTTGGCATGCTCGCACAGGCGACAGGATGGTATGCTGTTAACCCGGATGCGGGTGTTTTCAGTGTCTTCCCGGATTTCTCACAGGGACTGCAGCTTGGCGGCATTTCCAACACAGCATTCAAATTCAATTTCGGATGGGCTGCAACACATATCATCCAGTTTATTGCAATTGTATTCTCATTCCTGTATGTCGATCTGTTTGATACGATCGGAACCGTTATCGGCGTAGCAGATAAGGCAAACCTGCTCGATGAGGAAGGCAAGATGCCGCGCGTCGGCAAGGTCCTGATGGCGGATGCTGTCGGAACGACCCTGGGCGCATGTCTCGGAACTTCCACCATCACCAGCTTTGTTGAGTCCAGTGCGGGCGTTGCAGAAGGCGGCAAGACAGGTCTTACTTCCTTTACAACAGGCTGCATGTTCGTAGTCGCACTGCTGCTTTCTCCGATTTTCCTGGCAATCCCGTCCTTCGCGACGGCACCGGCGCTTCTGTATGTCGGTCTGCTGATGTCCAGCAGTGTCAAGAAGATCAGTTTCGACGGAGATATTGCAGATACCGTCGGCGCGTTCCTTGCAATGGTCATGATGCCGCTGGCATATTCCATCGCAACCGGCATTATGTTTGCAATCCTTTCCTGGGTTATCCTGAAGGTCTGCACGAAGAAGGCAAAAGATGTCAGCCCGGCAATGTGGGTTATCTTTGTATTGTTCCTGCTGCGTATCGTGGCGCTGATCGCGAACTTCCAGTAAGAGGAACACACATTTACCAGAGGAGTTTCGGCGTATGAAAAAGAAAACGGTAATATTTGATATCGGAAATGTACTGATCCGTTTTCGCTGGATCGATTTTATTCATGAATTATTTGATGATGAAGAGACGATCCGGGGCGTCGAGGACGCCATGTGGATGAGTGGTCTCTGGAATGAACTGGACCGCGGTGTGGTCAGCGAGGAAATGATTCTGAAAGATATTATTTCCCGGCGGCCGGAGTATGCGGCAGAGATTCAGAAGACCTTTGACCATGTGGGTGATGCGATTGCCCGGGTGGATTATGCAATCCCGTGGATCCGTTCGATTAAAGCGGCAGGCCATCAGGTGCTGTTCCTTTCGAATTATTCCGGTCTCGTGCGCCGTGCGAATGAAGATGCGCTGGATTTTCTGCCGCTGATGGACGGCGGAATCTTTTCCTATGAAGCCGGGCTGGTAAAACCGGATCCGAACATTTACCAGAAGCTGGTGGACGACTATCACCTGGATCCGCATAACTGCCTGTTTATTGATGACAATAAGGCAAATGTCAGGGCGGCCAATGCGCTCGGAATTCCGGCAGTCCGTTTTAAGGACTATGAGCAGGGACATGCGGCAGTCGAAGCATTTCTGAAAAATGAAACGGCGCCGTTCCGGCCGATGCGACGGATCCGGCAGCAGCTGCCGGAGGAGGAATGCATCGCAATTCTGGAGCGTGCTTCGGACGGCGTGCTTGCGCTGAATGGTGATGCGGGCTACAATTACGCGGTGCCGCTCAATTTTGCATACAGGGACGGATGCATTCATTTTCACTGCGCGAAGAAGGGGCATAAGATCGATGCGATCCGCCGCAACCCGCGCGTCTCATTCTGTGTGGTTGATGCCAATGACGTTGACGCGGAGGGTATGGCGACGGATTACCGGAGCGTGATTCTGTTCGGCTATGCGCGGATCCTGGAGGATCCGGAGGAAATCCGGGCATCGGCACGTCTGATCGGTGAAAAATATTCTTCGGCGTTCCGGGATGCCTATGAGGCGGAGATTGACCGGGAATTCCCGGCTCTGGCCTGCGTGGAAATCCGGATTGAGCATATTACCGGCAAAGAAGGCAAAGCGCTCTCGGAGAAACACCGCGCGGTATCATCGGAGTGATCCGGACGGAAAAATCCTGAAAAGACAGGAAAAAACAACTGTAAAATGATGACATAATCGGACGGCGGCTCTTGACGGAACCGCCGTTCTCACTTATTATACTGTATGAGCTTTTGTCGGGATTGCGAAAA
Source organism: Eubacterium sp. (assembly GCA_017433615.1). GTDB lineage: Bacteria > Bacillota > Clostridia > Lachnospirales > Lachnospiraceae > CADBRN01. The sequence goes on from JAFRGW010000062.1 coordinate 4,596, forward strand.
GCTGCCGTGCAGCAGAGCAATCCGGAATGCGTGCAGAATATTAATGGCAGAATCTATAACCGCCAGATCAATAAGGAGCAGACATGAGTAAAGAACTCGCAAAACAGTACGACCCGAAGGGACTCGAAGACCGCCTCTATCAGAAATGGCTGAAGGGCGGCTATTTTCGTGCAGATGTAAATCCGGATAAGAAGCCGTTTACCATCGTGATGCCGCCGCCAAACGTTACCGGACAGCTGCATATGGGACACGCGCTTGACAATACCATGCAGGACATTCTGACCCGCTACAAGAGAATGCAGGGATATGAGGCACTGTGGCAGCCGGGCACAGACCACGCAGCGATCGCGACGGAAGTGCGCGTAACCAACATGCTCAAAGAGAAGGGCATCGACAAGAAGGAAATCGGCCGCGAGGCATTTCTCGAGCATTGCTGGGCCTGGAAAGAGGAGTATGGCAGCCGCATTTTGAACCAGCTGCAGAAGTTGGGTTCTTCTGCTGACTGGAGCCGCGAGCGCTTTACCATGGATGAAGGCTGTTCAAAGGCTGTTGAAGAGGTATTCGTCCGTCTGTATGAAAAGGGATGGATCTATAAAGGAAGCCGTATCATCAACTGGTGCCCGAAGTGCCAGACATCTCTTTCTGATGCAGAAGTTGAGCATGAGGACCAGAACGGATTTTTCTGGCACATCAACTATCCGGTTGTCGGCGAGGAAGGCCGTTTTGTCGAGATCGCGACCACACGTCCGGAGACCATGCTCGGCGATACAGCTGTCGCAGTCAATCCGGAGGACGAACGCTATCGGGATCTGGTCGGCAAGGAACTGGTCCTGCCGCTGACAGGCCGCACAATTCCTGTTATTGCAGATGCCTATGTCGACAAAGAATTCGGAACCGGCTGTGTAAAGATCACCCCGGCACATGACCCGAATGACTTTGAGGTCGGCAAGCGTCATGATCTGGAAGAGATCAATATTATGAACGACGACGCGACGATGAACGGCCTGTGCGGCAAGTATACCGGCATGGACCGCTATGAGGCGCGCAAAGCGATTGTTGCAGATCTTGAGGAGCAGGGACTGCTCGTGAAGGTTGTTCCGCACACCCATGCAGTCGGAACACATGACAGATGCCACACCACTGTTGAGCCGCTGATCAAGCCGCAGTGGTTTGTCCGCATGAAGGAAATGGGCGAGGCGGCCCTCGAAGTGCTGAAGACCGGAGAACTGACATTCGTTCCGGAAAGTTTTGGCAAGACCTATACACACTGGCTTGAGACAATTCGCGACTGGTGTATCTCCAGACAGCTCTGGTGGGGACACCGGATTCCGGCGTGGTACTGCGATGACTGCGGCGAGATTGTCGTACAGCGCGGCGGCGCACCGGCAGTCTGCCCGAAGTGCGGCAGCACGCATTTGACACAGGATGAGGATACACTGGATACCTGGTTCTCATCAGCCCTCTGGCCGTTCTCAACGCTCGGCTGGCCGGACAAGACGCCGGAGATGGAATATTTCTATCCGACAGACGTTCTCGTAACAGGATATGACATTATTTTCTTCTGGGTCATCCGCATGGTGTTCTCCGGACTGGAGCAGACAGGAAAGAGTCCGTTCCACCATGTCCTGATTCACGGTCTGGTCCGTGATTCACAGGGACGGAAAATGAGCAAATCGCTGGGCAACGGAATCGATCCGCTTGAAGTAATTGAGAACTATGGTGCCGATGCACTGCGCCTGACGCTGATGACCGGAAATGCGCCCGGCAATGATATGCGTTTCTACTGGGAGCGTGTTGAGGCGAGCCGCAATTTCGGAAACAAGGTATGGAATGCATCACGCTTTATCATGATGCATCTGGGTGACACTGTGCTTCCGGAGACTGTTCCGGCAGAAACCTTAAGTGCGCCGGACCGCTGGATTTTGCATAAAGTCAATCTTCTGGCGCGTGAAGTCACTGAAAACATGGATAAATTTGAGCTCGGCATTGCCGTCCAGAAGGTCTATGACTTTATCTGGGAGGAATTCTGTGACTGGTACATCGAGATGGCAAAGCCGACCCTCTACAACGGAACAGAGGAAGAGAAGCTGCCGGTTCTCTGGACACTGAAGACCGTTCTCTCCAATGCGCTGAAGCTGCTGCATCCGTTTATGCCATTTATTACAGAAGAAATTTTCTGTACGCTGAATACGGACATCGAAACCATCATGACCGCTGCATGGCCGGAGTACACAGACGCGTGGAATTTCCCGGCAGAGGCAGAAGGCGTCGAGCGCATCAAAGATGCTGTCCGCGGCGTCCGGAATATCCGTACCGAGCTGAACGTCTCACCGGGCAAGGAAATCAGTGAGCTGTACGTAGTTTCTGATGATGAAGCGATCCGTGATATGTTTGCCGGCGGCAGTGCGATCCTGACTTCTCTGGCGCGCGCAGGAAAGACCTGTGTCCAGAAAGATAAAACAGGAATCGCGGACGATGCATTCTCGGCAGTCATTCACGGTGCAACCCTCTATATTCCGTTTGCAGATCTTGTAGATCTGGAAAAAGAGAAAGCGCGCCTCGAGAAAGAGCAGCAGCGTCTGCAGAAGGAAATTAAGCGGTCCGACGGCATGCTGAACAATGAGAAGTTCCTCGCAAAGGCGCCGGAGGCGAAAATTGCCGAAGAGCGTGAGAAACGCGAGAAGTACCGGCAGATGCTGGAACAGGTCGAGGAGCGCCTCGGGGAGATTCTGGCGAGATAATGATCGGGCTGGAGGAGACAGAGAACCGTTCCCTGTCTCCAATTGTGGTGAAGCATATGAAGAAACGCATACCACATTTAAATAAAGAACGCGTGATCCGTTTCTGCAACAGAGCTGCAGTTTTTCTGCAGTTTCTGGCATCCTGCCTCGTATATTTTGCAATGGAGTGGATGTCCCGCCATTCGGCGGAGGAAGCATGGCAGTATATGACAGGAAAACCTCTGGTTTTCCTGTTCAATGCCATGATTATATTTGCGACAACAACCATAGTATTTCTGTTCCGGCGGCGTATTTTTGTGCGCACGCTGATATTTACTTTCTGGCTGCTGATGGGTGCGATCAACGGTGTGATTCTCGGAAGTCGTGTAACGCCTTTCACCGGACCGGATCTGAAGCTGATCTCGGATGCTTCTAAAATTGCAAAAAATTATATTACGCCGTTTGTACTGATCGGCGCAGTTGTTTTGGTGGCGGCGGTTTTTGCTGTTCTGATTATTTTATTCCGGAAGGCGCCGCGCCGTACTGAAAAGCCACGCTTCTGGCGGAATCTGGTTCTCTGTGCCGCGGCATTTGCCGCGGTGTTCGCAGTTGGTCAGGTTGAGCTGAACGCGCGGCTTATTTCCAATTATTTTGGAAATATTGCATTCGCCTACAAGGATTACGGCTATCCCTACTGCTTCCTGGTTACACTGTTTGACACGGGTATCAGTCAGCCGAAAGGATATTCTGAAAAGATGTTGTCCCGTATCGAGGCGGATGTCGACAGGAGACTGGAAGAAGCAGAAGAGAAGACATCTGAATCCGGTACAGCGCAGGCGGCGTCTGAGGCCGATGGATTTGCAGCGGCTGATCTGGAACAGCCCAATATTGTGTTCCTGCAGCTGGAATCATTTATGGATCCGGAACTGGTGGAATTTCTGCATCTTTCGGAGGATCCGATGCCGTACTACCGGCAGCTGATGGAGAAATACAGCTCAGGCTATCTGCGGGTTCCGGTGGTGGGAGCGGGAACGGTCAATACGGAATTTGAATGTATTACCGGTATGAGTCTGCATTATTTTGGCGCCGGGGAATACCCGTATAAGACCATTCTGCAGGAACAGCCATGTGAGAGCATTCCGTATATCCTGCAGAAAAACGGTTATGCAACACATGTGGTTCATAACAATGAGGCGAACTTCTATACCCGCAGAGATGTATTTGCAAATCTTGGATTTGAGACATTTACATCAGAGGAGTATATGCCGAATACGGCTAATGTGACAGAGACCGGATGGGTGAAAGATGCGGTTCTGACAGAACAGATCGTTCAGTGCCTGGATGCCACGGAGAAGCCGGACTATATTTATACCATTTCGGTGCAGGGACACGGAGATTACCCGACAGATCCGGTCGTGGAGGATCCGCCGATTGCCGTAACCGGTGCTGAGGGAAGAGAGCAGAACAATAATTCCTGGGAATATTACTGCAAACAGATTCATGAAATGGATCAGTTTGTAAAGGAACTGACAGATACCCTGCGGCATTACCCGGAGCCTGTCGTTCTGGTGATGTACGGAGATCATCTGCCGACGATGGGACTGACGACAAGGGATCTGTCCAACCGATACCTGTTTCAGACCGAGTATATTATCTGGGATAATTTCGGGATGAAAAAACAGGATGACAATCTGTCCGCCTATCAGATCGGCGCAGAAGTGCTGAATCGTCTGGGCATCCATGACGGAGTGATTGTGCGGTATCATCAGGCAAGACGCAACACCAGAAATTACCAGAGTGACCTGGAGATGATCCAGTACGATATGCTGTACGGAGATCATTATGTATATGGCGGCACGGTGCCCTGGAAGAGCCGTGCAGTGCAGATGGGAATTGCGCCGGTTGCGCTGGACAGGGTTGAGGAACTTCCCGGCGGCGCGTGGATGTTTTACGGCTCCAATTTTACGGCCGCCAGCAAAGTTGAAATCGATGAGAAGCTGTGCGAAGAGACGGTATACCTGAATGCCGGTCAGCTTTATCTGCCGGCGGCGGAGATTGCGCCGGAGGCGATGGTGTCAGTTGCGCAAAAGAGCAATTCCAGTCAGACTGCTGCCAGAGTGCTGACCAGAACGGAACCGGAACCGTTTGCAGATCTGACGGGACGTTCCTGAAAAAACCGCTCTGCAGCACCTGCGCGGGCTGCGCAGCATGAGCGCGATCAGAGAATGCAATCGAATCAGGGCAGCAGAGGATATCATTCATGAACTATGAGGAAGCCGTCGCATATATTGAATCTGTCCCGAAATTCACAAGCAAGACGGATCTGGAACACACAGCCCGGCTGCTTGCGGTTCTCGGGAATCCACAGGACAGAATTCCGCATTTCATCCATGTGGCGGGCACCAACGGGAAAGGAAGCGTCTGTTCGTATCTGAACAGCGTCCTGACGGCCGCGGGATATCGGTGTGGATTGTTTACGTCCCCGCATCTGGTACGGATCAATGAGCGCATGCAGACAGACGGCGGGCCGGTTTCCGATGAGGCATTTCTGAAAGCGTTCCGGCAGGTGATGGATGCTGCGGAAGTCTGCATGCAGAGAGGTGACGCACATCCGACCTATTTTGAAATTTTGTTTCTGATGGCCATGTGTCTGTTTGCAGAGTGTGCGGTACACTGGTGTATTCTGGAGACAGGAATGGGCGGCAGACTGGATCAGACGAATGTGATCAGTAAGCCGGATATTACGGTAATCACCTCGGTCGGAATGGACCACATGCAGTATCTGGGGAATACGCTTGCAGCGATTGCGGGCGAGAAAGCCGGTATCATAAAACCGGGAATTCCGGTCATCTATGATGCAGACAGGCCGGAAGTTTCGGAAGTTGTGTGCGCACGTGCCCGGGAAACGGGAAGTCCGGCAGTTCCTGTGACATCGCAGCAGTGTACACTGCAAAGCAGAGATGCGGATGGAATTGTGTTCCAATATCAGCGAAACGGTGCGCAGCAGGCAGAAGCATACCGGATCAGCAGCATCGCCGAATACCAGATGAAAAATGCCGCGCTTGCCGCAGAGACGATTGAATATCTGCGGCAGTACAGCTGCGGCGGAACCGGTCAGCCGGTTCTGAAGCTGACAGATGAACAGCTCCGGAAAGGGATCCGGTCAGCCGTCTGGCCCTGCCGGATGGAGCGGGCTGCAGCTGGTGTTTATCTGGACGGCGCGCACAATGCAGACGGAATTGCGGCATTTATACAGACTGCTGCGGGATTCCGTAAGACCGGAGAAATTACAGTTCTCTTTTCAGCAGTATCAGATAAGGAATATCCGGAGATGATCCGGCAGATCGCGGAAGGGATCCGGCCGGAACATGTCGTTGTCACAGGCGTCGGCGGCGGCAGAAAGGTCTCGCCGGAGGTACTGGCACAGCAGTTCCGTGCCTGCGGCTGTCCGGATGTCGTCACGGCAGCGGGGGCTTATGAGGCACTGCAGGCGGCATATCAAAAACGCGGAAGCGGAACACTGTTCTGTGTGGGATCACTATATCTGGCCGGCGAGCTGAGGGAGATAATCAACGCAGATGGGAGTCTCCCGCCTCTATAGGCGGTGGGTATAGTATCAAATCTGACGCAGTGGAGAGTCCCCTGCCTCTGCAGGCGGCGGGTACAGAAAACAAGGGGTATGTATATGATTAATTATGAGGAAGAATTAAAAAAATTCGAGCCCTGCCTGGATGTGGAAGAAGTCGAGGAGGCTGTTTACAGCAGGGATCTCACGGATATGCTTGATATCATTAGAGAGATGCAGAAAAATCAGAATCAGAAGGCGGAGTAAGCATGGACATTGAGAGAAAGGCAGAGCAGCTTTCAAATCTGCTGTACAACCGCGGACTGGATAAGGCGCAGATCCGTGATTTATCAGGGGCAGTCGAACTGCTGCGGCAAAGTCTTCAGTATAATAAAAATAATATCAATGCGCGGAATCTGCTCGGCCTGGTGTATTTTGAGACCGGGGAAGCAGTGGCAGCGCTCTCGGAGTGGGTGATCAGCAAGAATCTGCAGCCACAGGATAATATAGCGGCACAGTATATTGACCGGCTGCAGTCCAATCAGGCAAAACTGTCGATTATCAACCAGACCATCCGGGACTACAATATTGCGCTGGATAACTGCAGGCGCGGCGATGAGGATATTGCTGCGATCAGTCTGAAAAAAGTAATTGCACAGAATTCGCATTTTATTAAGGCATACCATCTTCTCGCGCTGATTTATATCAAGATGGAGCGGTATACGCGCGCAAGAAAACTGCTGCGCAAGGCCATTAAAATCGATGCGACAAACGCGACGACACTCCGGTTTCTGAAAGAAATCGATGAGCAGACAGGTCAGTTTGCGCGGACCGAAGGGCGCAAAAGCCACGCGGACAGGAACGCAGAAGACAGTGAGCGAATCGCGGCAGCACTGCCGTTTCGTGAACGTGCGCCGATCCACGGCCTGATCAACCTGCTGCTGGGCCTTGCAGTCGGTATATTGACGATGTGGATTGTGGTTGTGCCGTCGATCCGTCAGTCAGCAAGCCGGAGCGTGAACGAGCGCATGGTTGAATACAGCAATACACTGGCAGTGCAGGAGAATCAGATTTCAGAGCTGCAAAGCCAGGTGGATGCGTCAAAAGATTCAGCGGATTCCGCCCAGAAGACAGTAGATGACGCAAAGAAAGCTTCAGAGGGAGCAGAGAAGCTGCTGCAGGCGTACATTGCCTATCAGGACGGCCGCTATACCGATGCGGCAGGTCTGATCGCAGATGTGGACAGCAGTCTCCTCTCATCAGATGTCCGCAGCATCTACGACAGTATTCATAATGATACCAGTGAAATTGTCGTCGAACAGTATAAGACGAACGGAATGAATGCGTTCGACTATGAAAACTGGGATGAGGCAATTGAAAATCTGGAAAAAGCGATGGAGCTGGATCCGGAGAACTATACAGTTCTGGATTATCTTGCACTGTCGTACCGGGCGAAAGGCGAAAATCAGAAAGCGATTGAAATATTCCAGCGTATTATCGAGCTGTTCCCGGATACCCGGCGCGCAGAATCAGCGGAATACTATATTCAGGAGCTCGGCGGTGCGAATGCCGGTGTGAATGCCGCATCTGCGGATGGAACGGCGGCCGGCGGAAATACGGATGCCGGCGGAACTGAACAGAGCGAAGAAAACCAGAGCGAAGAAAGCCAGAGTGAAGAATACCAGGATGAACAGTACCAGGAAGAGGACTATCAGGAAGAATACCAGGAAGATGAAAACTGGGACGAGACCGGAGATGAAGGCGGGAACTGGGAGTAAGACAGTATGAGTACAATCTACGAGATGCTGGAAGCATGCACAGGAAAAAATAATGTATTTGAACAGGAACCCATGAGCCGTCACACGACATTCCGGATCGGCGGACCGGCTGACTGGTTTGTGGTGCCGCAGAACGCAGCACAGCTGCAGGCTGTGGTGGAGGCATGCCGCATCCGGGAGCTTCCGTTTTTTATTCTCGGGAACGGCAGTAATCTGCTTGTGAGCGACAGTGGTTACCGCGGCGCAGTGATACAGATCTTCAAAAATATGGAATCCTTTACGATTGACGGGACAGGACTGCGCGCCGATGCGGGGGCGCTGCTCTCAACGCTGGCGGCAGCCGCGCGGGATGCGGGACTTACCGGCATGGAATTCGCTTCCGGAATTCCCGGAACACTGGGCGGTGCGGTTACCATGAATGCCGGTGCATACGGCGGTGAGATGAAGGATATTCTGCGCAGTGTTACTGTGCTTGACACAGAGAACAAAATACGTCAGCTTGATGTATCTGAGCTGGGGCTCGGCTACCGGACCAGCCGTGTCAAAACGGAAAACTGGATTGTAATCAGCGCAGAACTGAAACTGACGGCGGGAGATATCCGAAAAATTACCGCGCGGATGGAAGAACTTAAGGAAATGCGTACTTCAAAACAGCCGCTGAACTATCCCAGCGCAGGCAGTACATTTAAGCGGCCGGAGGGGTATTTTGCAGGGAAGCTGATTATGGATGCGGGCCTCGCCGGCGCATCGGTTCATGACGCGCAGATTTCTGAAAAACACTGCGGTTTTCTGATAAACAAAGGGAAGGCAACAGCGGAAGATGTCTGGGAACTGATGACGAAGGTCAGAAGAACTGTTCTGGATAAGTACGGGGTCAGACTCGAGCCGGAGATTAAGCTGCTGGGTGAATTTCCGGAACTGGAGTGAGTATATGCATTGCAGAGACTGTGTAATCGTGACGGGTATGTCCGGCGCAGGGAAAAGCACTGCGCTGGATTTTTTCAGAGATAACGGATGGTTCTGCGTTGACAATATTCCGCCGCAGCTGATCGGACAGTGTATCGGACTTGCGGAAGATGCGGGAGAACCGGCGGAAAGAATGGCATGCGGCATCGATATCCGGATCGGCACGCTGATGCAGGGACTGGATCAGATGACAGATGTGCTTAAGGCCAGAGGAATTCGTGTCCGGATTCTGTATCTGGATGCGGACACAAAGACATTGATCCGGCGCTGTAAGGAAACGCGGCGTGCGCACCCGGTTGCAGGCGCGGGGCAGCTGGAAGACGGTATCCGGAAGGAGCGCGGACAGCTTTCAGAACTGAAGAAACGGGCGGATCATGTAATCGATACAAGCCGCCTCCTGACGCGGGAGCTGCGCCAGATGCTCCGTGAAATCTTCTGCGAAGGAGCATCTTTCTCCGGCATGAATGTCACGGTACTTTCGTTTGGATTTAAATACGGAATTCCGCGGGATGCCGATCTGGTGTTTGACGTCAGATTTCTCCCGAATCCCTATTATGTGGAAGAACTCCGCCTGCTTACGGGGAAAGAAGCAGAAGTGCAGTCTTATGTACTGGACAACGAAGCAGCCGCAGAATTTCTGGAGCGGCTGACGGAGATGATTCGTTTTCTGCTCCCGCTTTATACCGCAGAAGGGAAAACACAGCTGGTGATCGCGGTCGGATGCACCGGCGGACGGCACAGGTCTGTAGCGGTGGCTGAAGCGCTGTATGCAGCACTGTGTGAGCGGGAGAAAGCCGGCGTCCGTCTGGAGCACAGGGATACGACATTCAGCCATTAAACGATTATGCATTTTACAAAGGAGAAGGAAGTAAAATGTCATTTTCCGGAGAGATCAAAAAAGAACTGTGCCGGCAGACAGGCGGTGCACGTCATTGTCAGATCGCCGAGCAGAAAGCAATGCTGCTGTATTCGCGCAGCGGAACGGACGAGAGCGGCGCACATATCTTCCGGACGGAGAATCTGGAGATTGCACAGAAGTACTGTCTGCTGCTGAAAAAGCTGTTCGGTCTGCGCATTGTCCGGCAGGATGAAGTTCCGGTGGAAGCTGCCGGGCAGGTTCTGGAGATAGAGCGGTTCCGGCAGGTACCGGAGGCCGGGCAGTCCCGGCAGGAGCCGGCGGCGGAACTGCTTGCAGACAGAAGCCGGCGCGGAAGACTCTCCTGGTGTGTAACCGTGCGGGATGCCGGGACAGTTGCCCGCATTACAGACACGGTTGAACATGCAATTGTGCGGAAGGACTGCTGCAGGCGGGCGTTCCTGCGGGGCGCGTTTCTTGTGGCCGGTTCTATCAGTGATCCGAACCGCTCCTATCACTGTGAGATCGTCTGCGGGGATGAAGCGGCGGCGCAGGCGCTGGAGGCTGTACTGGCAGATCTGCAGATCAGTGCGCGGACAGCCCGTCGGAAGACACATTTCATCGTCTATATCAAAGAGAGTTCAGATCTTGCAGACATCATCGGTCTGATGGGGGCGCGTGTCGCGCTGATGGAATATGAAAATATCCGGATTCTCAAAGAAATGCGTGAAAATGTAAATCGCAAAGTCAACTGTGAAACAGCCAATATCAACAAAACCGTCAGTGCTGCGGTCAGGCAGATCGAAGATATCCGCCTGATTGAGCGGACGATCGGATTCCGAAGCCTGCCGAAGGGTCTTGACGAGATGGCCAGGGTTCGGTTACAATACCCTGAGGCGACCCTGCAGGAGCTCGGACAGAAGATGAACCCGCAGGTCGGCAAATCAGGGGTGAACCACAGATTGCGGAAATTGGGGAAAGTAGCAGATGCACTCAGGGGCGACCAAGGAGGAGAACGTGAATGGTAAGGTCTAATGTAACTGTTAAAATGTCAGGCGGTTTAGAGACACGGCCGATCGCCATGCTCGTTCAGCTGGCCAGTCAGTTTCAGAGCATTGTGCATCTGGAATCAGGCGAAAAAAGCGTCAATGCAAAAAGCATCATGGGAATGATGACACTGGGAATCGACAACGGGGATGACGTAACTGTAACAGCTGACGGCCCGGATGAGGCAGAAGCAGTTGAAAAGCTGAGCAACTTTCTTGCGCAGAGTTGAATACTGCCGGAGGGAAACATTCGGAAAATTGAGAAGGTACAATAAAAAAGAGAACTGTTCGGTCGTCTGACGATCTGAGCAGTTCTCTTTTTGTGTTGTTGTTAAAGTTTTGCACGAAGCCGGCGGTCAGAAGAGACGGGAACGCCGCGCTGCGTTAAAAATTCTGCAGTGTCTGCAGTGCGTGATCTGCGATCAGAATGCTGCCGTGTTCCAGCAGATGTGCTTCTGATCCGGGTGTCATGACCGCGCTGTTGCCGAATTCTGTCAGAATATTGCAGATTTTATTAAAAAGTTCCGGGTCCGTGTGGTCTGCGTGCAGGACGAGCGTACAGACACCGTCTGCCGGATCCTTAACCAGTGTATTGCTTCCGGTATAGACAGAGCCGATACAGCGTGCTGCGCGGATGATTTCGGACAGGGTCCGGAAGCGGTAGGACTGGACCAGGTTGACAGAAGCTGTGACGGCCGTTTCCTTTTCGTTCGCTTCCTCTTTCTTTGCGGACTGTTCCGGTGAACTGCCGTCCGGATCTTTCTTGTCTGCATGTTTTCCGGTGAGTTTGCGGAACATCTCCAGAACTTCATCCGCACCCGCATAGTGGCGGTCCGGAAAATCAGCTGTCTCCGGATCCGGTGCGGAGAATCTGGAAAAGCGTGTATCCAGTTCTTCCGGATCCTCTACCTTCGTAATGATCAGCACGATGCTGTCCTGCGAAAGCGGGATGGCTTCAATCATCAGCGGAGAATTATCTGATTCAAATCCGAAATTGCTGCGTGCCTGCTGCATCATATCCTGAAAAAGAAGTTTCGCTTTGTCTGAACCGTAGGCCAGTTCACTCAGGCGGATTTTGCGGCTTTCCAAGTCTTCACTGGTCAGCGTGCAGCGGATCTGATTGTCATTAATCTTTTCAATCTTCATAACAAAGACCTCCTAACGGGTATCTATACCATATTTTTTCCAAAATGTAAAGAATACGCCGTTATTTGGGCAAAAAACCATATGAAGTTACATAAAATCAAAAAAACACTTGCAATCGGTATACATAATGATTATAATTAACATAAGAACGGGCTGTACCTATTTCGGATCCACAGCAATGCATTGCAGTACAGAATCTGTTCAGGGATGTTATATTAAGAAAAAATTTTTAAGAAAGGAGCGTTTGGATTTTTTCACAGCAATAGAATAATAAGATATACGGAATAAGTCATATCCGGCGGCACATTTAAGATACTGCAAGGTTCCTCGACAGGTGGTATCGTGTGCCGCCGGATTTTGTATTTCCACAATTGGACAAAAATGGATTCCCATTTGATATCTCTGTGCCGGCATGCTATCATATTGCAGAGAAATATTGATAGGGGACAGGAGCAACATATGACCGCCAGAAGACGCAAAAAGAAAAAGGTATCAAAGATTCCGCTGATTATATCGGCGCTTGCCATTGCATGGATTATTTTTTTTACATCCTATTTTTTCAGGAAGTATTCTCCGACCGACAAGACGATGGATCCGGCCGAATATTTCCAGCTGGAGGAAGCAGATGACGCGGCGCTGATTGTTAACGATCAGGTGATGGAGGAAAAAGGAAAAGTAATTGACGGAGCAGTCTATTTTGATTATCTGACTGCATGGGATGTGCTGAACAATGCCTTTTACTGGGAGGATTCAGCCAATATACTCTATCTGACGCTGCCGAAGGAAGAGAAGAGCTGGACGCCGGAAGACGGGAGCGGCGCGGTCGTGCTGGTCGACGGTATGCCGTATATTTCGGCAGCCTGCATCCGGGAAAATTCGGATCTGGATATGGAGGAATTCGACAGGCGGGTGGTTGTCCGTACAAAATGGGACAATCTGGAAACTGCGGAGGTTACCGCTGATACTGCAGTCCGGTATCGTGGCGGCCCGAAGAGCGAAGTTCTGACAACGGCAGAAGAAGGAAGCACCGTAGTTGTGACAGAACGTCTGGACGACTGGACCGGCGTTTCGACGGAAGACGGATTTGTCGGTTATTGCAGAACATCTGCGCTTTCTTTCAATGAGGAAGCCGGAATTACGCACACGACAGATGACAGGTTTACCGGAAGTCATGTTATGCTGGATGAAAAGCCTGTGATGGTCTGGCAGTATGTCGATTCTCCGGAAGGAAACGATATGCTGAAGGGACTGATTCAGGATGTGCAGGGCGTCAATGTCATTTCCCCGACCTGGTTCGATATTACGAATAAGGACGGCCAGCTCGTTTCTTTTGCGAATAAGAAATACGTGAAGCGGGCACACAAGGCGGGCATGGCAGTCTGGGCGCATTTTGGAGACGTCAAAGGAAAAGATGTCAACATCGGAGAAGTGTTCGAGACGCGTGAGATGCGCGCCCATGTAATTGAGCAGGTTCTTTCCGAGGCGGAGAAGGCAAAGATTGACGGGATCAATTTGGACTTTGAATCGATCCGGCAGGATTCTGCCCCGCAGTACCTGCAGTTTATCCGGGAACTGTCGGCGGCAGCCCATGAGAAGAATCTTGTGATCTCTGTTGACAACATGGTCCCGAAGTTTTCAGAGTACTATAAGCGCACTGAGCAGGCAAAATGGGCTGATTACATAATTGTTATGGCCTATGACGAGCATACTTCGGCATCTGCAGAGGCGGGATCAGTCGCCTCCATGCCGTTTGTAGAAGAAGCGATCGACGGCACACTTGCCGAAGTTCCAAAAGAGCAGGTAATCTGCGGCATTCCGTTCTATACCCGCGGCTGGACTGTGCCGTTCGGAACAGACGTACCCCAGAGTGAAGCACTCAGTATGGAGCAGGCGGGCAATTTTGTTGCGGATCATGAGATTACACTGTCTTATGATGAATCATACGGACAGAATGTGGGAACATCCTCTGACAGCGAGGCGAGATACAGCATCTGGATGGAGGATGAACAGTCGCTTACCAATAAGATCGATCTGGTGCGCCAGAAGGAGCTTGCGGGCGTGGCAGCATGGCGGATCGGATTTGAGAAGGCAACGGTCTGGAGTATTATTTCAGGCGGTCTTGGAATCAATTAGATTTCAGGCGGATTTGGAATCAGTTAAACAAAAGAATTATCAACAGGAGAAAAGACGTGAAAGAATTTGAAATCATTCAGGCAAGAGACAGGGAAATTGAAGAACTGAAGAAAAAACTCAGTGAGCGGGAGGCGGAAGTAGAGAAACTGAAAGCCGACATCCGCGACAAGTATCAGTCTTACATTGACAATTATGAGAGTATCGGAAGTCTTGTCTATGATGCGAAGATCCGTTCCGAGCAGATGATCCGTGACGCTGAGGAGCAGCGCAGACAGATTCTTGAATCTGCAGATCAGGAAGCAAAACAGAAGATCGATGACGTGCAGTTTGAAATCGATAAACGGATTGATGAAGGCGAGCAGCGCTATAAGACCGTAGAGGAAGAACTGCAGGGAATTCTCGGCATGATTAATCAGGTACAGAAGAAGTTCATGGAATCCTACCGGTCCATTAACGGGATTGTCCGGGATCTTCCGGGCGTGGAGCAGCAGAATCCGGAGGAATTCTGATGCGGCAGGCGAAGCCGGACGTACAGTGCCGTGCGCGGATCATGCAGATGACAGAGGCGGAGCCTGACGAGGCGGCACTTCAGGAAGCCGGCAGGATTCTGAAGGCGGGCGGACTCGTGGCGTTTCCGACGGAGACCGTATACGGTCTCGGCGGCAATGCACTGGACCCGGAAGCCTCCCGCAAGATCTATGCGGCAAAAGGACGTCCGTCGGATAATCCGCTGATTGTACATATCGCTTCTCTTGATGCGCTGGAGAAGATCACAGAAGAAATACCGGAAACGGCGATGCAGCTCGCGGCAAAGTACTGGCCGGGGCCCCTTACGATGATTTTCCGCAAAAGTGCAGTCGTGCCGGATGAGACGACCGGCGGACTGGACAGTGTTGCGGTACGCTTTCCGAGTAACCGGATTGCATCCATGCTGATCCGGTATGCCGGCGGGTATGTCGCGGCGCCCAGTGCCAATACCTCCGGCCGCCCAAGTCCCACAACGGCAGCGCATGTCAGGGAGGATCTGGGAGATATCATTGACTGTATTATTGACGGCGGACCGGTTGACATCGGTCTGGAATCTACGATCGTTGATTTTACGGTAGAACCGCCAGTGATCCTGCGGCCGGGCTACATCAATCAGGCGATGATGACGGAACTGATCGGCACGGTGGAAATGGATCCGGGGATCCAGTCGGATACGGAAGTTGTCCGTCCCAAAGCGCCCGGCATGAAATACCGGCACTATGCGCCGAAGGCGGAACTGACGATTGTTTCCGGTACGCCGGAAAATGCCGCTGCGAGAATTGCCGGACTGGCACATGAACAGACAGCAGCCGGGCGGAAAGTCGGTATTATCTGTTCCGATGAATCGGCAGGAATGTATCCGGAGGGGATCGTCTGGTCGCTCGGGGCACGTTCAGAGGAAACACAGATAGCAGCACATCTATACGGGATTCTGAGGGAATGTGATTCAGCAGGTGTTGACGTGATCTATTCAGAAGCCTTTCGCACGCCGCAGCTTGGCGATGCCATCATGAACCGGCTTGTAAAGGCGGCGGGGCATCGTATGATCGACGCGGATGAAAAGGATGATCAGATATGATGCCATTTAAAAAAGTGATATTTGTTGACGGTGACGCGACTGCACGGAGCGTTATGGCTGCCGCTATTATGCGGGAGGAGCCGGTCGGAAAGGAAATAGAGGTTCTCGCCAGGGGACTCGTGGTTCTGTTTCCGGAGCCGGTAAATCAGAAAATAGAAGCGATCCTTGCCAATAACAACCTCACCGCAAAAGGTCATGAAGCAGTTCAGCTCACACCGGAAGAAATAGAAGCAGATACATTGCTGCTCGTTATGGAACAGGAGCAGGTCGAGAAGGTGCGGGAATTGTCTCCGCGCGCGGAACACGTCACCACGGTCAGCGCCTTTGCCGGATTTTCCGGCGATATTGAGCCGCTGTACGGCGCAGATCTTCCGACTTGCGGCAAATGCTTTGAAATCCTTCAGGGACTGGTGAAAATAATTGCAGAAAAGCTGTTAAATGAGGATGAACCGCCCTACGAGATGTAGGATGCAGTCATAATAACAAAAGAAGCAGACTTTACATTTTATACAGAAGGAGGAGCAGTATGGGGAAGGTTGTAATCATGGATCATCCGCTGATCCAGCATAAAATCGGTATTATACGTGATAAAGAGACAAGCTCTAAGGAATTCAGCGAGATGATCGGTGAGATCGCGATGCTGATGTGCTATGAAGCAGCACGTGATCTTCCGCTGGAAGAGGTGGAGATCGAAACACCGATTACGAAGACGACAGTAAAGCGTCTGAAGGGTCTGAAGATGGCAGTGGTTCCGATTCTGCGCGCAGGACTTGGTATGGTGGAAGGCTTTAAGACGATTAATCCGGCGGCGAAAGTCGGTCATATCGGCCTCTACCGTGATCCGGAAACACTGGATCCGGTCGAATATTACTGCAAACTTCCGAGTGATATAGCCCGCAGAGATGTATTTGTGACAGATCCGATGCTGGCAACCGGCGGCTCGGCTTCGGCAGCGATCTCTCTGTTGAAGTCTCACGGGGCGAAATCAATTCATTTCATGTGCATTATCGCGGCACCGGAAGGAATCAAGCGCATGCAGGAGGATCATCCGGATGTGGATCTGTATGTAGGCGCGCTGGATGAGCACCTCAATGATCACGGCTACATTGTGCCGGGACTGGGCGATGCAGGTGACCGTATTTTCGGAACGAAGTAAGCACAGAGGAAGGTGCTTCGCACCGTGCGCGTCGCGCAAGATCGCCGGGGCGTTCTTGAATCAGTTCCTTAAAGATTCCGGCCGGAGCACATGAATGTGAAAGGGGTATCACATGACAGGAAAGCGGGAAGATTATATTTCCTGGGATGAATATTTTATGGCGGTTGCCAAGCTGGCGGGTCAGCGCTCCAAGGATCCGAATTCACAGGTGGGATCCTGTATTGTCAGCAAAGACAATAAGATCCTTTCGATCGGATACAACGGACTTCCTGTAGGCTGTTCGGATGATGATTTTCCGTGGGCGCGGGAGGATGATGATCCGCTGAAGACAAAATATGTCTATGTGACGCACAGCGAACTCAATGCCATCCTGAATTACCGGGGCGGAAGTCTGGAAGGAACAAAAATCTACGTGTCACTGTTCCCCTGCAATGAATGTGCCAAGGCCATTATTCAGGCAGGGATCAAAACAGTAATCTACGACAGTGACAAATACGCAGGAACACCTGCGGTGACGGCATCCAAAATGATGCTCGCATCTGCCGGTGTCAATGTCATACAGTATCAGGCAACGGGGAGACGAATTGAACTGACTGTGTGACAGCGTCTGGGAAAACAAATCTGACGCAGTATCTGTTCCGCATAAGATCAGGGCAGCGCGGGACAAAAGCAGCAAAACAGAGATAACAGGGGAAAATGAATAAGGGGAATTATGCAGTACAAAGAGGAGATGGATCTGTATGAGCAGCTTACAGATAAGGATCCTGTAGATACAATCCAGCGGGAGGATCAGGAAGCCTACCGCCGGTATGTACATGAGCGCAAAAGACGGCTGCAGCGCAGACGCAGGCGCGAGATTGAGCGGCAGAACCGCATCCGGCGTATTCGTCTGATCACGGGATTTACTGTCGCTGCAATTATTCTGATTGCCGTTTTTGTACGAGTTGCAGCGGGAAATCCGGTACGGGATTCGCTGACGCTGCAGGCGGGCAGTCCGATGCCCGAAGCACGTGCATTTCTGCGCAATTCAAAAAGCAGGGCAGAGATCTATTTTCTGAGCGACATGACACAGGTCGATATGAATAAAGCCGGGGAGACGGAGATTCTCCTGGAAGTAAACGGGAAGCAGTTTGAGAGCAGACTGATCGTGCAGAATCCTGCCGGTACGGATGGAAGTGAAAGCGGGAGCGGAACAGAGGTGACAGTTCCGGATTCTGCGGCAGATCCGGAGGAGCCGGCATTCGCAGTTTCAGATTCCGCGGCAAATCCGGAGACGCCGGCATCCGCAGGTTCGGAGTCTGCAGAACAGGAATCCCCAATGTCGCCGGAGACAGAAACAGATACACGGCAGGCTGCGGGCGCAGCAGGAGTGAATCAGGATGATTGATTATACAGAAGGTGCCGGGATTCAATATCATATCGGACTGAAACCGGAAGATGTGGGACGGTACGTGATCCTTCCGGGAGATCCCGGCAGATGTGAAAAAATTGCCGCATACCTGGATCAGCCGGAACACATTGCACAGAACCGTGAATTCAATACATATACTGGATATCTGAACGGTGAAAAAGTCAGTGTCACATCAACAGGCATCGGCGGTCCGTCAGCGGTGATCGCGCTGGAGGAACTGAAGCGCTGCGGCGCGGATACGTTTATCCGTGTCGGAACCTGCGGCGGTATGCAGGAGGAGATTCTGGGCGGTGATCTGATTATCGCAAACGGAGCCATCCGCATGGAGGGAACCAGCCATGAATATGCGCCGGCTGCATTTCCGGCAGTTCCGGATTTTCATGTGACCCGTGCGCTTTTTGATGCGGCACAGAAACTGCAGTACCGCACGCACATCGGGGTAGTGCAGTGTAAAGATTCGTTTTATGGACAGCATGAGCCGGAGGCTAAGCCGGTCGGCTACGAGCTGCAGAATCTGTGGCAGGCCTGGATCCGGTGCGGGGCACTCGGTTCGGAGATGGAGTCGGCAGCGCTGTTTATTGCGGCAAGCGCACTGCATCTGCGCGTCGGAACAGTCCTGCTTGTGGTGGCAAATCAGGAGCGTGCGGCAAAGGGACTTTCCAATCCGCAGGTTCATGATACCGGACATGCCATCGAGGTTGCAGTGGAAGCCATCCGGGACATGATTGCGCGGGAGCGAAGCTGAAAGCTTGCAAATGCGCCGCGCAGTTCGCGTGCGGTCGGAGATCGCGGACGGGACGTGAACGCAGTGGATCAGTCCCCCGCCTCAGACGCGTGGAGCGTCAGGCAGTGGGTTTGAATGTAAAGAGGGGCATATGTGTACAGAATCAGTCAGAACGGATCATTCATATGATCAGATGTTACAGAGAGAAGCAGTCAGGGCGCGTAGGAATTCCTATGCGCCTTATTCAAACTTTGCAGTCGGGGCGGCGCTGCTTGCTTCCGACGGAAGCATTTTTACAGGCTGCAATATAGAGAATGCATCGTATCCGCTGGGAAACTGCGCGGAGCGCACGGCATTTTTCAAGGCGGTCTCAGAAGGAAAAAATCGTTTTACGGCGATTGCCATCGCCGGCGGTCCGGCTGAACCGGATGGCTGTGCAGGATTCACACAGCAAGGTTCAGACAGTGCACCGGGGGAAGATGTCCTTAAAGAAGAGACGGCGGGCCTCGCATGCTGCCCGCCCTGCGGCGCGTGCAGACAGGTCATGCGGGAGTTCTGCGGGCCGGATTTCAGAATTATGTTCAGTGACGGACAGGGCGGATTTACCGTCAGAACCCTTGCGGAACTGCTGCCGGATGCATTCGGGCCGGATCAGGTGATGCCATGACGGGAAACAGAAGCAAAGCAGTACCGAAAATCTGACAGGGAGGTACATACAGATGAAGTACAATCGTATTTTTCTGATCGTCATCGATTCCCTCGGAATCGGCGCCATGCCGGATGCAGAGCAGTACGGGGATGCCGGTGTCGATACATTCGGACATATTGTCGGGCGTGTTGGCTGCCTGGAGATTCCACATCTGAAGAAACTGGGGATGCTGAATCTGCATCCATGTCCCGGTGTTGCAGGAATGGAACCGGAAATATCGCCCGCAGGTAAATATCTCCGGCTGGCAGAGGCAAGCAGCAGCAAGGATACCATGTCCGGCCACTGGGAGATGATGGGAATCTGTACGGAAAAGCCTTTCCGGAATTTTGCTGAAAATGGTTTTCCGCCGGAACTGATCCGTGAACTTGAGAAACGGTGCGGCAAAGAGGTGATCGGCAACCGTGCTGCAAGCGGCACAGTGATTCTGGATGAACTGGGAGAAGAGGAAATCAATCACGGAAAGATGATTGTCTACACTTCGGCAGATTCTGTCCTGCAGATCTGCGGCAATGAGGAGACATTTGATCTGCAGAATCTTTACCGGTGCTGTGAGATTGCGCGGGAGCTGACCCTGCGGGAAGAATGGAAAGTCGGGCGTGTGATTGCGCGCCCCTATGTCGGGAAAAAACGGGGAGAGTTTAAGCGGACGGCCAACCGTCGTGATTATGCGCTGGCACCGCCCGGACCGACGGTTCTGAACGCACTGCAGGATGCGGGGCTGGACGTGATCGCGATCGGAAAAATTCAGGATATCTTTTCAGGTGCCGGCATCACGGAAGCCATGCATTCCGAGAGTTCTGTGCATGGAATGCAGCAGACAATCGAAACAGCAGACCGTGCATTTAACGGTCTGTGCTTTACCAATCTGGTGGATTTTGATTCGCTGTGGGGGCATCGGCGCGATCCGGAAGGATACGGAAAGGAAATCGAGAAATTTGATGCAGGTCTGGGAACACTGATGGAGAAGCTGCGCCCGGATGATCTGCTGCTGCTGACTGCGGATCACGGGAATGACCCCACCTATACCGGCAGTGATCATACGCGTGAATACACGCCGCTGATCGCCTGGTCGCCGGCCATGCAGAAGGGCGGAGCACTTCCGGAGGCGGAAAGCTTTGCGGTCATTGGCGCGTCCATCGCAGAAAACTTCGGTGTGCCGATGCCGGAAGGAACGATCGGGAGATCGATCCTTGCACAGCTCGCGCGCGATTAAAGATTGCAATTGACTGCTGCAGATGCGTGCAGTCAGCAATTCTTGTTGTAAATAATCATCAGACCCTTCAGGAGAAGCTGTTCATCCATGATAACATCTCTGCGGCAGTACGGGATTACCTGATCGGCATACCCGCCGGTTGAAATCAGCGTACAGGGTGCGCCGAGTTCCTGCTCAATCCGGTCGGCCACACCGTCAATGGCGGCAGCGGTGCTGTAGATGATCCCGCTTTTCATGCAGTCGATGGTATTTGTCCCGATGACTTTTCTGGGCGGATCAAGACTGATGTGAGGGAGCTGAGACGCCTGTGAGGTCAGAGATTCAAGTGAAACAAGCATGCCGGGATAAATCATGCCGCCCCGGAAGCTTTCCTTTTCGTCTATGACGGAAATGGTCGTTGCGGTTCCCATGTCGATAATAATCAGCGGGGCTGTATAGTAGCGGATCGCCGCAACTGCTTCGGCGACCCGGTCACTGCCGAGCTGTGCCGGATTATCCAGCTGGATCTTCAGGCCGGTCCGGATGCCTGGTCCGACAACCAGTGCATCGCTGCCGGTGAGCCGGCTGATCGCATGCCTTACTGTGTGCGTGACAGAGGGGACGACAGAGGATATAATCGCACCGTCGATGCAGGATGCATCCAGGTGATTCAGTTCCAGAATCGTCTTAATAATGACCGTATACTCGATGGCTGTGGAATTGAGTGTTGTGGAAAGCCATTCCTCGAAGAGTATCGTCTCGTTCTCAAAACAGCCGATTACAATGTTTGAATTGCCGATATCAACTGCAAGTATCATAAATGCTCCTTCTATACGGACTGTCTCGTATCTTTTCTGTTTAAACTTTAGCATGATTTTCGGGGAAAGTAAATGCGGGAATCTGTGAGAGAAACGGGCTTTCGTTTGTCTTGAATTACAGGGATTCCTGGTGTATACTACCCTCATTGGAACAAAGAGGAACCAGCGCACCTTTGATCTGCAAGGTGCGTTTTTAAAGGAGTTGTTATAAAAATGGCAGAACATACAAATGAAGTACAGAATGCACTGATGTATTGTGATCAGTGTCAGGAGGCCGCAGCGAGCGCTGCCTGTACCCGAACAGGTATGTGCGGCATCACACCGGAAGCAGCGGGACTCCGGGATCTTCTGATCTATGTGACACAGGGACTCGCATCGATTGCATCTGCACTTCGCGATGACAAACAGCCGGTTTCCGAAGAAGTAAACCGGACGATTCTGGACAATCTGGTTATGTGTACGGTCAATGTCAATTTTGACCCGGATGCATACCGGAAACAGATTAACCGGACGCTGGCACGCAAATCCGAGCTGGCGGCCTTTTGCAGTACAGAAGGTCTTCCGGAGGCAGCCGCATGGCAGGGTGCCGAGGAACAGTATGCTGAGAAGGCGGCAGAAGTCGGCCGCATGGCAACGGTTGACCCGGATATCCGGGGGCTTCGCGGTCTGATTCTCTATGCGATGCAGGGTACTGCCGCTTATCTGCGTCTCGCGAACAGACTCGGCAAGGACGATGAAGAGATTCATGCATTTATTCAGGGATCTCTGAAGAAGGCATCGGATGATACCATTCGCGGCGGCGAACTGATTGCAAGTGTCCTTGAGGCCGGACGTTACGGCATCAAGGCCATGACGCTTCTGAACAGTGCGAGAAGAGAGCTTTACGGTGTGCCGGAGGCAATCGAAGTGGATACTGGTGTCCGCACCAATCCCGGAATCCTTGTCGTCGGCGATGATATTCAGGCACTTTCCAGACTGCTTGTACAGACAGCGGGCACGGGCGTTGACGTCTATACCTACTCGGATCTGCTCTCAGCACATGCATATCCGGAACTTGCAAGGCATACACATTTCGCAGGTAATTACGGCGGTGCATGGCATCAGCAGAAAGAGGAATTCGAGTCCTTCAACGGACCGGTTCTGGTGACATCAGACGAGTTTACAATTCCGCGGAAGCAGTACATCGACCGCGTCTTCACAACGGGCGCGGCAGGATGTCCGGGCTGCCGTCATATCGGCGACGAGGCCGGCGGTGATTTCTCTGAAGTGATCGCGCTGGCGAAGACCTGTGAACCGCCGAAGGAACTTTCCCGCGATACCGTTGTGACCGGATACGGGAAAGCACAGCTGGCAGGCTATGTAAAAGCAGTTGCAAGAGGTCTCTCCAAAAATGAGATCCGTAAAATCGTTGTGATGATCGGAACGGACGGCCGCGCAAAGAGCAGAAGCTATTATTCTGATTTTGTGAAGGCGATTCCTGATGATGTGCTTGTTCTTACAGCCGGATCTGTAAAATACCGCTTTAACCGGCAGGAGCTTGGGGAAGTGGCAGGCGTTCCGCGCCTGATCGATGCCGGTGATTCCGCAGACAGCTACTCTATCTGTGATTTTCTGCTGAATCTGCAGGAGGAGATGAATCTCTCCGATGTCGGCATGCTGCCGGTATATTTCAATGTGGCATGGTATGATCCGAAATCTGTGATTGAGATTCTGGAACTTCTGTATATCGGCATGAAGAACATTCATCTCGGACCGACTTCTCTGAATTTCCTTTCCAGAGGAATCCGTGAAGTCTTTGTAAGCTATTTCGGCCTCTCCCAGATTGGAGATGTGGACGAGGAAGTTAAGGCGAATTTCGGAGACCGCGGTGATTCTGTTACAGCGGATATGATCGTCGGCGATATTGTCGCGCAGTTCCCGGAACTGGTTCCGGTTATGCTGGACGTCGGTCTGCACTGTCTGGGCTGTGGTGTTTCGCAGGTTGAGACACTCAAGGAAGCATGCGAAGTGCACGGACTTGACATCTATGATATCCTGGATGTGCTGAATGATGAACTGAACCATCCCGTCGATGATGATGAATAAATTGTGATCTTGTAGTAAAAAGGAGAAACAAAAACATGGCAGGAAAAAATATCATGACACGCGCCGGCCTTCAGAAGCTGGAAGATGAACTTCATGATCTGAAAGTCAACCAGAGACGTGAGGTTGCGCAGAAGATCAAAGAAGCAAGAGAGCAGGGTGACCTCTCCGAGAATGCAGAATATGATGCGGCCAAGGATGAGCAGCGTGATATTGAGGCAAGGATTGAGGAGATTGAGAAGATTCTGAAAAACCTCGATGAGGTTATTGATGAGGAAGAAGTCAGTTCTGACACCATCAATATCGGCTGTAAAGTTCGTGTACTGGATATGGAATACAATGAGGAGATTACCTTCTCCATTGTCGGATCCAACGAGGCCAACAGCCGCAAGAATAAGATTTCCAACGAGTCCCCGGTCGGAAAAGCACTGATCGGCGCACGTGTAGATGATGTTGTCACAGCAGAAACCATGGCCGGAGAGATCCAGTATAAAGTAATCTCGATCGAGCGCAACATCGGTTAAGGAAACATCAGATTCACAGCACAGATACAAAATCAAAAAAACCGCTTCTTCGTGCATGAAATGTACACAGAAGCGGTTTTTTGCGTGAGAAAATCATTACCGTCCGAACAAGGTCCGGAAAATGCCCAGAATTACCCATCGTATTACGGCAAAGATACCGAACAGCAGAATAAAGCCGCAGACGCCAAAAACAATGTCATCAAAATCCATGGTTCCTCTGCCGGACCAACCCTGTCCGATCTCAATGGCAAAGGTCAGCACAAGAATCATAGTGAACACGTAGATCCAGGAGATGACCATCACATGATCTGTTTTGGCCAGCAGTGTAAAAAGGGGATGAATTGCAAAAATCAGCAGCATACCGATGATGCCGATCACCCAGAAATGAAGCTGCTTGTCTGAAAAATACAGTTCATAGTGATCATTCAGTGTGAGCAGGCGGCTGTGCGCGCTGGCCAGGAAATCAACAATATGATAAAGGATTGTATTTAACATAGGAATACCTCGCATGCGTTTTTCCTATAGTTATAGAAACGAATCCATTATTTGTCAAGTGAAACCTGAGCAGCAGAATGCCCGCAGGAGATCAGATAATACGCATTATTTCGGATCTTCCACATATTCCATGATATCGCCGTAGTCACAGGATAAAACATTGCAGATCCGCCCGAGAATCGCAAGATTAACGGATTCATCCTTGCGGAGTTTTGTCATGGTATTTGGCGCGATCTCTGCTTCTTTGCGGAGATCGGCAGGCCGGATCTTCTTATCGATCAGTAATTTCCAGAGTCTGTCGTATGAAACTGCCATCATATTTCCCTTTCACTTTATAGTTAGTTTTCGTTTACTAACCAGCGATAACTATAGCATATTGCGAAAAAAAATGCAATAAGTACGATTGACAAAAAGAAGAAGATAGTTTACTCTAACTAAAGTTAGAAGGATATAACACAGTAATTTGAACAAACCGGAGGGCAGATTGCCATGTTTCTCAGACTGGAAGGGATCCGGAAAGCATACGGCGGAAAAGAAAATCGTGTTGAAGTATTGAAGGGCATTGATCTCACCCTGGAACGCGGGGAGTTCTGTGTCCTTCTCGGTCCTTCGGGTTCGGGGAAATCCACACTTCTGAATATCATCGGCGGAATTGATACGGCTGACAGCGGAACCATCACGATCGGGCAGGCTTCGATCGGGGCGATGAAAGAGAAGGAGCTGACGCGTTACCGGCGGGAACATCTCGGGTACATTTTTCAGATGTACAATCTGATTCCGAATCTTACGGTGCGGGAAAATATTGAGGTCGGTGCATATCTGAGCAGAAAGCCGCTGGATGTGGATGAGCTGCTGGATGTTCTGGGACTGCGGGAACATGCAGGCAAACTGCCGAACCAGCTGTCCGGCGGACAGCAGCAGCGGACATCGATCGGGCGGGCAATTGTCAAGAACCCGGATATTCTGCTGTGTGATGAGCCGACCGGCGCACTGGATTATAAAACATCCAAAGAGATTCTAAAGCTGATTGAGACTGTCAATCAGTCCTATGGAAATACCGTTATCATGGTCACGCACAATGCAGAGATCCGCCATATGGCGGACCGGATTGTTCTGCTGCATGACGGAATGCTCCGCGACAACGCACTGAATCCGAAGAAGGTGCCGGTCGAGGAACTGGAGTGGTGATTGTGATAATTCACAGCGGTGCTGAGCGACCGCTTTGCGGATCGTCAAGCACCGGTGATCTTCGGACAGTCTGCGATCGGAATTGTGAAATTGCATTTTATATGAGGGGAGGAATAAGCGGTGAGAAATCCGCTTCGTAAACGTTTCATCAGAGAGCTCCGTGCGGATCTTGGAAAGTATTTCGTGATCTTTCTGCTGATGATTCTGTCTATTTCAGAGATTTCCGGCTTCCTGGTCTGTGATGAGAGTATGATCTCGGCATACCGGGAAAGTTTCACAAAGTACAACGTTGAAGATGGCAATTTTACAGCAGAGGCGGAATTGAAAGAACGGCAGATTGCTGCGATCGAGGAATCGGGTGTGTCTGTATATCCGTTGTTTTATACGGACCGTCCCATGACAAACGGGACGACGATGCGAATCTTTCCAATGCGCGATGTGGTGGATCTGCCCTGCCTGATGGAAGGAACACTGCCGGAGAAGGCGGACGAGATCGCCATCGACCGGATGTATGCGGACAACAATGGGCTGAAGGTCGGAGACACCCTGTCCTTACAGGAGCAGACAGCATCTGCAGAAGCCGCAGCCGGGAGCGTCTATCGGATTTCCGGTCTTGTCGCGCTTTCGGACTACAGTGCGCTCTTCGAAAATAACAATGACACGATGTTCGACGCAAAGCAGTTCGGGGTTTCAGTGGTTACCAAAGAGGCATTTCAGGTATTCGACCGGGATCTGCTGACCTGGCGCTATGCGTGGAAATATGACACGCCGCCGGCGGATGAGACAGAGGAAAATGAACGCGCGGAAGAATTTGTAAAAACCCTGAGCAGAACCGTGGATCTGACTGGGTTTCTCCCGCGCTATCAGAATCAGGCCATTATGTTTACGGGCGAGGATATGGGATCTGACCGCGCGATGATGACCGTATTTCTCTACATTGTGATCATTATCATCGCATTTGTTTTCGCGGTCACCATCAGCAATACGATCGTGAAAGAGGCGGCGGTGATCGGCACACTGCGTGCCACGGGATATACAAGAAATGAACTGATCCGCCACTATATGACGCTGCCGGTGATTGTGACACTGATCTCCGCGGCGGTCGGAAATATTTTCGGCTACACCGTGATGAAAAATATAAATGCTTCCCTCTATTATGGAAGTTATTCGCTGCCGACGTATGTTACCCGCTGGAATGCAGATGCATTTCTGGAGACGACAGTGGTTCCGCTGATCCTGATGGCAGTGATTACCTGGTGGGTGCTGCACAGGCGTCTGAAATTATCGCCGCTGCAGTTTCTGCGGCGGGATCTGCAGAAAAAACGGAACGGCCGCGCATTTCCTTTAAGTAAGCGGATTCCTTTTTTCTCGCGCTTTCGCCTGCGGATTGCCGCACAGAACCGGAACAATTATATTGTTCTGGCTATCGGTATCCTGTTTGCGAATTTTCTGCTGATGTTTGGCCTGATGTTTCCAAATGTTCTGCGCAACTATATGGATGCATTGCCGGAAAATATGTTCTGCAGGTACCAGTATGTCCTGCAGCTGCCGGCCGGCGCGCTGAATGAGGACAGGAAACTGGAAAGTCTTCTGAATATGATGCTGTTCCGGCAGGCCGTTGAGACAGACAATCCGGATGCGGAGAAATTTAGTGCGTATTCGCTGCGCACGGTCGCTGACGACAGACACCCGTTTAAGGAAGAGGAACTGCTGGTTTATGGAGTAGAGGAAGAAAGCCGCTATATCAGTGAGGAGATCCATCCGGGTGAAGTATACGTATCCAGTGCCTATGCCGAAAAGTGGATGCTGGAGAGAGGCAGTTCTATTACGCTGAAGGAGCCGTATGAGGACAAGACGTATTCATTTGCAGTAGATGGTATTTATGACTATGACGGTGCGCTTGCTGTCTTCATGGAACGGGAAGACATGAACACGGTGTTTGATCTGGGGACGGATACATTCAGCGGCTATTTTTCGGCGACAGAAATTACGGATATTGATGAAAAATACATCGGGCAGCGGATTGATTTTGATGCGCTCTCCAAAGTGTCGCGCCAGCTGATGATTTCCATGGGAAGCATGATGGACATTGTGGATGTTTTCTCAGTGATCATGTTCATTGTTCTGATTTATCTGATGTCGAAGATGATCATCGAAAAAAATGCCGCGTCGATCTCCATGACCAAAATACTGGGTTACCGGAACAGTGAGATTGCACGTCTGTATGTCATGGTAACCAGCATCCTTGTTGTGCTGTTTCTGGCAGTCACCATACCGGTGGAATCCATTGCACTGCAGTGGGTCTTCCGTATGATGCTGCGGACAGAGATGACGGGCTGGATCCCGTTTGTAATCAGTAAGTCAGTTTATCGGAATGCGCTGCTGACCGGCATCGGCACCTATGCAGCTGTCGCGCTGCTGGAATACCGCAGGATCAGCAAAGTACCGATGGATGAGGCATTGAAGACTGCGGAGTGACGCAGTGGATACATAGAGGGGATATACATATACCGGGCGGATATACAGAGCGGATACGCGGAACGGATATACGGAACGAATACACGGAGCGGATTTACGAGGCAGGAAAATGAGAAAGAATATAAAAAGGACTGTAATATTGCTGCTGACCGCGGCGTTGAGCTTCGGCAGTGCGGGATGTGGCATGACAGAGAAAAAAGCCGGGGATTCAACAGACAAGACGGCGGAAGTATCCGTATCTGATGCGGCAGAAGTTTCTGACAGGGGAAACGGAAATGCCGGTCTGGCAGACGAAAATAACGGAACCGGCAAGTCGGGAAAAGAGCCGGAACAGACCATTACCGTCAAGGCCGGTCCGGAAGGGGAGATCCGCAGCGCTTCTGTGCGGACTTCAGAAGATGATCTCGAAGAGGACCTCAGTGCGGAGGATATGCAGAAGCTTCCGTTTGCCGTGTCTGTAAAATACTTCCTGGAGGATCAGTCCGTAAGTGCAGATGAAATTGCCGGGAAAACAGGACATGTGCGGATCCGGTTTGATTATGAAAATAAGACTGCAGTAAAGGAACAGGTCGACGGCAGAGAAGTGCAGACAATTGTGCCGCTCGCATTTCTGACGGCAGTTGTACTGCCGGGTGACCGGTTCCATGACGTTTCAGTCACGAACGGAGACATCAGCAGTATGCAGGACAACCAGATCGCGATCGGTTATGCGATGCCCGGACTCGAGGATTCCCTGAACTTTGACGCGGTGGAAGATGCACTGGATGGAATTTCACTTGAATATGACAAGGACGATGACGAAGACAGTGCGGCGGACGCCGATTCGGACAGTGCGAAAGAGAAAGATAGTGCAGGAGACGCTGATCCGGACAGCGCGAAAGAGAAAGACAGTGCGGGGGATACAGATCAAAACAGCGTGAGCGACAAGGACAGTGCAGCAGAAGAAGAGAATGAGGAAGAAGGAATTCCGACATATGTTGAGATCGACGCATATGCAGAGAATTTCAAACTCGATTTCACGGCGACGATCGTCACGAACGGACTTCTGGAAGACACAAAAGAGGATACCATCGATGATCTGAAAGATGCGGTCAGCGACCTGAAGGATATCGCAGAAGCCGGAAATGATCTGCAAGACGGAACGGAGGAACTGCGCGACGGCGCCGGAGAATTCCGTGACGGACTGTCGCAGTATGTCAGCGGTGCGGGAAGCCTTGCAGAGGGAGCGTCGCAGCTCAACACAGGCGTAAAAAAGCTGAATGAAAACGGGACCGCACTGGCAGACGGCGCGGCTCAATTATCAGATGCACTGGCGGAGCTGAGCAAGTCCCTGACCCAGGCAGCTGAGAATACATCCGGCGGCGGGACGGATGCAGATGGCTCGGCAGGAGGGGCCGGCCTGAATCTGGATGCAGAAGCGCTTGTAACACACGCCGCAGAAAGCGCTGCGGCAGCGGCAATAGAACAGCTTGCATCCAACGAAGTTCTGTCAGATGAAGAAAAAGCAGCGATTGCACAGGCTGCAGGAGCAGCCGCGGCACAGGCAGCCGGCGCAGATCTCCAGGCTGCCGTCGGCCAGATGCAGACCTCCGGGGCTGCGCAGATGGAATCGCTGCAAAGCGGTCTCAAACAGCTCGCTGAACTGCAGAAAGGAATTGCACAGCTTGCAGAGGGCGCATCCTCCCTGCAGCAGGGTGTGAAAGCATATACAGACGGTGTCGCGGAACTTGCTTCAGGGACAGAACAGCTGTCTGCCGGTGCCGGAAAGCTGTCTTCTTCCGGCTCACAGCTCATGTCCGGTTACGATAAGATGCGGGATGGAATCGGAGAACTTGCAGACGGAATCAAAGACATGAATCAGGACGGCATGCAGAAGATCGGGAATGCCGCAGAGCATGAACTGACCGATACATTAAATCAGTTCCGTGCGATGATTCTCGCAGACCGCGGACACACCGCACTGGGAGTCTATGACGGAGAGGAAGGGACTGTCCGGTATATCGTGGAGACGGATGAGGTTTAAGTGAGTTCGCGCGAGGCGGTGACGATATATGTCTCCCGGCTCAGATGGAATTCGCCGTTAGACAT
>JAFRGW010000063.1 GCA_017433615.1 Eubacterium sp.
GAGGAGCAGGGGAAGCAGCTGATCAGAATCGACCGTTTCTATCCGTCAAGCAAGCGTTGTTCGGTATGCGGCGCGATCAGGAAAGAGCTGCGACTGGATGAGCGGATCTACATCTGCGGATGCGGCAATTGTATGGACCGGCATGTAAATGCAGCAGTCAATAACCGCGAAGAGGGGCGCAGACTTCTGAAAACAGCATAAGTAGAAGGATAAAGCAGGAACAAGCATACAAAACTGTCCTGAACGGACAGTATAGAAAGAACCGCGGGACACGCGGGGATAGCCTGTTGATACTCACCCCGTCAGGGGTGTTGAGCAGGAAGCCCCCACCTCAACACATCGCGTAGGTGGTGGGAGTATGTCACAGATGAAAACAGTGGTTGCAAAATTCGGCGGAACTTCAGTGGCGGATGCCTCCTGTTTCCGGCAGATCCGGACCATTCTGCAGGACAATCCCGAGCGGAAATTCATCATTGTCTCGGCGCCGGAAAACTCAACTTGCTGATCGGCGTGCCCGAAGAGCGGTATGAGGATGCGATCCGGGCGATTTACCGGGCGAGAAGCTGACGGGCAGCGGGCTGCTTTACCGGGCGAGAAGCTGACGGGAAGCGGGCGATTTACCGGGCGGGAAGCTGACGGACGATGATCTGCTGTCCATACGTCGGGATGAGACACCGAATCTCTTCGCCATACTTCGCATCCAGATAATCCGCAAATTCAGCCGGGTCTGCACTGTTGCGGGCAAAGAGATCCCAGTGTCCCGGAATGACCATGCCAGGCTGCAGTTCTCCCGCGAGATCAACAGCCTCCTGGAATGTCATATTTCCGATGGTGCCGCGCTGGTAGCGGCGGGCATCACGGCCGTTTATGGGAAGAATTGCAGCATCGAAATGACCAAACTGCCGCAGGCGCGGAAGCATGCCCTCATAGCGCAGGGTATCGCCGGCGTGATAGATCCGGACACCGTTCCCTTCGATGATATACTGCAGGCACGGGTAATATCCGGTTTCCGGATCCTGGTTCAGAAATTCGTGTGCCGCCGGAATGGCGTGGATGCTGACAGTGTTTTTTTGTAAAATACCTGTCTGATCCGGATTCCGGACGACGGTGTTACCGGTCTGTATGACGGAGGCGGTATCTTTACTCGGTGGAGTGATTACGTTAATATTCGGCAGGGTAATGACATCTCCGTCATTCATCCCGATCAAACGATCCGGCGCGATGCCGGAAGCTTTCGCGGAAGCCGGGCCGATATGTGCTGCGGGCATTATGAACGCTGCATCCGGACAGGTTCCGGCCCAGATCTTCCAGGAAGGCCAGTCAATGTGATCAACGTGGTCATGGGTTCCGAGAAATGCCGTGACTCCGCAGACATTTTCCTGCGGCACCGGAGGCGGCGCAATGCGCGGCCGGTCTGTACTGGCATAATAATCGATTATAAGAATCGTATCCCCCATTTTAATGCAGACACCCATCTGTCCCAGCCACCAAATCGCGGCTGTGCCGGACGGGGTGTCCGTGTTTTTTATAAGATCTGCGAATGGAACGGCCTGCGGTGTTGTCTTTGCCATACGGAATACCTCCTGTCATATGCAGTCATGCGCTGCTTTTTTTATTATACGGCAAAAAAGGTGCTGACGCATCAGGCATTCGATTGCTTCATGCGACAGCACCTTGCTTTATGCTGCAACACCGTTGCGGTTTCAGTCGAGAATTCTTCCGTCCCGCGAGATGGTCACCACCTGCCAGGGGATAAATTTCCCACTGTTCTTCAATGCAGTTTCCGCAGCGTGCTGCAGTCCGCCGCAGCAGGGAACTTCCATGCGGACGATGGTCACACTTTTGATATCATTGTTGGCGATAATCGACGTCAGCTTCTCAGAGTAGTCGATTGCATCCAGCTTCGGGCAGCCGATCAGCGTAACTTTTCCTTTCATGAAATCTTCATGCATATTGGCATAGGCGTAAGCCGTGCAGTCTGCCGCGATCAGCAGTTTCGCACCATCAAAGAAGGGTGCCTGAACCGGCACGAGTTTGATCTGGCACGGCCACTGCTGCAGCCGTGAGACGGGCTTTGCATAAACGGCAGCCAAACCTGCAGCCGGAGCGGCACTGCCGGCAGCCAAACCTGCAGCCGGTGCGGCATTGCCGGCAGCCATCGCCGGAGCGGCACTGCCGCCGTCCATTACCGGTGCTGCGCTGCTGCCGGCCGCGGGTGTTTCACTGCGGTGGAATGTCATCATCTGTGATCCGGGGCAGCCGCCTGCCGGGTGATTGTGATGTATCTGCTGCTGTACGTCCATCTTATTATCCTCCGAAATCTGAAAACGGTTTTGTGCCTGTTTTGCCTGCATCTGGCTCGCCTTCACGGCTGCTTCATCATAAGCCGGCGCCTCGCGCTCTTCGAATGTGATTGCCCCGGTCGGGCAGTTCGGGAGACAGTCCCCGAGTCCGTCGCAGAAGTGCTCCCGTACAAGCTTTGCTTTCCCGTCTATGATATCAATCGCGCCTTCGTGACAGGCCTCTGCACACAGGCCGCATCCGTTGCATTTATCCTCATCGATATGAATGATTTGTCTTAACATTGGAATGTTCCTCCTTGTTTTTATGAATGCAGTATAGTATGCTTTTTATGATATGTATGTGGTCATAACCACATTTTGGCAATTTTGTAAGTATATAAACCTGAAAAGACGGAAAATCTCCGCCGGAGGATGAAAGACAAAATGGACCAGAAACATTTTAATACTATCCGGCTTTTCCGGAATCTCACAGAAAATGAGATTGATCAGCTGCTGAACCTGCTGCAGGCGGAGGAAAAAGATTTCTCCAGAGGAACCTGTATTTTCCACGCAGGGCAGACGACAACGAGGATGGGTCTGGTGCTTGCCGGAAGCGTCACAATCGAGAGCAATGACTTGTGGGGGAACCGGACAATCTTAAGTCTGGCAGGAGAAGGCAGTATTTTTGCAGAAACCTATGCACTTCTGGAAAATGAGCCGATGCTGGTTGATGTCGTGGCAAATGAAGACAGCAGAATCCTGATGCTGAATGCAGGCAGACAGGAGATGCAATTGCATGGCGGCGAATCCTGGATGATGAAATACATGGCAAATTTTCTCGCGATTTCTGCGCAGAAGAATCTGAATCTGTCCGGCCGCAGCTTTCACACGGCGCCGAAGACCATCCGCGGCAGGGTCATGTCATATCTGAATGCTGTCGCACTGAAGCAACAATGCAGTTCCTTTACGATTCCCTTCGACCGGCAGCAGCTGGCGGATTATCTCAATCTGGACCGCAGCGCGCTGTCCAAAGAACTAGGGAAGATGCAGCGGGAAGGACTGATTACGGTCAGGAAGAATCATTTTGTACTGCATCAAAGTACGGTGGAAGTACGCTGACAGAGTTCAACGCAGATGGGGAGTCTCCCGCCTCTATAGGCGGCAGGTATTGTATTAAACGCAACGCAGATGGAGGAGTCCCCGCCTCTGCAGAAGGTGGGAGTATATCACCAAAATATGGAGCATAAAATATGAATTGCGATGATTGTCTCTACTATGAATTTGATGAGGATTATGAAGAATACGTCTGCACGGCCTATATGGATGAGGATGATTACGCGCGTCTGCTCCAGGGCGGATACAAAAGCTGTCCCTTTTGGCGGAATGGAGATGAGTATGCAGTCGTGCGGCACCAGATGTGAGCATCGGTTGTAATGGGGCTGATCATGATATGCAGGGGATCAGATCCCGGGTTGGCTCCTGATAAGGAAGTTTGCAGGAAAAGGAGGTAGCAGCATGCCGCCACGCGGAGGTCCGGGAGGTTTTGGACCGGGAGAAAAATATCTGACAGAGGAGGAGAAGGCAAATCAGCCGAAGGTGACAAAGGAACTGCTGGTGCGGGTGTTCTCGTACCTGAAGCCGTATAAGAAACAGCTTCTGCTGGCAGTCCTGTGTATCGCGGCGTCTTCCATCCTGACACTGATGCCGTCGATTCTGACGGGACGCATGATCGATGAGGGACTGATCGGCCGGGATCTGCACAGACTGATTGTGCTGATCATTGCGTCGCTGGCCGTCACGGCCGCGTCCAATCTGATCGGCGTTGCTGAGAGCTATCTGAATACATGGATTGCCCAGCACATCACATTTGACATGCGCAATGCGATGTACCGGCATCTGCAGCGGATGTCGCAGCGCTTTTTCACGACAAATAACCAGGGCGAAATCATCACGCGCATGACGAGCGATATTTCCGGCGTCGAGCAGGTGATCGCAAATACATTTACGAGTATTCTGTCCAATGCAATAACGCTGATTGCGGCGCTGATTGCCATGTACCAGAAGAACTGGATTCTCGCGACAGTCGGCATTGTGATTGTGCCGTTATTTACGCTGCCAACACGCCGCGCGGGAAAAACGCGCTGGATGATTACGAACGAGGCACAGGCCTGCAACGATGAGATCAACGGCATTTTAAATGAGACGATGTCTGTCAGCGGCCAGCTGCTGGTAAAGTTGTTTTGCAAAGAGGATTACGAGTACGGAAAATATGAGGAAGTCAACAACCGGATGGTGAAACTCAACATCCGCGAGCAGATGGCTGGCCGCTGGTTCCGTGTGGTCCTCTCGACCATTACGAGTGTCGGGCCGATGCTGCTGTATCTGGTGGGCGGCATTCTGATGATCCGCCGGGGCGCAGATCTTACGGTCGGTGACATCACCGTGCTGGTCGCTTTGTTGTCCCGCATGTACGGACCGGTCAATTCGCTGCTCAATATCCAGGTTGACTGGATCCGTTCTATGGCGTTGTTTTCACGCATTTTCAATTATTTCGACATGCCGGTCGAGGTGGAAAATGCTCCGGATGCGATCGTACGGACGCCGGAAGAGACAAAGGGCGGCGTGGAATTTCAGCATGTCGGATTCTCTTATTCGGAGGAGCGGAAGATTCTGGATGACATCAGTTTCCGCCTGGAGCCGGGGCATTCTGTGGCAATCGTGGGTCCGTCAGGCTCCGGCAAGAGCACCATCGTCAACCTGATTCCGCGCCTGTACGATGTGCAGGCGGGCGCGGTTCTATTTGACGGCATCGATGTGCGGAAACTGGATCTGCACTGGCTTCGCAGTTCCATCGGCGTCGTGACGCAGGAGACCTACCTGTTCAACGGCTCGATCCGCGACAATCTGCTGTATGTGAAGCCGGATGCGACCGAAGAAGAGCTGCGCGATGCCTGTGACAAGGCAAATGTGCTGGATTTCATTGAGGCGCAGGAAAACGGATTTGACACGATGGTCGGCAACCGCGGCCTGAAGCTGTCCGGCGGCGAGAAACAGCGCATTTCGATCGCGCGTGTTCTGCTGGCAAAGCCGGCGCTTTTGATCTTCGACGAGGCGACGGCTTCGCTGGACTCCATTTCCGAGGCGAAGATTCAGGCGGCGATCGACCCGCTCGTCACGTCCTGCACCAGTATTCTGATTGCGCACCGGCTGTCAACTATTCTTGCAGCCGATGAGATCATCGTCGTTAAGAACGGCCGAATCGAAGAGCGCGGCACGCACAGCGAACTTGTGGGCGCCGGCGGCGTTTACACTGAGCTCTACGAGACGCAGTTCAAGCCGGGCCTGGCTGCGGAAAAAGACGCCGTGGAGACAGACAGCGGAAATCATGCAGGAGCCGGAGACAAGAAACGCGAAGCCATTGACGGACTTGACTATGATCCGGAAAATGTCTTCGACTGGGAGATGCCCGAGCCGGAGGAACGCGAGCTGGAGGCGCGGCGCAGAGCAGACGAAGAGCGCAGGCAGATTATGGATGAAGTGCTGCAGTATTTCCGGTATCCGTAAGAAACTGCGCAGTATCGGTATCCGTTAGAATACGGAAGCCCGGCATGTGGGAGATTGACAGGAAGGTATGGATGCTGCACAATCAAACGAATGATGATATATCAGAAGAGACATGAAGGAGAAGCACTACAATGATATGTTTTTTTGATATTGACGGCACGCTGGTCGGATTCGGCAAAATGGAACTGCTGCCGTCGACGCAGAGTGCACTCACAGAGGCAAAAAAAGCCGGCCATCAGCTGTTTATCTGCACCGGGAGGAGTGTGACACAGATCCCGGGCTGGTTAAACAATCAGGATGTTTTTGACGGAATTGTGGCATCCGCGGGTGCGGATATTTTCTACCATGGGAAGGAAATCTTCCTGCAGCCCATTGCGGAGGACATCGTCCGGCAGTCCGCACAGTTGTTCCTTGAAAATGAGATTCCCTTCATTTTGCAGGGGAGAAAGCAGAATTACGTTGCGAAGCGGTTTTACCGGGGGCTGATTGAATCACTCGCCGCGAAAGGACCCTTTCCGCTTGAAGCAGTGGAGAAACTGTTCGGCGGATGCGTGCAGACCGGAGATGATCCCGCATCTGAAATTGCTGCAGCGGACGACGGGGTTCTGAGTATGTTGTATGAGCGTTCCCCGTTCGATCACGAAACCATGCGCGAAAAGCTCGGGTCCGCACTCAAAGTCAACCCGTCCAGTTTCAACAAACCGGATCCATACAGCGGAGAGATCACACAGGCAGGAATTACAAAGGCAACCGGCATTCAGACCGTGATGAATTACCTGGGCGTGCCGCGTGAAGAGACCGCGGCGTTCGGAGACGGACACAATGATATCGAGATGCTTACATTTGCGGGTACCGGCGTGGCGATGGGGGATTCGCCTGACGCTGTAAAGGCCAGCGCAGACATCGTCGCAGAGCCGCTGGAAGCTGACGGCCTGTATCTGGCAATGAAGCAGATGAAGCTGTTGGACGCGTAAGATGAATAAAGTCAGGAACCTGACAGGCGGCTGAGCGCAAATGTTTACACTGCCGTTGCGTTAAAGACAGGGGTTTGAGAAAATTGTGCGAGAGCAGGTGCTTTTTTCTCAGAAATAAGTTAATATAGAGAACAAGCATGTGAAATGCTTGTGAAAAGAATCACTTCAAACAGAAAGAGAGAAGAATCATGGAACCGATTATTACCAGCTTACTTGAAACAGACGCCTATAAGTTTTCAATGGGGCAGGCGATCTACCATCAGTTCAGCGGATTTAAGACAACCTGGACATTTAAGTGCCGGAACGTGGATGTGCATTTTACACCGGAGATGGTGGAGGAGATCAAGCGTCAGATCGGCATGTACTGCCAGCTTCGTTTCACAGAGGATGAACTGGATTATCTGGACCACATTAAATGGATCAAAGGTTCTTACTGCGACTTCCTGCGGCTCTGGTCGCCCCGCTATGAAGACTTCACAATCGGAACGGACGCGCCCTGCGGCCTTACGATCGAGACACGCGGAACCTGGCTGAACACCTCCATGTACGAAATTCCTGTGCTGGCGATTGTCAATGAGGTATATTTCCGCATGGCCTACGACTATGATCAGCTGATGGAGAGCTTTAAGGAGCGTCTGGCGGAAAAGATCCGGAAACTTGAGAGCGGTGAATATAACATCGGCTCTTTCTCAGAGTTCGGTTTAAGACGCAGACTGTCCGCAGAAGCGCAGGCACTGGCAGTTCAAGAAATGAATGCGCATCAGTATCCGGATTCCCGTTTTGCCGGAACTTCCAATGTCTATCTGGCGAAAAAATTCGGCATTACGCCGGTCGGCACGATGGCGCATGAGTGGATCATGTGCGTCGGACAGGGAAATCACAAGCACAACCCGGCTTATTCCAACTGGTATGCGCTGGATGCATGGGTCAAAGAATACGGTGTCCTGAACGGAACCGCGCTGACAGACGCCATCACAACCGACTGCTTCCTGCAGGATTTCCAGCTGACATTTGCGACACTTTTCAGTGGTGTCAGACACGACAGCGGCGATCCCTATGAGTGGGGCGACAAGATGATTGAACATTATAAATCACTGGATATCGATCCGCTGACCAAGACGCTGCTGTTCAGTGACAGTCTGAATTTCAAGAAGGCAGACAAGATTAAGCGCTATTTCCAGGGCAGAGCGAGGATCGCATTTGGAATCGGTACGTATATCGCCAACGATACAGACGTCCCGGCACTGAACATCGTTATGAAGACGACGTTCTGCAATGGTATGGATGTGGCAAAGATTTCCGACACCCTTGGAAAAGGCATGTGCAAAAATATGGCTTACGTGCATTATCTGCAGAGATGTATTGACTGGAGAATGAATAACCTCACGGGTGATAATTCACTCAGAGTCTGAGTTTAACGCTCCGCGAGGGCAAAACTTGAGATTAACAGAACGATGAATACAAGAATCCCGCCGGCGTTAGAAAACCGGCGGGATTTTGTTTTTTATCAGAGGGTATCTGTGTCCCTTCACCATCCGGCACGCCCGGACAATGACCGGCGGAGCCTTTCTGGCTTCTTACTGGCGGGTACCTTCTGTCCCTTTGTTGAGCACTGCGAAGATCAGAAGCACAACGGCCGGCGCAAGCAGCACGCGCATGCTGACGCGGATGCCGGTGGACTCTGCGATGGTGCCGATGATGGACGGCGTGATGATCGACCCGAAGCCGGAAAGCGTCACGAAGATGCCCATGGCCAACGGATAGCGGCCGAAGACATCCCCGGCATTTGCAACGGTCGTCCCGTACATGCCGGACAGAGACAGCCCGAGCCCGATGGTTCCGATCAGCATCAGCGGCAGCCGGTTTGCGAGCAGGACGACACCCAGAAATACAAGAATGCCGGTGGTCAGTGCGCGGATAATTGTCACGGATGACGTCCGTCCGCCGATCGCACTGCAGCCAAAACGGCCGATCAGGATCGTGATCCACAGCAGCGATGTCAGCAGCTGTGCAGAACTCGATGCGAGCACGCCGCTCTCTTCATAGTATGTGACCATCCAGCCCATGACGGATGCCTCGATACACTGGTACAGGAACATAATTGCGATGGAGTACCAGTAGGGCTTTTCCTTCATGAATCCAAATGAATTCCCGCCCTTCTCCGAGCGGCTGTAGGTGACGCTGTCCATTTTCATGAATGCAGATGTAATGACGGAAATCACACCCAGGCCGATGATCAGGTAAACCGTGAGCCGCCATCCGGACGGATTGTTCCGGGTACAGACCAGCGTAATCAGCGGTGCAGAGACAGCGCCGATTGCGAAGAAGCCGTGCAGTGCATTCAGCGGCGCGGAAGAGCCGCCGGAGAGTGTGCTGACAGCCTGGTTATTGTAATTGCTGATCGAGCCGCGGCCGAGACCGGTGAGCAGCAACGCAAAGATCAGCAGCAGTGGATTGCCGGTGACCAGCGTAATCGCGAATCCGATAAACGGCAGCAGGTTCAGGATCATCAGCGAATTCTTGATGCCGATCAAAAGCGGGATCAGACCGGCAAACAGCCCGGCAACAATATTGCCGGTAGAATGTGCGGAAATCAGATATCCGCCGATCTGATAACTCAGTCCGTACTCCTCTTTGATCATCGGAAGAATCGATCCGATCAGGATGACAAAGATTCCCTGAATCAGATACAGGAAAAACAGATTGCCGATCATGAACCGGTCATTGCGGCTGAGCGACGCAAAGAAAGATTGTTTCGGCTTTGTGCCGGATGTTTGATTTGTGCCTGGCATAACGGTAAAAATTCCTCCGTCAGATGACTGCAAGTGTGGGCAGTGCCGTAATTGTAACCAACCTGTTTATTGTAAATCCGGGGATTGTAAAAAAACAATATGGTTCTTGCCAGATATTCATCCGCAATGCGCAAATAATTGTCAAAATCGGGTGACACTGACGGCTCCTTCTCTGGTCAAAACCCGGAAAACATCCCCAAACAAAACATGGCGCCATCCGACTATCCTGAAGCCGGAGATGGCGCCATTTTCATATTTTGCGGCGTTCATTTTATTTTGCAAAATCCCGGGATCCGCTATTATAAGATCAACAAAACAAACAACGGCACGGCAAACAAAACAGACAGAAAGCCGGCGCCATAAAGGAAACCAGACAGTAACCAAAACCAAAAAACAAAACGCCTTAAGGCAAAAAACACAATTCGGAGCAGCCCCGCGACAGCGCTGCAGAAAGGAGTTCACAATGACAACACTCTTCATCACACTCGCAATCTTCGCATCCGCAATGGTAATCGCTGATCATGTCTATGAGCTCACAAAGCCGCAGATGGAAGAGCTTCCGGACATGCGCTGAGATATAGATATACTGCCAGCCAGACCCACCTGAAAACATATAACACCTTTATCCACTACTTTACTACCTTCTCAAATCTGCTTAATCCCCCCTTGGCAGATGCAAGGACACCAATAGAAATCCGCCGGAGTTAAGAAGCACCCGGCGGGTTTTTGCGTTGTCAGGTGCATTATTGAGCGATATAATGTGAACAAGTATTTTGTCTGCTCCTGTGGCTGGCGAGGCAGACATTCTGAAATAATACATGACGGAGGATCCGAATGTTTTCAATCATCACAAATGACAACCAGCTTGAGAATGTTTCCGGCATGAATTCGGAATATCCGATTGTTGTGCGCCACATCAACATGGCGATGCTGGATGTTCCGTGGCACTGGCATGAGGAAGTGGAATTCAAATATGTTGAAAGTGGATTGCTCCGGATGCGGACGGAAAAAGACGAGTTTGTTCTGCGTGCCGGAGAAGCTTGCTTTACCAATACAAATATCATGGAGATGTCCGAGGCAGTGGACCGGACACAGGATACCAATGTTATTACGTTTGTTTTTCACCCGGCATTGATCAGCGGTCATTTCCAGAGTATTTACGAGAAGAAATATGTTCGTCCGGTTCTGACAAACCGGCAGATCAAGGTGATCAAAATCACGTCAGAGACGGAATCCGGTGCTGCGATCTGCAAAGGACTACTGAAAGTCAGCAGACTGTACGATCAGGGAAACACGGAATTTCAGATCCGGAATCTGCTGTCGGAGATCTGGCTGCACCTGATCAAAGAGATTGAGACACAGCTGAACAGTCGCCCGGCGGAATCCCTGCGGAGCAAAGACCGCATCCGCTACATGCTCCAGTATATCTACACGCATTATGCGGAGAAGATCACCCTCGAGGACATTGCCGCCAGTGCAAATATCAGCGAGCGCGAGGCCCTGCGGACGTTCAAGAAGGCACTGGACAAGGCGCCGTTCGACTACCTGAATGAATACCGGCTCGACAAGGCGCGCGAGCTGCTGGAGACAACAGATCTCACCGTTACAGAGATTGCGGTAAGCACCGGTTTTTCGGA
This sequence comes from Eubacterium sp., assembly GCA_017433615.1. GTDB lineage: Bacteria > Bacillota > Clostridia > Lachnospirales > Lachnospiraceae > CADBRN01. The sequence continues at coordinate 11,250 of JAFRGW010000063.1, forward strand.
CAGCGCCTATTTCGGCAAGGTGTTCCGGAAATATTTCGAGAGTACACCGGGGAATTACAGGAAGAAGATCAAGAAGGACTGAAAGGAGGCAGGGGACGGTTCTCTGTCTCCTTTTGACCTCCAGGCCAGGATGCATTTTCCACGCAGCTCAGGTGGGATTCGCTGCTTTGGAAATTGCATCCTGACCTGGGAGGCGGGTGTGCAAAATATTTGCGAAGAAGGAGACAGAGCACCGTCCCTTGTCTCCAGTTGCGTATAGGAGGGCAGGTGGCCGATATGAAAACAGTCAGATATCAACCGATCGTTCGCGCAATACTGCTGCTCTTAACGGGGCTCCTTCTGATCAGTCCTGTGAGTCCTGCGGCTGCGGATGAAGTCTGTGCAGCTGCTCCGCTTATGACGATCACAGCACTGGACTATGGATCCGCCCGGGTGGAAGGCGGAGATGCGGTGCTGCTTTCTTCCGGCGGCAGCTATCTGCTGATGGACACAGAGAACAACGACGACACGCATAAAGTAATCCGTTATCTGAAATCCCACAAGATCCGAAAACTCAGCCTCTACCTGTCGCACTGGCACGAGGATCATTTCTTCTATCTGTGGGAAATCATGGACGACCCGTATTTTACGGTCGAAAAGCTGTATCTGCCCAAGACGAAATGGGTGAAACAATGCGCAAAAACGAAATACAGAAACCGTGACTGGTATTCCAATGCCGTGCGCTGCTGGAAAGGGATTCCCGCCGCGGGACTTTACGGCGCAAAATCCGTGATCAGAAAGGCGAAGAAGGAGAAGATCCCGGTCAAATATCTGAAAAAAGGTTCCACCTTCCAGATTGGAAATGCACACGCGGAAGTCCTCTGGTGCGGCTGCAGCTGTAAACTTTCCCGCCGTGGATTCTTCGAATACATGAATGACCGCTCTCTGGTCACAAAATTTACAGCAGGTGACATGGCATATCTTACAGCGGGTGACATTAATGACGAAGTATTTACCCTGATGAAGAAGCGCGGCCTGGACCTGCAGGCGGATGTTTACAAGCTGTCCCATCACGGCGAGGGAGACACAGCTGCAACCATCCGTATGATCCGGCCGGCATATGCATTTTACTGCAACAGCACGGAGAAAAAAGGGAAAATCAGATGGACCGGCCGCCGCAGAAAAATCGCAAAAATGACGCATCTCTACAGTGTGCGTTACAACGGAAATATAACATTCCGCCTGTATGGGAAAACGGCAAAAACGCCGGTCAAAGTGACAACACAGCGTAACAGGAAAGCATCTGTTGTGGTATGATAAACATATCAGACAGATGCTTTTCTTAATGATGGAAAGGGTGCGAATGATATGGAACAGAGAGAAACGATTAATGAGATAACCGGGAACAACGAGATGACACAGGAACTGCTGCAAATCGAGAAGAAACAGTTCAGCATGCTCCGGATTATGATGATTGCCAACGTCGTTCTGGCCGCCGGCCTCGTACTGGCGCTGCTGCTGGTAGTCCCGCGGCTGCTTACGGTCGCCAGCGAGGCAGAGACTGCCCTGAAAGAAGTCAATACACTGGCAGGAAACGCAGAGAAGACACTCGAGGGTATCGACGAAGTCGTCGAAAACGCGAATACAACCGTCGGCAGCGCAGGAAAAGTTCTGGAAGAAAATGCAGAAAAGATGGAAGAGGCACTGGAACACATCAATGGAATCGATTTCGAAAAACTGAATGACGCAATCCGGGACCTCGCCCAGGCAGTAGAACCCCTCGCAAATCTGGGCAGAGTGTTCTCGTAGAAGACAGGGGACGGTGAAAGGAGTAAAAATATGGGAATTGTCGCAGCATATATGGTGCCGCATCCGCCGATGATTGTTCCGCAGATCGGGCGCGGCAGCGAGAAGCAGATCGAGGCAACCACGCGTGCATATGAAGCGGTGGCAGATGAGATCGCACAGATTCAGCCGGAGACGATTATTATTACCAGTCCGCATTCTATCATGTATTCTGATTATTTTCATATTTCGCCAGGGAAGAAGGCGGGCGGATCTTTTGTGCGGTTCGGTGTGCCAGAGGTCCGGTTTGATGAACAGTATGACGTGGAACTGCGGGCGGAAATCTGTGCGCGTGCAGATGCGAACAGCTTTCCAGCCGGAACGCTCGGCGAGCAGGATTCGCAGCTTGACCACGGGTGCATGGTGCCCTTGTATTTTATCCGGAAGGCATACCGGAAACTACAGGAGCAGTCCGCCCGATCGAATGAATCCCCCGATTTCCGCATCCTGCGCATCGCGCTCTCAGGCCTTCCGCTCACGGACCATTACCGTCTCGGACAGATGATCCGGCAGGCAGCGGAGGAATTGGGACGCCGCACCGTACTGGTGGCGAGCGGCGACCTTTCGCATAAGCTGCAGGACTACGGCCCCTATGGATACGCTCCGGAAGGTCCAAAGTACGATGAGCGGATCATGGATGTCTGCGCCAGAGCGGCTTTTGGCGAATTGTTTGATTTCAGCGAATCGTTCTGCGACAAAGCGGCAGAGTGCGGCCACCGCTCCTTTGTCATCATGGCCGGCGCACTTGACGGCATGGATGTAGAGGCGAAGCAGCTTTCACACGAGGATGTGACAGGAGTCGGATACGGCATCTGCACCTTCCATCCGCTCACAGATTCGGGCTGGGCGCCCCGGCCGGCAGAGCAGGAAGCGTCACAAAAAGCGTCAAAAGATGACCGCAAATTTCTTGACCGCTATCTGGAGAAGACAGAAGCAGCCATCACGCGGCAGCGGTATGCCGAAGACCCATATGTCCGCCTTGCCCGGCAGTCGCTGGAATCCTATATTCTGAAACGTCAGAAAATCCGCGTTCCGGAAGAACTCCCGGAGGAAATGAAGACACGGCAGGCAGGTGTATTTGTCTCGATTCACAAGCATGACCGGCTCCGGGGATGTATCGGAACCATTCTGCCGACGACCGGCAGTATCGCGGAGGAAATTATCCGCAACGCGATCAGCGCGTCGACGCAGGATCCGCGTTTTGAACCGATTACACCGGACGAACTGAAGTGGCTGGATGTCAGCGTCGATGTGCTCGGAGACCCGGAGCAGATCAACAGCATCGATGAGCTTGACGTCAGACGTTACGGCGTCATCGTGACAAGTGGTGCGCGCCGCGGCCTTCTGCTGCCCGATCTGGACGGCGTCGACACACCGGAACAGCAAGTCTCCATTGCCCGGCGCAAGGGCGGTATAGATGAGGATGAACCCGTTGTGCTGGAACGGTTCGAGGTGATCCGGCATCAGGCAGGGAGTTGAACGCAGTTGATCAGTCCCCCGCCGCAGGTGCGGGACTTGAAAAATTAGCTAAAATAAAATATAATTGAATTAGCTAAAAACATCCCGCGTAAGGAGAAAGGTTATGATTGAGGCAACTGCAACTGCAACAGAAATGCAGAATAATTTTGGCAGATTCCTGAATATTGTTATGAATGGCGGAGAAGTGATTGTTACCAAAAACGGTAAAGAAGTTGGCCGCTTTATCCCCAAAGATGCAGCTGTATCATATTTGACGGATTCGCTCGCCGGTATTTTGAAAGGCAGCTATGACTTAAAAGAAGAAAAGGAAAAGAGGCTGAAAGAAAAGTATGAGGTTGATGATTGATGCAAATATTATTCTGGATGTACTGCAGAAACGTGAACCGCATTTTGCCGATTCAGCAATCATCTGGAAGCTTTGTGAGACGAATCAGGCAGAGGGGTATGTCTCAGCGCTGTCAATTGCAAATCTTGTATATATAATGAGAAAAGAATTGAACCCCGGACAGGTAAAAGAAGTGCTGGAAAAGCTGAAGATGATTTTCAATATCACAGATCTGAAGGAAGAAGACCTGACGAGTGCGGCAAATATGGGATGGACAGATTTTGAGGATGCCGTTCAGAGTGCAATCGCTGTCAGAATACAGGCGGATTATATCATTACCAGAAATATAAGAGATTATCTTAAGAGCAGTGTCATGGCATTCACGCCGTCAGAATATATTGCCAGAATATAGAGGAAAATCTCCATGCCAAAATGTAATGTCTGCTTCAGACAATGTGAGATAAAAGAAGGGCAGCGCGGCTTCTGCAAATCCCGCATCTGCCGTAACGGCCGGATTGTGCCGGAGAACTATGGCAGAATCACTTCGCTTGCGCTGGATCCGATCGAAAAGAAGCCGCTGAACCGGTTCTATCCGGGCAGCCTGATTGTCTCGGCTGGCAGCTACGGCTGCAATCTCCGGTGCCCATTCTGTCAGAATTATGAAATTACGTGGTCAGACGCTGCCGAGCGGTTTCGGACAGAGGCGGAGTATCTCTCCCCGGAGGATCTTGCGGCGACAGCGCTTTATTATCATGAAAATCTGACGGAGGGAAGTGCGTTTCAAACGACAGGAATGGATCCGGCAGACACTTCAGATGAATTCAGGCCCGGCGGGAATATCGGCCTGGCATTCACCTACAACGAGCCCCTCATCGGCTATGAATACGTTCGAGATACCGCAAAACTTGTGCACGAGATGGGAATGAAAAATGTCCTGGTAACAAATGGCACCGCCAGTCTGCAGGTTCTGGAGGAGCTTGCGCCTTATATCGATGCAATGAACATTGATTTGAAGGGATTCACAGACCGATATTACAGCGAAGTACTGAAGGGCAGCCGGAAAATGGTTATGGATTTCATCCGGGAAGCTGTAAAAATCTGCCATGTTGAGCTCACGACACTCATTATTCCGGGAGAGAACGACACAATAGAAGAAATGGAGCAGATCGCCGGCTGGATCGCAGATCTCACGGATGTATACGAGGGCCGGCAGGGCAGCGAAATCCCGCTTCATATCTCACGGTTTTTCCCGCGTTTCCATATGCAGGACAGAAGCCCGACGGATGTAGGTTTAATTTATCGCCTGGCAGAGAAGGCGCGGGAATCACTGGCGTATGTATATACCGGAAATTGTTAAAATGCACCGCATAAGAAGTATCTCTGTGCATTCTGAAAGGGCGGATATTTGTCATTCCTGCGAATTCTATCTGAGCAGGAAGACAAATATCCGCCCCTTGTAGTCTGAAAATTAGCCCTTGATTCCTCCAAAAACCGTGCTATAATAAACACCTGAAACATTTTAAGAATTACAGCAGCACCAACAGCGGGATTTCCCGCTGTTATCTTATTGCAGTAATTCCCGCTTCCTTTTTTTCATAGCTTTCTTGTTTGTTGCAAAGTGGTTCTTGCAATGCCTGCAAAAAGTGATGACATTGGCCGGACATTCCGGCAAGAGGAGGCAGTTTTTTGATTGACCAGAAGGTTTTTTCGCTGATCAAAGTAGCGGAGAAGGGAAGTTACACCAGAGCGGCCAGTTCACTCGGACTGACGCAGCCGGCTGTCAGCCAGCATATCCGTATGCTGGAGGATGAGCTGCAGGTACGTCTGTTTGAACACAGCCACAATCAGATTCATCTTACGCCTGAAGGGGAAGTCGCCGTCGACTATGCGAAGCGGCTGGTTTCTCTGGAGGAAAATATGTACCGCGCCGTAAAGAACGAGAAGCAGAAGATCACATCGCTGACTGTCGGAATTACCCATACGATGGAATGCAGCAAGGTGGTCGGCGCACTCGCGTCATTTGCGGACCGGGATACCGGCATGATGATTAAGATCATCACGGAATCAACCGTCAGTCTCTACCGGAAACTCCGGAATCTGGAGCTGGATTTTGCCGTCGTCGCGGGACGCTCCGGTGATGACGGCCTGCAGTACATACAGATGGATACCGATTCGCTGGTGCTTGCCGTGGCGCCGGATCATCCCCTTGCGCAAAGAGGGGTGATCTCGATCGATGAGCTGAAGCATGAGAAGCTGATCCTGCGCCTGCCGACTTCCAATACGATGCGTCTTTTTACGGCAAACCTTGTCAGTCAGAATCTGAGCCTCGACGATTTCAATGTCATCCTGGAACTGGACAATATTGCGACAATCAAAGATCTGATTCGCAGGAACTTCGGCGTTTCCGTCCTCGCCAAGAGTGCGTGTCTGGACGAATTGACAAAGCACAAGCTCGAAGTTCTGTCAATCGAAAATCTCAGTATGAACCGTGAAATTAATCTCGTCTGCAGGTCGGATTATGAGCATCCCGAGCTGCCTGAGAAAATCGTGCAGATTTACAAAGATATATAAAAATATTTCACGGCCAGGGAAGGAATGTTATGAAAAAAGCATGTTACGATACTATGATTGTGGGACCGATTTCGCTGGATATCATGATTGACTGTCATGACAACGAAGAGCACCTGGTGGGCGGCGCTTCCGTACAGTCCGGATTTGCAGCGTCCAACGTCGGTGCGAGAACGGCCATTTTTACAAAAGCAGGCGACGAGGTAGACATTTACAAAGTATTTGAAGACTGTCCGGCAGACGTTTACTGGAGACCGTCGGCACACTGCACATCCATCCGGAACAAATACTTCACGGAGGACAAGGAACGCAGAGAGTGTACACTGATTTCCAAATCAGACCAATTTACATTTGAGGAACTGCCGCCGGTCGAGACAAAAATCTATCATTTTGCAGGCCTGACAGTCGGCGATTTCAGCGACGAAATCTTTGAGAAGGCTTCCGCGCTTGGCAAGGTTGCGGTTGATGTACAGTGCCTGCTCAGAAAAGGCGAGCCGGACGGATCTATGACGTTCCACGACTGGGCAGACAAGAAGAAATACCTGCCGTTTATTGATTTCCTGAAGACAGATGCGGCAGAGGCGGAGATCCTCACCGGCCAGACAGACCGCCGGGAAGCAGCCCGTATGCTGCACAGCTGGGGTGCAAAGGAAATCCTGATCACCCACAACACCGAAGTCCTCGCCTATGACGGAAATGAATTTTACACCTGCCCGATCCGCGCGCGGAGCTTCGCAGGCAGAACCGGACGCGGCGACACGACCTTCGCAGGCTACCTGACAGAACGTCTGAACGCCGATATCCCGGAGGCACTGCTCTTTGCGACAGCGCTGGTATCCCTGAAAATGGAAACTTCCGGTCCGTTCAGGGGAACAAGGGAAGATGTTGAGAAATATATTGCAGATTTTTATGCGGATGTGAAATGATTGAATCGCGATCCGCCAGAGACTCAACTCAGATGGGGACCCCCATCTGAGCTGATGTGGGGCTGGAAACAGCCCCATATTTTATGAAAAGAAATGTAAACGATTACATCAATAAACGCGATGAAAAAGTGCACAAAAACCCACACCGCTTTCTTGATGATATTCACAAAAATCCGTTTTCACCAGAAAAACAGGGCGTTTCAGCATTGAATTTAAGATGGATTTGTGTTAGGTTATAGGGCACAGGCAGAGCTTGAACCACAGCTTTTATAAGCAAAAAATGTAATCGATTACATTCTGCGGCGTGAGCAGGCAGAACAAGCAAGAAGCGAAATGAGTCAGAGAGAAACGTCCCCGTTGACTCATAAAGCAGTACCAAAGCAGCAAAGGAAGCAGTATGGCGCATACAATTAAAGATGTTTCTAGATTATCAGGTGTTTCTACGGCAACGGTTTCCAGAACTTTTTCCAATCCTGATTCCGTGAAGAAAGCGACGCGGGATAAGGTGATGGAGGCGGCGCGGATTCTCAATTATGAGCCCAATGCGATCGCGCGGTCCATGAAACTCCAGCAGACAGAGAAGATCGCATTTCTGATCTGCAAGCAGTATGGATCCATCCTGGACGAATTCTACGCCGGGATCTGTGACGGGATCATGGCGGCGACGAACCGCTCCGACTACCAGCTTCTGGTTTCTACGGAGCGCGACTGGACTTCGATGAAGCGCAATCAGGTTGACGGTGTGATTCTTGGCGGAAATGCATCACTGAAGCTGATTCAGGAGTGCAGGCGTCTGGATATGGGGATCGTTCTGGTGAACAATGAGGTCGGCGGATTTGATTTTCCGTGCGTTGTGGCAGACGAGGAAATGGCAGTGCGTCTCGGGATCGAGCATCTGATCGCGCGCGGTCACACACGGATCGGCATGCTGGCGGGACGATTTTCCCCGTATGTATGCGAGCGGCGTTACAACGCGTTCAAATCCGTGATGGCAGAGAAGGGTCTCCCGATTCTTCCGGGGCACGTCATGATCACGGATCCGGATCTCGCAGCCAGCACAGAAGCTGCCGTCGCGATGATGACGCAGGCGGAACCGCCGACAGCGATTCTCGCGGCAAATGATGAGATCGCTACCGGCACCATGAAAGCGGCGATCCGTCTCGGCAGACGCGTGCCTGACGACATTGCGATTCTCGGTATCGATGATTCGCGAGTCTGTACGGCGCTCGAACCGGAGCTTACTTCCGTTCACATTTTCCGGGACCGGATGGGTGTGGAGTCAGCAAAGATGCTGCTCGCGCTCCTGCAGGGAAAGGAACCGGAAGAGAAGCGCATGGTCATCCGGCCGGAGCTGATTGTCAGAAAATCCACCTGAATAACGGAGGTTAACAACAATGAAACAAAAGAAGGTTTATACGGTAGTCAAGGTAGTACTGCTGATCGTACTGCTCTTGATTGCATTGTTTCCGATTTACTGGCTGATCGGACTTTCCGTCCGCCCGATGTCGGAAATGAAGGGGCATATTTCCCTGATCCCGCATTCCTTCACATTTGAACACTTTGTTGCACTGTTCAAGGAAAAAGGATTCGGAACAGCCCTGGTTAATTCAATGAAGACAACACTGATCTCGACCGTGCTGGCCCTGATCATCGGTCTTTGCACAGCGTATGTACTGGCACGCAGAAGATTCCAGTTCCGCCTGAAGGAGCCGCTGTCCTTCTGGGTCATGCTGATCCGAATCCTTCCGCCGGTCGCATTTACCATTCCGCTGTATATCATGTTTGCAAAGACAGGTGTTCTGAACTCCACGGTTCCGGTCATTCTCTCCTGTATCCTGATCAATATCACATTTATTATCTGGTACATGATCAGCTTCTTCCAGGGACTGCCGGAGGAGATCGAGGAATCCGCCCGCATCGACGGCGCGACAGAGTGGCAGCTTTTCGTAAAAATCGTGCTTCCGCTGGTTGCACCGGGCATCGCGGCAGTTGCAATGCTTTCCTTCCTGTATGCATGGAATGAATACACCTACAGTGTCATCTTCGTGCAGCAGGCGTCCAATTACACCATTCCGCTGGCACTGGCTACGCTGAATACAGAGGACAATCTGACGAACTTCGGTCTGACTGCAGCGGGCGGCGTTATTTCCGTCATCCCGATCACACTGTTTGTCATGTTCGCACAGAATTATCTGATTGCAGGACTTTCCAGCGGCGCTGTGAAAGACTGAGCAAAATAGAGCCATAAGAGAGCGCACACACAACGTAAACTGCTAAATAGTAAATGCTTCAATCCACTACAGAGCAGCACACATGGATTGAATGCAGCATCACACAGTATTTCAAACAATATTTTATAAACAAGGTAGGAGGTACATCATGAAATTGAAAAAAATACTTTCCGTCGGACTGGCAGCAGCCATGACAATCTCTCTGGCAGCATGCGGATCTTCAGGCAGCGCAGAAAAGGCATCCTCTGCAGCTTCTTCCGCAGCAGCATCTTCTGCATCCTCTGCAGCATCTGACGCAGGCAGCGCAGACGGCGAAGGCGTCAAACTGACACTTGCAGCACGCGGCGGCACCTATTCAGAGGTTCTGAAGGCAGCCATCCCGGCATTTGAAGAGAAGACCGGATGCACAGTCGAGCTGCTCGAGCTCGAGGGCGACGACCTGCACAGCAAACTGGCACTGGATGCACCGAACAAAGAGGGCGCATATGACCTGGCTATGGTCGACGGATCCTGGGTTGCAGAATTTACAGAGAACAACATCGCTGCAAACCTGTCAGAGCTCGGCTACAGCTACGATGACGACCTGATTCCGGCTACTTACGAGACACTGACCGTTGACGGCGATGCTTACTTTGCACCGTTCTTCGGAAATGTTACCGTTATGATGTACAACAAGGAACTGGTTGAAGCTGCAGGCTACAAGGCAGAAGACATCACTTCCTGGGAAGACATCATGGCAATCGCACAGAAGACCAATGAAGCAGGCAAGAACGGCTTCGTAACCCGCGGCGGCGGCGCTGACCCGGTTCTGACCGACTTCCTCCCGGTTCTGTTCGCACACGGCGGCACACTGGTAGATGAGAACAACCAGCCGACCGTTGACAACGACGTATTCAAAGAGGCACTGCAGCAGTACATCGACCTTGCAAACCTCGGTCAGACAATGGAAAAAGATGACATGGTAGCAAATGTTGAGAACGGCGACGGCGCACTCGCAACAATCTGGCCGGGCTGGTATGCACCGGAAGCAGACAGCGCAGCTGACTACATCGTTGCACCGACAAAACTGACAAAAGACGGCGAAGACCAGAACACATCCGTACTCGGTGTCTGGGAGCTGGCAGTTATGAACAACAGCACACACAAAGAGCTCGCTGAGCAGCTGCTCGAGTACATCATGGATCCGGAAGTCCAGATGGAAAGCGTAGAGGCAGGCGGCGTACCGTGCCGTGTATCCGTTCTGGAAGATGCAGACGTTCTCGCTGCACATCCGCAGTACGAAATCATCGAGAAGGCTCTTGAGAGCGGCGCTTCCCGTCCGGTTATCACACAGTGGAATGAGTTCTGCGAGACCCTCGGAACAGAGCTTGACAACATCATCAAGGGAACAGAATCCATGGATGACGGACTTGCAAATGCACAGTCTGACCTGGAAATGATCATGATGGACTAATCAGCTGCGGGCTGCCGTGTGAAATGATTCGTGCGGCAGCCCGCATCAGGAAAAACCTGTTTGGAGATTATTATGAAAAGAGCAAAGAATGCTGACGTTTCCAGCGTAACGTCAAATAACAAAGCATTTCCGAGACTGATGATCTCGCCGACGGTACTTGTGCTGCTGATTATGACAGCATATCCGGTAATCTTTACCATCTATTACAGCTTTACGGATTACAACTACCTGAAGCAGAGCAGTAAATTCCTCGGGCTTCGGAACTACGCGAAACTGCTGGCAAACCACACATTTCAGGTATCGATCTGGAATACAGTAAAATTCTGTATCCTGGCAGTCATCCTCGAGGTTTCCATCGGACTGCTGCTGGCAGTATTTGTTCACAGCTTCACAAAAGGCCAGAAAGTGCTCCGTACGCTGTTCCTGCTGCCGTATCTGCTTCCGCAGATCACAGTTGCACTGGCATGGAAAATGATGCTTTCCAACAACTACGGCATCATCAACCAGCTGCTGCAGGCAGTCGGACTGAAAGGGCATAACTGGTTTATGGAGGTCGGGACGGCCTTCAACACGATTGTTGTCATTGACGTCTGGCAGAATGTGCCGTTTGTATTCCTGATGCTGTATGCGACACTGCAGACAGTTTCACAGGATCAGTACGAAGCGGCGCAGATCGACGGCGCAAATGCATGGCAGCAGTTCTGGCACATCACCATTCCGAACATCAAGGGCGGAATCATCCTGTGCGCACTGCTGCGAACCATCGATACCTTCCGTCTGTTCGACAAGGTCAACGTCCTGACAGGCGGCGGCCCGGCAGGAACAACATCCACCATCACACAGTTCCTGTACAACTACGGCATTAAGAGCATGAAGTTCGGGCTTGGATCGGCCGGCGCGATCATAATGGCTGTCATTGTTCTTGTATTGTCCAGCGCATACATTAAGCGGACGATTAAATGATGATGGCGGAGAATCAGACGCTGTGCTTAACATGGGTAAATGTCGGATACGGAGAGGCAATTCTGATCCGGGTTCCCGACAGCACCTGCCGCGGCGGCATGTTTACCATGCTGGTCGACGGCGGCAGCAGTGATGCCGCGGAATTTGCGGACAATCAGACCGGCCGGATGCCTCTTGCGGCATATTTGAAGCAGATCGGATGTGATCACATTGATCTGCTCGTCAACACACACATTCACGAGGATCACACGAGCGGTCTTCTGGAGGTTGTCAGATCCATCCCGGTGGATGCGTTCTGGCAGCCACTGCCGGAATCTGTCCGGCAGAAGCTTCCGGAACTGGATCCGGCAATCGCCGAAACGGTCACGGGCGCCAAATACATCCAGTCAATCAACGACTTTCAGGAAATCTGTCATCGTCTCACAGGCAAAGTCAGACAGGTCTCGGCTGATACAGAACCGGTGGAGCTTTCCGGCGGCCTGCGCATCCGGGTACTTTCCCCTGACCATGCAAAGACAGAGGAACTGGCAGCGCTGATGACAGGAATTGCGGACGCGGCTGCAGAAAAGAGCAATGAAGGCGAAACGTCTGGTGCAGCGGCAGAACAGAGCAGGATAGCCGGAACGTCTGGTGCAGCGGCAGAACAGAGCGGAACAGCCGGAACAACGGAACCGGAAAACGCCCTGCGCAGCGCATGCTGCCGCGCAGACGCTAACATGAACAACCTCTCGGTGATCCTGCAGCTGGAATACGCAGGAAGAAAAATCCTTCTGCCCGGCGATACCAACCGGGACGGTTATGCCGGAATTGCCGATGCTGATCTGGCAGCCGACATCTTCAAAGTCGGCCACCACGGACAGCAGGACGGCATCAGCCGGGAAATGTTCCGGAAAATCCATCCGTCATGCGTCATCTGCTGCGCTTCGAGCGACCGCAGATACGAAAGCGCGGCCCCTGAGATCCTGTCCATGATGCAGGAAGAAGGAGCAGCCGTATATTTCTCAGACTGCCCGCCTGTACCACAGGGCATGCCGGCCGCACCGGCACATACAGAGCTGGTGTTTGAGGTGGCCGGAGATGGAACCATTAGTGTGAGGTACGAATAAAATTATTTATTAGGGGACGGATATTTGTCTTCCTGCTCAGGTGGAATTCGCAGGCAGACAAATATCCGTCCCTCTTTTGCGTTGTGGAATTCGCAGTCTTGTGAAAAATTTGTGCAATATCACTATGCCGCCGACTCTTTTTCACTAAATTCTGTCGGATATTTGCATTTTGCGCGACAGTGTTGTAAAATGATAAAGTAATTTGGTTTTGGTGAGAGGAGAGGTAGTATGAGCAACATAGGACAAAGAATTAAAAACGTAGGTCCTGGTGCGCTGGTCGCAGCTGCATTTATCGGACCGGGTACTGTCACATCGTGTTCCATCTCAGGTGCAACAGCAGGCTACACGCTTCTGTGGGCAATGCTGCTTTCAGTTATTTCCGTTATTATCATGCAGTCCATGGCTGCGCGTCTCGGAATTGTTTCGGGCATGGGTCTTGGCGAGGCGCTGCGGACGAAGTTCACCAGCGCAGGCGCACGGATCCTGATCTCGATCCTGGTTATCGCGGCTGTCTTCGTCGGCAACATCGCGTATGAGACCGGCAACCTGACCGGATCCATCCTCGGTGTGCAGGCTGCATTCCCGGCACTGGACAACCAGACCGGCAAGATCGTGATGGCAGTGATTCTCGCGGTAATCGCATTTATCCTGCTGTTCTCGGGCAGCTACAACCGTGTCGAGAACCTGCTGACCGCGCTGGTCGTCCTGATGGGCGTGATCTTCCTGATCTGCGCATTTGCGGCAAGCCCGGACTGGGGCGCAGTTCTCAAGGGGCTCTTCGGATTTAAAGTGCCGGCGGGCGGCGACTGGATGACGGTTGCGGCTTTGATGGGTACCACCGTCGTGCCGTACAATATTTATCTCCACGCGGCTTCGGCTTCCACAAAGTGGGGACATTCCGGCGACAAGGATGATGCACTTGCAAACTCCAGATTTGACTCCGTCATTTCCATCGGCCTTGGCGGCATCATTTCCATGGCAATTATCATCTGCGCGGCAGCTACGATCCATGCGACCGGCGGCGAGATCGCATCCGGCGCTGACATGGCGAAGGCACTGACCCCGCTTCTTGGCAACTGGGCAACGGTCATCTTCGGTATCGGCCTCTTCGCAGCAGGTGCAACCAGCATGCTGACCGCACCGCTGGCAGCTGCCTTTGCTTCCTCCGGTATCCTCGGATGGGGCGAAGACATGAAGAAGGGCCGCTTCAAAGCATTCTGGATCATCGTCCTCGCATTCGGACTGATCGCAACCTGCACACTCGGCGCAAGCCCGACGCAGATCATCCTGTTCGCACAGGCTGCGAACGCACTGCTTCTGCCGATCACCGGCATCCTGCTGCTGATCGTCGCAAATGACAACAAGATCATGCAGAACCACAAGAACAAAATGTGGTTCAACATCCTGGTCGTCCTTGTCATCGCGATCTTCATCTTCATCGCGGCAAGAAATATGCGTGCATTCATCTCCGGCCTGCAGGCACTGATCTCAGGTTAATGGTAGTTTCGTAACAGTTAAATTTGGCGGAGGCCTGCCTTACTTGACAGGCTTCCGTTTTTCATTATTTTTCCGGAAATGCCGCCTCACGCAATGTAGCAAACCCGGACGGAACCGGCGCACACGGCCGGCGACCGTGCTATATCAGATAGTAAAGGAACATCTATGAATTACAAAATTCTCCCGGTAGGCGATTCTGCCCTGACGATCGTTTTCGGAAATGAGATCGATCCGGAGATCAGCAGAGTCGTTCGAATTGCCAGAAAGACACTCACAAAAATGAATATCGAAGGGGTCAATGAATACGTGCAGACGTATGCCACGCTCATGGTGCATTATCGTCCCCTTGTGATCGGCTATGATGAGCTCGCGTCCCGGATCGACTTCGAACTGAAGCACATGAATTTTGAGGGCGACCGGATGAAGAAGAAGACAATCCTCATCCCGGTCTGCTACGGCGGCGAGTTCGGGCCGGATCTTGAATTTGTCAGCCAGCATGCGGGCATTTCCGAGGAGAAAGTTATCGCGCGGCACAGCAAACCGGATTATCTGATCTACATGCTTGGCTTCATGCCGGGATTCGTCTACCTGGGCGGCATGGACAAATCCATCAGCACCCCGCGTCTGAAGGATCCCCGGGAGCGTCTGGAGAAGGGCTCCGTCGGCATCGCCGCCGACCAGACCGGCATTTATCCGCTCGTATCGCCGGGCGGCTGGCAGATCATCGGACGGACGCCGCTGGATCTTTACGACCACAACCGGGAGAAGGCGATTCTCTACGAAGCAGGCGAATTTATCCGGTTCGTGCCGATCGACAAAGAGGAATTCTTTCATATAAGAAGGCAGATCGAAAACGGCGAATACGAATACCAGTGGATCAGGGAGGGCTGAAGATATGGCAATGCATGTAATATTCCCCGGTCCGCGCACGACGATTCAGGACAAGGGGAGAGTCGGCTATCAGAACAGCGGCTTCGCGCCGAGCGGATTTATTGACCGTGTGGCGTCCCGCATGGCAAATGTTCTGGTCAATAATGAGGACTCGGAGGCGGTCATTGAATTCTGCCTCGCGGGACCGATTCTCCGGTTTGACGAAGAAGTAAATATCGCCGTCTGCGGCGGTGATTTCACCATCGACGTAGAAGGGAAAAAATATCCGGCCGATAAAGCTGTGCATGTGCCTGCCGGCAAAATGGTAACGATCTTAACCGGCAGTGTCGGGACCTTCGGCTCCATCGCGGTCGGCGGCGGGCTGGACATCCCGGAAGTCATGGGAAGCCGCAGCACCAATGTCCGCTGCGGCATCGGCGGCTTTCACGGGCGCGCGCTGGAAGCGGGCGACGTCATCGAACTGCGCCATCCCGGATTCGGCAAGCAGAATCTTTCCTGGCGGTGGGTGCCGGACCGGCATCTCGTCTCGCCGGAGGATGCAGAACTGACGAAGATCCGCGTCATCCCCGGCCCGCAGGAAGACATGTTTACCGAAAAAGGTATTAAAACATTTTATGAGAGTAAATACACGATCAGCAACCAGAGCGACCGCATGGGCTTCCGCCTGAAGGGACCGGTTGTCGAAGCCATCAACGGCTATGACATCCTCTCCGACGGAATCGTAAACGGAAGCATCCAGATCTCTGGTACCGGTGAGCCGATTGTCATGATGGCCGACCGCCAGACCACCGGCGGCTACGCAAAGATCGCATCCATCATCAATGTAGACATCCCGCTGTTCGCACAGCTCCGGCCCGGCCAGAAGGTGCGGTTCACCAGACGGACCGTGCAGGAAGCACAGGCATTGATGCGCGAGGCGGATAAAGCGTGGAAAGAGCACTGCAGCCAGCTCAAGGGGCCGCTGTTCCTGCCGCGGGAGGATGAAGAGTAGGACAAGAAGAAAGGAAATTATGATATGATCAAGGATTATATGGACAAGACCCCGCTCGAAATGCGGCATCTGATCAGAAAGGGTGAATACACAGAACCGACGAGCGGCCTCTGCCCGGGCTATGCGCAGGCAAATCTGATCATCCTGCCGCAGGATCTGGCGTATGATTTTCTGCTGTTTGCGCAGCGCAATCCGAAGGCGTGCCCGGTACTTGAGGTGCTGGATACGGGCAGCCGGTTTACGAAGTTCATGGCGGAGGACTGTGATATCGCGAAGGATTTCCCGAAATACCGGATCTATGAGAAGGGTGTCTGCATCGGTGAGTACACCGATGTGGAGCAGTTCTGGCGCGATGATCTGGTCGGGTTCCTGATCGGATGCTCGTTCAGTTTTGAATCAGAGCTGATCGAGGCCGGCATCGAGATGCGTCACAACACCATGGGACGCAACGTGCCGATGTACATCACAGATATCGACACCACGCCGGCTGGCATTTTCTCCGGCAAAATGGTCGTCTCTATGCGTCCGGTTCCGCCGGAGCAGGTTGTGAAGGCGGTCACCGTATCAGCGACCCTGCCGAAGGTACACGGAAGCCCGATCCACATCGGCGATCCGTCTGTCATCGGCATCAAGGACATCAATCATCCGGAATTCGGCGATCCGGTCGATATCAAAGAAGGAGAAGTGACCATGTTCTGGCCGTGCGGCGTCACACCGCAGTCCGTTGTCATGAACACCAAGCCGGACTTTGCCATCACACACGCACCGGGACATATGCTGATTCTGGATGTGAAGAACGTGGATCTGAAGGAGTAATTGTATATTGACTGGCATTTCTGCGCCGGCGGGCATCCGCCGGCAGCAGACAAATATGAGGGACAGAATATGTCAAAAGTAGACTTGAACTGCGACCTTGGCGAAAGCTTCGGCGCATATACCATCGGAATGGATGAGAAGGTCATCCCGCTGATCTCATCCTGCAACATTGCATGCGGCTTCCATGCCTCCGACCCGGAAGTCATGAAGAAGACCATCGCGCTCGCGAAAGAAGCCGGCATCGGCATTGGTGCGCACCCGGGATTTCCGGATCTCATGGGCTTCGGCCGCCGGAACCTGAACGTATCGCCGGCTGAGGCAGCGGCCTATATCACATACCAGCTCGGCGCGCTGTTCGGATTCGCCAAATCCGCGGGCGTCAAGATCCAGCACGTCAAGCCGCACGGCGCACTCTACAACATGGCCGGCAAGAACTATGACCTCGCACTGGCAATCGCAAAGGCAGTACAGGAGTTTGATCCGGAGATCATCCTGCTCGGCCTCTCCGGCAGCGAGAGCATCAAAGCCGCACAGGACATCGGTCTGCCTGCAGCGCGGGAAGTATTTGCGGATCGCGCATACATGCCGGACGGCAGCCTGATGCCGCGCACCATGGAAGGCGCTGTCATCCATGATGAAAAAGTGGCCATCGAACGTGTCATCCGGATGGTAAAAGAACATAAGATCACGGCAGCAGACGGCAATGATATCGAGATCATTCCGGACTCCATCTGCGTCCATGGGGACAACGAAAAAGCCCTCGCGTTCGTCACGCAGATCCGTGCTGCGCTCGAAGCGGAGGGCGTAGAGATCGCACCGCTGGCGGAGATCATTGTTTGATTAAACCAGAACAAGCATTGCATTTATATTGACTTTTCGGAGAGATATGCGATAGTATAAGCACAAGATACGTGTTATCTTGCGTGTGGCTAACACTTATAAATCTGAAGCATTTGTTAATCAATAATGTGATTGACCGTTGGCAGACAACACTAAAATTAGCCTTAAAAGAGAGCGAGTTGTATTTCGATGCATCCGCTCTCTTTTAAATAGTGGCGTAGAGACCGCACCGCTGGCGGAGATTTTCTGATATAGGTGGGAAAAGGTGCAGTAATCAAATTCACATAAAACAACTCTTGACAATATACGATTTGTAAAGGATAATATGAGTGTAAAAAACTTATTGTAAACCATGCGCGTTCGGAAGTTCAGTTTTTATCAAATTGGAGAAAATGTCATATCCGGGGCTAGTCCCCGGCGATTTTTTAAATAATTTCAAGATTATTTCAACCTATAGCAATGGAGGAAAGAATTAATGCTTAATGAAACGCGAGAATATTTTCAGATTGCTGAATGGTTAAAAGATAAAGTCAACTATCACAAAGCTTCGAAATATCATTCCGTAAGAAAACGACAGGTTTTGCATGGTGAGATTTGGTATTGTGATATGGGATTCAATGTGGGTGCGGAAAAGAATAAGCAACGTCCTGTGTTGGTGGTATCAAACAATAAGATCAATCGTTCTGAAAAAGTTGTTGTATTATGCATTACCGATGCAAAAGGGAAAGTGAATTCTCGTAATCTTCCCGCTCAAGACTCTTGGTTTTTATTATATTCATCTACGTCTGATGAAAATATGATGGTTACTCCTGGCAGAACCGTTCCAAATGGTATTAGTACGTATTCTTTTCTGATGAAAGATAGTTTAATTCAATGTGAGGAGATTAAGGCTGTAAGTAAAGCCAGATTAGACTATCATCGAGGATGTATAGGAAGATTAACAAATAACGATTTTACTATGATAAAACAAAAAATGAAGAGAGCGTATGATTTGTATTTGACAGACGATGCTTTAATTGTGTAATATGACTTTAGATTAAGTCCCACGCTTGCTTCGC
This sequence comes from Eubacterium sp., assembly GCA_017433615.1. Lineage (GTDB taxonomy): Bacteria > Bacillota > Clostridia > Lachnospirales > Lachnospiraceae > CADBRN01. Next base: position 30,218 of record JAFRGW010000063.1, read on the forward strand.
AAGATACAGTGGGTACATTAATAGATTTTCAAAGAGGCCGTATGGCCGAAAGGTATAGCCTCTGGAACTCCCCGGACATTGTCCCGGGGAGTTTTCCTTTATATTCACATCAAATGACTCACAATAATCCACACGCCCCCAACTCCGACAAACGCATAGATCACCTTCCCGAAGACATCGGACGGGATCTTATTGTGGACGATAAGTCCGAGCAGCGTGCCGACGGCCATCCCGATGATGCCGGCGATAATCATCGGCAAATCGCCTGCTTCCAGGCGCCCAAGCACCAGACTGATTACCAGAATCACCAGATTATTCACGCATAAAAACGCCTGGATCGTCGCCAGATAATCGGTCTTATCCTCAACAGCGGGCAGCAGATAAAGCGCCACAGTCGGTCCTCCGGAAGCAAACAGTCCATAGCAGATACCGGTGATCACACCGAGTACGCCGCCGGAAACCGGCGTCGGCCGGATATGGATCCGCTGCGAAAATACAAAGAAAAAGATCGAAACTGCCACGAACATAAACCCGAGCAGCAGATACATGACATCCGAGTTGACCTTTGCGGACAGCAGGTTGACCGTTCCACAGATAATCACAGTCGGGATCAGAACCGGAAGCATAACCGCCCAGCGGATGTGTTTCCGGTATTTTATTGAAATATAGAGCGTACTGATGCTGACCATGATGATCGAAAGCCCCATGGCTTTGCTGTACGCCATCACAAGCGGGAGAAATCCCATGGTAATCATCGTTGTCCCGAATCCCAGCGCACTCTGAACACACGAGCCGGCGAGGATGACAATCATAACATATAGAATCAAAGAAATACTCATGAAAAGCCCTTCCTGCTAACTGCTTTATCGTGGCAATGCGGTGAATTGTTTCTACTAATAATATACTGGATGCCGGATGGATTTACAACGTTCACTTGACGTCGCATTTTGCGACAACAAGTTCTGAAACGCCTTTCTCATATCTTTATACATGAAGAACGATCAAATAAAAAAAGCAGACCGGTAGTACATCAAATGGAATTTTCTTTCCGTCCAACCTGTCATATAATACATATAGAGGACAATCAAATTCCCAAAGAAAATAGGATATATTTACCAAACCTTGCATGCTATACTTGGGGTCGGGGTACAAATGCGACTATTGAAGTATCACAGAAAGGAGAATGCAGTATGAAAGCGATAGCGTGCAAGAAAGCGTTCCTTCTTCGCCTGCGCGAGGAAGAGCGGAGCAGGGCAACCCTTCGAAAATACGATCATGACATTGAGGTATTTCTGCAGGAAGGTACAGATGCAGACATACGCGAACGGGAGGACTTCTCAGAACGTCTGAACAAAGAGCAGGTTCTGGACTACAAGGATCTGCTGCATCAGAAATACGCCGTGTCGAGTGCCAACTCGATGCTGGTGGCACTGAACCGGTTTCTGACGTTCATCGGCCGGGGCGATCTGTGTGTACGGCTGTACCGGAGGCAGCGCCGGACATTCCGGTACGATGACAAAGAGCTGTCACACGAGGAATACATGCGGCTCCTGAAGACGGCGCGTCACAAGAACAGGCGCCTCTTCCTGCTGATGCAGGCGATCTGCAGCACCGGCATCCGCGTCAGCGAACACAAATTCATCACCGTGGAGAGTCTGAAGCGGGGCAGCGCCGAGATCGACAACAAAGGAAAATGCAGAATCTTCCTGCTGGACCGCAAACTCTGCCGCCTGCTGAAAAAATACTGCAGCAGACGCGGCATCAAGAGCGGGCCGGTATTTGTTACATCGCGGGGGAAACCATTGGACAGAAGTTATATCTGGAAGAAAATGAAAGAACTCAGCGAAGAAGCACATGTTTCGCCGAAAAAAGTATTTCCGCACAACCTCCGGCACCTGTTCGCGGTGACGTTCTACCGGGAGACCGGAGACATCGTCCATCTCGCAGATCTGCTGGGACACGCGTGTATCGATACGACGCGGATCTACACCACGCTGAGCGCGGGAGAATACAAAAATCATTTTTCAAAAATGAAGCTGCTGCTGTGCGGATAATAAAAACCACGTAATAAAGA
>JAFRGW010000064.1 GCA_017433615.1 Eubacterium sp.
AACAAAGGAAAAAAAGAAAAAACCAAAGAAAACTCCCGTGAAAAAAACTGACGCGGACGGGACGGAAGCAGGACCGAATCCACAATCGGTCACATACGGTGGAGCCGGTCTCACAGCCGACGCGATGGCACACGAAGCGGAATAACAGCGGAGTGGGACGTCGCGGAGGCGGAGGGGATCTGACCTGCCGTTCGTTGGCAAAAGCGGGAGTAGCGACCTGATTCGACCCGGTGAGCGCCGGACGGATCGGTACGACAGAACAGGAAAAAAAAGAAGAAAAAAAGAGGGACCGGTTGCGTGAGGAAACGCACAGCTGGTCCAAAGCAGGTGAAAGCAAAAAAGGTAAAAAGAGGAGAAAAATAGTGTTCCGCGCAGGAGCGGAGCAGGATACGTGAAAATTTGATAAGCAGGATAAATGAAAAATGCGGGGACAGCGATGTCACGGCAAAACTAAATTTTCCTGTTCAGCTAAAATTCGATTTTCCTGACGGGACAACATAAAACCAGAAAGACCTTGTGCGATTCGGGCAACAACAGCCTGAGCCGGCCAGGGTCTTTTTGCGTGTCTGAAAGATCTTCGGCATTCGCCATCACCCCCTAAACTGGTTGGTTTAAGCGGTTCAGAAACTGCACAAAATGGTCATTTTATGCAGAAAATCAAAAGCTTAAGTGTGCGAGGGTAAATTCCATTTTGAGCATGCTTTTTCCTTGATTGAATTGTTTCAATTTATGTGATACCATACATTTGTTTAAGCATCACCAGAACAGTGGTTTATTTTTACATGTAAAAAAATGAGGGAGGCACATTATGGCAAAGGTAGAAGTGGATCTCAGTACATTTCCTGCAGGACTTACAAAGAAAGAATTTGTGAAGCGGCCGGAGCTGAAAAAGGAAAACAGCTGGTTTACATGGGCCGGGGTTGTCGGAATTATCACAGGGGTCCTTGGGTTCGCTTCATTCGGACAGGCTGCAGAGCTTCAGGCGCAGGGATATCAGGTGAACATGGGATTTTTTGGTTTCTTTGCGATTTTGTCAGTGGCAGGAGTTGTACTTGGCATCATGCTTCTGAAGAACAGAAGTACAACCATCGCATATGCACTGGCTGCAGTCGGCGCAATTACTGCGGTATTGGCAATTGCAAGCGGCGGAACGATCGGCCTTGGTATCGTGGCAACCATTCTGTCTGTGATCGGTGCAAGGCGGATTGACAGACTCTGGAATGCCTATCAGGGATAAGGTGTTTTTTGAGCGGGCATCAAAATCATATGGTAAAAAGCCGCTGGCAGGTCGAAGGATGACTTGCCGGCGGCTTTTTCCATAAAACTAAAAAATCGACAACACAAAAACGGAACCCCTTTTATACCGGATCCTGCATCGGCAGCGGAACAGATGTTTACAAGCATACTGCCCGGACATACGCGCCGCGCCGAAGCGCATTTCATTTTGTTGAAAACCGGCCTCTTTTATTGTATAGTAGTATCTGTATAACTATGCGCAGAGCAATGAAAGTGAGATGGTTATGAATATTGGCGAAGTGACCAGAAGGCTGGCATTTAATACGCTCGATAAGCTGCAGGGCGGGAAACTGAACCTTCTGAAAGAAGTGAATAAGTCGGAAATTGTTGCCGGTGTGACGCCGGAGTACGTGGCACGGCGCAAGAAGGCGCTGCTTCAGTATGCGGCTGCAAATTGTCCGTTTTATCAGACGCGGTTTGCGAATGATGCAAATCTGAAGGATATTGATACGGTGTCGCTTTCTGATTTTCCGGTGCTGAACAAGCTGCAGTTCATCGAACATTACGACGATGTCTTGAGTGATGCGTATCGTGACATGAAGGATTCACTCGCACATCTGTCAACCAGCGGTTCAACGGGAACGCCGTTTACGGTTCTTGCGGATCCGGAAAAAATGAATCATGTCAACATGAATTTCATGGCAGTTCTGGAACTGAATGGATTTCGTCTGGGAATGAAGCGTGGAGAGTTCCGTGCATGGATTGAAGGAAAAAATACGATCTCAAAATGGAGATCGTTCAAGAATAATCTGAAAATGATTGAGATCTCCAACATGGGAGATGAGCAGGTGCAGGCAATCTTTGACCGGATCCGGAAGGAACAGATTCAGGTGCTGGTAATGTATTCGAGTGCCCTGACAGCTCTTTCCGATTACGCAGAGCGAAAGGAATTGCAGGTACTGGAGTGGAAAGACTGGCCGGTCGAGATGCTCTTCACGATGGGTGAGGCACTGCCGGCATCTACACGCGAGAAAGCGGAGCAGATTTTCGGGGTTCGTCCGGTTCTTACATACGGAAACAACGAAAACGGTTTTATTGCAGTCAGTCTGAATGGCGCAGATACTTATACCATTGACCTGTACAGTTATGAAATTGAGATTCTGAAGATGGACAGCGACGAGCCGGCGGACGAAGGTGAGCTTGGCAGGATTGTTGTGACGGATTACTATAACAGGGCATTTCCGATGATCCGGTATGACACCGGGGATACCGGAAAGATTCACAGATGGACAGACGAAGACGGGCGGATTCACGCAGAATTCACGGAGATCTACGGCCGGCGCGGCTCGCTGATCTACAATACATCAGGCCATCCGCTTTCCATGCATGTCTTTATGAATAACCTGCTGAATTTCCAGGGGATTCTGCGGCAGGCAAAATGTACGCAGACCGGTCTGAAAACCTACAGGCTCACACTCAATCCGTATCCGGATGCTGCAGTCGATGAGGCAGCAGTGATTGCTTCCTACAAGAAATACCTTGGCGAAGATGCAGAATGTGCGATTGAATACATTGATGTTTTGCCGGTGCAGCAGTCCGGCAAGACCATGGTTTGCGAGCAGTTATGTGAGGATTATATTTAAATGATCAAAGTATCAGATTATCTGGTGCAGCTTTGCGCAGATGCCGGAATCAGCGATGTGTTCGTTGTCAACGGCGGCGGTGCGATGCACCTGAATGATTCGTTTGGACACAGTCCTGTCATGCGGTGCACCTATCAGCATAATGAACAGGCCTGTGCAATGGCAGCAGAAGCCTATGCGCGGGTACAGCAGCGGCCGGCGATGGCGCTGGTAACGTCAGGCCCCGGTGCAACGAATGCGATGACGGGTGTTCTGTGTGCGTGGATGGAGTCGATCCCGATGCTGGTGATCTCCGGACAGGTGCGCTTCGCGACAACTGTCAGAAGCAGTGGATTAAACCTGCGTTCTATGGGAATACAGGAATTTGACATCACGAAAGCGGCCGCGGCCATGACCAAATACGCAGTTATGATCGAGCGGAAGGAAGATGTCCGTTACTGTGCAGAGCGTGCGCTCTATGAGATGACACACGGGCGGAAGGGGCCTGTCTGGCTGGATATTCCGCTGGATGTGCAGGCCGCTGAGATTGATCCGGAGGCACAGAATGGATTTATCCCGGAGACCGGATCTACATCAGACTATCCGGAAGAATTGATCGAACAGATCATCGGAAAACTGAAAAACGCAGAGCGGCCGGTTCTTTTTGGCGGTTACGGTGTGCGCGCTGCAGGCGGTGAGAAGCTGTTTCTGGAACTTGCGGAACTGCTTGGCGCACCGGTGCTGACGGGCATGTCCAGTGTTGATCTGATTCCGAATGATCATCCGCTTTATGCCGGCAGAACAGGAATGACCGGAAGCCGCGGCGGCAATCTGACGATGGCGGGCAGTGATGTGTTCTTTTCGGTCGGCAGCCGTCAGAGCTTTTTGCAGACAGGATTTAATTACCGGGACTGGGCCCGGGAAGCCTATACGATTTTAAATGATCTGGATCCTGAAGAACTGAAAAAACCGAACCTGCATGTATCGCTGCCGGTGGCCGGTGATGCACGTACGCTAATGGAGCAGCTGATCCGCCGGATGCGGGAAATGGGTGTCACGGAAGAGCATCCGCTGACAGCGGACCCGGCGTGGACCGTACGTTCTGCCGAACGGGAGCGCCGCTATCCGGTAGTGACAGCATCAGAAAAGGGGCCGCAGCCGGATGGTAAAGGCAACCTTTATGCATTTTATGATATGCTCTCGGAATTTCTGCCGGAAGGCGCGCAGCTGCTGGCAAGCTGCGGGACGTCCCGTGTGACAGGAACACAGGCCTTTCGTGTGAAAGAAGGCCAGCGGTTCTACACCAATTCTGCTACGGCATCCATGGGCTATGGACTGCCGGCTGCCGTCGGACTTGCGCGGGCTCTGAACCGGACGGACAGGACAGATGGTGACAGTTTTCAGGCAGATGCGCAGTCCACGGGTGCGCAGGAAAATGCCTGCGGCGGAAGTCAGGCGGTAAAAGAAGCGGGTAAGATTGTTAACGTTGTGGACGGCGAGGGATCCTGTATGATGAATCTGCAGGAATTGCAGACGATTGCGACCAACCGGCTGCCGGTACGGATTTTCCTGATCTGCAACGGTGGTTATCATTCAATCCGGCAGACACAGCAGGCTTATTTTGGGGAGCCGCTTGTGGGTATCGGTGAAGAGAGCGGCGATCTGGGATTCCCGGATCCGGCAAAGCTGGCTGATACATTTGGGCTTTCCTATGGAACCTGTCTGTGCAATGAGACGCTGGCGGAAGACCTTGCGGCAGCTATGGAACTGCCGCTTCCGGCATTGATCCGCGTGGAGGTATCACCCCTGCAGAAGACAGAGCCAAAGGCGGCGTCCAGAAAGCTGGAAGACGGCAGAATGGTGTCTGCACCGCTGGAGGACATGGCGCCGTTTCTTTCCAGGGAGGATCTGGAGGCAGAGCTGGAGATCCCCATGACAGAGAGTGAACAGCTGCGCTGAAACAACCGCAGCGCCTGATGGCAGGGATTCTGCTGACGCAGGACTTCCGGCGCTGTACGCACATTAAGGGAGAATCACATGGAACGAAGAAAACTGCTTTCGGTCGTCATTCCGACCTACAACGAGGAGGAGAATGTCGGTCCGATGACAGAGACGCTCGTTAATATTTTCGAAAACGAGCTGCCCGAATATGATTATGAGATCATTTATATCGACAACCACTCCAAAGACCGCACGCGGCAGCTGCTGCGGAAGCAGTGTGAGGAGAATCATCACGTCAAGGCGATTTTCAATGCCCGGAATTTCGGGCAGATGCGCTCACCGGTGCACGGCCTGAAGCAGGCCTATGGCGATGCCGTACTCCGTCTGAATGCGGATTTTCAGGATCCGCCGGAGATGATCCCGCAGCTTGTGCGGGCCTGGGAGCAGGGATCCAAGATTGTGATCGGTATCAAGAACAAGACAAGCGAAGGCCGGTTCATGGCCTGGATGCGCAAAATTTATTACAAACTTCTGCGCAAGATTACGGATATCGGACATATCGAAAACTTCACCGGATTCGGCCTCTATGATAAAGCATTTGTGGATGTGGTGCGCGGCATTGATGATCCGATGCCGTATCTGCGCGGGATGATCGCGGAACTCGGATACGATTACGAAACCATCCCCTATGACCGGCCGAACCGCCGGGCGGGCAAGAGCAAAAATAACTTCTACAGTCTCTATGATGTGGCGATGACCGGCATCACAGCATACTCGAAGGTAATCCTGCGGTTTGCGACATTTATCGGATTCGCGATCGGTGCACTGTCATTTCTTGTGGCAATCGTGTATTTTATCCTGAAGCTGATTCACTGGGACTGGTTCCGCTCCGGTATTGCGCCGCTTGTCATCGGCGTGTTCTTTCTGGGCGGCGTGGAACTGTTCTTTATCGGACTGCTCGGGGAGTATATTCTCGCAATCAACCAGCGTGTGCTCCACAGGCCGCTTGTTGTGGAAGAGGAGCGGCTGAATTTTGATTTACAAGTATCAAAAGCAGAGGATCCACATCATGGCTATATGAATGTGGATGTGAAGGGGTTTGATACGCCCCACAATGAAGATGAAGCGGGGAAGGAGCCCCGCGGAATCTGAATTGTGGGTAGAATTGAGAAAGTGCGAAGCACGAAGCAATTCGTAAATCGAAAAATGTGATGGAGTTTTTTGATGAACATGTTCATGGAGCTATATCGTAAATACAAAGAAATCGTCAACTACCTGATTGTCGGCGTCCTCACGACAGTGGTCAGTCTTGCGGTATATTATATCTGTGTTGTGACATTTCTGGATCCGCACAAGGCACTGCAGCTGCAGGCGGCCAACATTATTTCCTGGATTGCAGCGGTGACATTTGCCTATTTTACAAACCGGAAATTTGTCTTCGAGAGCAAGAACCCCAATATGCTGGCGGAAGCAGGCGCATTCTATGCAGCGCGTCTGGCGACACTGGGAATGGATATGGGAGTCATGTTTCTGATGGTGACTGTCGGGGGTATCAATGATAAGATCGCGAAGCTTGTGGTGCAGGTCATAGTGACAGTCTCAAATTATGTATTCAGTAAATTGTTCGTTTTTCGAAAATAAAAAAAGACAAGGTTCATGCAGCATTTGTGAAAGGAGTCTGGTTTATGCAGAAAGAAATGAAATCGGGAAGCAGCGGGTTATATGATTTTAGAGGTCTGCGGAGAACCGCGGCAGTTTTTATGATCTTTCTGGGACTTCTTTTGTTTGCACCTGTAAAAAATGCCGGGGCTGCTACGATACCCGGAGACAGAATTTTAAAAGTGCCCTACATCAATCAGCATAAAGGACTTTGGGTTCCGGAACTCCACGGGTTTATCAACGGCAGCTGGGGCGGACAGCATTTTGAGGGTTCTACGCGAACGCTCAGCGGTAACGGATGCGGATTTGCCTGCTCTGCGATGGCGATTTCGTATATGCGGGGCGAGGTTCTGAATCCGGTCAATATCATGAACCGCGCCTGCGGATTTAATGGTGTGGCAGGTGACCGTGATGTGGGTGTGAAATCAGCTGCAAAGTACGGATTTCGTGCTGTAACGGTCGCGCAGCCGGGAAAGGCCAGAATTGTCTCTGAGATTCTGGCGGGTAATCCGGTTATGGTGCTTGAAAAAAAATCCAAATTCGGCGGCGGCGGCGGACATTTTATTCTGATTATGGGATATCGGAACGGGCGGTTCGCAGTTTATGATCCCGCAAGTGAGTTTAAATCATGGGTCTGTGATCAGCTGACACACACATGGACCGACATTAACAGCGGGGCATGGCGCTGGCCGGGAGCACACGGCGAATATACAATTTTCTATGCGGCGAATAAGCAGGTTAAAAAAGATGACGGCTGGTATCTGCAGGATCCGGATGGAAAGTATCTCACCGGGTTCCAGTATGTTTCAGAGGGAAACAAAACCTGTTATTTCGGAAAAGACGGAAGGATGGTTTTCGGATCGCAGGTGATCGGGAAGCGTCTCTACTATTTTGATAAGAAAACCGGCGCAATGAAAACAAATGCGTTCGTGACGGAAAACGGAAAGACACGCTATTATAACAATAAAGGACGTGCGGTCACCGGATTAAAGAAGATTAACGGTTATTATTACTATTTTAAGCCAAACAGCCGCGTGATGGTTCGCAATAAGCTGGTCACAGTTGCAGAGAAAAACCTCACGTATTACTTCAACGGACAGGGACGTGCCGTAAAGGGGCTGAAGAAGATTAAGGGCAAGTATTATTTCTTCAGCGAAAAGAACTGCAGGATGCAGAAGAATAAGTTTGTCTGGGTCTCTTCGCGGGGCGGAAAGTGTTATTTCAACAAGAAGGGCCGCATGGTATTCGGCAAAAAGAAAATTAACGGTAAGTATTATAGATTCGACAAGAAAACAGGCGTTCTGATAAGTTAAGAATAAAATAACGGTATGGAGGGAAGAATCACGATGGACAAGGAAGTCATTTCCAGAAACTTTATTGAGCAGTACATTGACCAGGATCTGAAGGAAGGTGTGTACACGGAGGTATGCACGCGTTTTCCGCCGGAACCGAACGGTTATCTGCACATTGGTCATGCGAAATCAATTCTGCTGAATTACGGTCTGGCGAAGGAATACGGCGGGCAATTCAATCTGCGTTTTGATGATACCAATCCGGCAAAGGAAGAAACGGAGTTTGTGGAGTCGATCCAGAAGGACATCGAGTGGCTCGGTGTCGACTGGAAGGATCATTTGTATTTTGCATCGGATTACTTTGAGCAGATGTATCAGGCTGCAGAGGCACTGATCAAAAAAGGCAAAGCATATGTCTGTGATCTTTCTGCAGAAGAGATCCGTGAATACCGCGGTACACTGAAGGAGCCTGGAAAGGAGAGTCCGTACAGGAACCGCAGTGTCGAGGAAAATCTGGATCTGTTCCGCCGCATGCGTGCCGGGGAGTTTGAAGACGGAAGCCGCGTACTTCGTGCGAAGATTGACATGGCATCTCCGAATATCAACATGCGGGATCCGGTCATCTACAGAATTGCGCATCTGTCACATCAGCGTCAGGGTGACGCGTGGTGTATTTATCCGATGTATGATTTCGCACATCCGATTGAGGATGCGATTGAAGGAATTACACATTCGATCTGTACGCTGGAGTTTGAGGATCACAGACCGCTGTATGACTGGTCGATCCGTGAGACAGCAGAGGATATGCATTATCCGTCAACGCCGCGGCAGATTGAGTTCGCAAAACTGTATCTGACCAATGTGGTGACTGGCAAGCGCTATATCAAGAAGCTGGTCGCAGACGGTGTTGTGGACGGCTGGGATGACCCGCGTCTTGTGACGATTGCGGCACTGAAACGACGCGGTTACACACCGGAATCCATTCAGCGTTTTGTCGAGCTGTGCGGTGTTGCAAAAGCCAACAGTTCCGTAGATTATGCGCAGCTTGAGTTCTGCATCCGCGATGATCTGAAGCTGAAGGCGCCGCGCATGATGGCAATTCTCGATCCGGTAAAACTGGTAATTGATAATTATCCGGAGGGACAGATCGAGTATCTGGATGCGCCGAACAACAAGGACAATGAGGCACTCGGTTCGCGGAAAATCCCGTTTGCGAAGGAACTTTATATTGAGCGGGAGGATTTCATGGAGAATCCGCCGCGCAAGTATTTCCGTATGTTCCCGGGGAATGAAGTACGCCTGATGTATGCTTACTTTGTAAAATGTACAGAGATCGAGAAGGATGCGGACGGCAATGTGACGGTGATTCACTGCACGTATGACCCGGAGAGCCGCGGCGGCGAAAGTCCGGACGGCCGCAAGGTGAAAGGAACGATCCACTGGGTGGCTGCGCCGACAGCATTCGAGGCAGAGTGTCGTCTGTATGAGAATCTGATTGATGAGGAGAAGGGCGTTTATAACGAGGATGGAACGATGAACCTCAATCCGGATTCTCTGAAGATTATGGAGCATTGTTATCTCGAGCCGGCACTTGCAGATGCGAAAGCGTATGATACCTTCCAGTTCGTGCGAAATGGATTTTTCAATGCAGACGCAAAGCTTTCAGAACCGGGCAGACCGGTATTCGGAAGAGTTGTGTCGCTGAAGAGTTCATTTAAACTGCCGAAGGGTCAGAACTGATAATATAGTTCCGGAAGAAAAGGGGAGAAGAAATTGGAAATGCGAGACAGATTGATCAGAGGTTTACGCTCTGCGGTGACGCTTGGAATGGCACTGATGCTGCTTATCGTGACAGTAACAGGGGCAGCTGTGAATGTTAAAGCAGACGTTGTCACAGACGGCTGGGACAGCACACACACAAAGTACTATACTGCCGGCAGGATGGTGACCGGAGCGAAGAAGATTGAGGGGTTCTGGTATTTTTTTGACAAAGAGACCGGCGAAGCAGTCAAGAGTGATTTTCAGGAAATTAAGAAAAAGAAGAAAACCAAGATCTGCTATTACGACGCGGAGGGGCATGCCGTTTCCGGCGAGGTAAAGATCGGCAGGCACTGGTATTATTTCAATCCGAAGAACTTTGCCATGACAGTGAAGGACTTCGTGAAGATGGAGGATGGCAGAACCTGCTATTTTAACAAGAGAGGACGCCGTGTCAGAGGAGAGGTAAAGATTGGAAAGTACTGGTACTACTTTGACAGAACGACAGGCGCAATGGCGGTAAAAACAACCGTAGAGGTACCGGGGAAAAACAAAACCTGCTATTACGATAAGAACGGAAGACGCCGGGAAAATTATAAAACAGCCGGCAAGTGGTATACATTCAATGAAAATACCGGCAAGCTGAAGCAGACAGTCATTACGATCGACGCCGGGCATCAGCGCAATGCAAATACGAGTCACGAGCCGATTGGTCCGGGTGCTTCCGCTACAAAAGCGAAGGTGACCGGCGGTGCGCAGGGAGTTGCGACCCGGAAAGATGAGTATGTGCTGACATTGGAAATCGCAAAACTGGTGCAGAAGGAACTGAAGTCCAGGGGCTTCAAAGTGAAACTGACACGCACATCTCATGATGTGAATCTCAGCAACAGCCAGCGTGCAAAGAAAGCCAACAAGGCAAATTCAGCTGCCTATGTGATCCTGCACGCGGACTCTGACGGTGCCTCATCGAACGGCGCCCACACCATCTGCAACAGTTCATCAAATCGTTTTTGCGGAAGCAGATATACGGTGAATAAAAAGCTTGCCACAAAAGTAATCAATTCCTATGTAAAGGCAACCGGCCTGCGAAAGATCGGCGTGATTGAGCGTGATGATCTGAGCGGTCTGAACTGGAGTAAGGTACCGACCTGTTTCCTGGAGATGGGATTTCTTTCCAATCCGTCCGAGGACAGATTCATGTCAAATAAGGCAAATCAGATCAAGATGGCGCAGGGCATTGCCGACGGGATTGAGGCCTTTGTTAAGACACAGAAGTATTAAGTGGAGCAGCAGCACGAAAGGGGAATTGTTGTGAAGAAATCAAAAATGAACATCGCAAAGAGAATCGGAATGCTCCTGTTATGTATGATGCTTGGTCTGGGCATCGCAGGGGGAGACCTTGCGGTTTCAGCTGTCAGCGTTGCAGCCGCTGAGGAAGTTGTCAATGGATGGGATGATACGCACACCTTTTACTATCAGAACGGAACGATGGTAAAGGGTAAGAAAAAAATCGGAAACTACTGGTACTACTTTAACAAGAAGACCGGTAAAGTCACGAAAAACAAGCTGATCCTGATCAGCAAGAAAAACAATAAATATTGTTATTATGACAAGGATGGCCACGCTGTACGCGGCGAACAGAAGATCGGCAAGTTCTGGTATTATTTTAAGAATAATTATGCGATGACCATGAAGGGCTTCGTGTCGATCAAACTCAGCGACAATGTCTATAAGATGTGCTATTACAACAAGAAGGGACATCGCATTAAAGGGCTGAAGAAGATCAATGGCAGTTATTATCTGTTTGATACGAAGACAGGCGCCGCCAAGGTCGGATTCCAGAAAGTAACCCGCCTCGGTAAAACCTATACCTGTTACTTTGATACAGACGGAAAGATGGTGCTCGGCGACAAGACAATTGACGGTGTTACCTATTCATTCAACAAAACCACGGGAAATTATGTGAATCTGATGATTGCGCATGCGTCCGGAAATGAGTGGGGCGGCGGCTATCACGGACAGGCCGGCGACCAGACTGGAACAGAGGTCTGTATCAGAAGCTGGTACAACCGTCCGTGGAACGTTGTTCTTCGCCCGAAGAGCTCCGTTATGGCGGAGAAGATTGCATATGCCATGGAACGTGCGGCGAAAAATGATAACATCGGTTATGACATGGGCGACCGCAATACACTTCTTTATTATGCGAAGAAGGTCGGCTATGATCCGGGACTCGTCTCTACACCGTGCGAGACTGACTGCAGCGCGCTTGTTTCGCTGGCATGCATGTATGCCGGAATTCCGCAGTCTACCGTTATGTATGACAAATCAAACAGTGCAACAACAGGTGTTCTGCGCAGCAAGCTGCTGAGCACCGGAAAGTTTAAAGCTTATACATCCAATTCCTATATCAAAAAGACCGGTAAACTGAAACGCGGCGATATTCTGCTGCTTGAATACGGACATACGGCAGTTGTTGTCGGAAAATGGAATCGCTGACCAGGAGGAGAAGTAATTGCTTAGATCGATTATCAGCCGGATAAAGGAACGGATTCCTTTTCTGGTGCTGCTGGCAGTCTTCTGGGCCGCCGCAGCATCGATGCATCCGGTGGGTTCGGCACAAGTGGCTGAATCGCTCTCAACCGGAAGAACAGGCAGTACAGAAGTCATACATGCAGATGAGACCCTGTCATTGTCGTTTCGCTGCAATCAGGCGAATCTGCAGGGAATCAGGATATACTTCAGTGGATCAGAGACATCTAAAGATGCCGTATTTGAGATCAAAGTAAAAGATGCCGCCGGACAGTCAGTGTTTCAGGATGAACTGAAGCGGACGGATTTATCAGATGACGGATCCTTTGTGATCTCATTTCCTGAAATAGCAGATGCAGACGGACAGAGTTATACGGTAGTTGTGCAGAATTGTTCGGAAAAGGGTGCTGTCGGTATATTGGCAGCGGCGCCATCCGCAAGGGATGACGAGGTAAGTATCAACGGAAAAGTCAGCGATAACAGTATTAATTACCAGATTATATACAGACATGAACGCTGGCCGGTGGTTCTGAAACTGGTGCTGATAATCCTGATCCTGCTGTCTTTCCTGCTCGTACTGCTTCTTGGAAATGACCCGGCAGGAAATTTCCTGATGCTGGCAGCTTTCTCGGCATTCATAATTATTCTGAATCCGATGCCGCATCCGATTGATGAGCCGACACATATGTCCAAGGCTTTCGATATTTCGGAAGGTCGTCTGGTATACGATCTGATCGACGGACAATCCGGTGTATATCTGCCGGAAAACTACCATGATTTTATGGCTGGTTACCGCAACCGTCTGGATTTGAAGAGTATGGTCACAGATCCGGAGGCACTGTCAAAGCCGTTTTCTGATGAAAATGTGTTTGAAGCGACGGAATTTATGAATTCCTATCCGTTTTTTGCATACATCCCTTCAGCAATCGGCATTGCACTGTTCCGCGGCCTGCATGCACCGGGTATCCTTGTGCTTCTGGCAGGGCGCATCTTTAATTACATCGTATATGTACTTCTGGCATATCTTGCGATTCGTAAAGCGAAATATTACAGAGGAATTGTTTTCGGTGTGCTGCTGCTGCCGATGATACTCTCTGTAGCGGGGTCTGTACACAGTGACATGCTGCTGGACGTCTGTTCCGTTCTGATGGTTGCTCTGGCGCTGCAGTATCGGTTTGCACCGGAAACAGAGCATATGAGCAAAAGGGATATGGCGGTCATACTGCTGTGTGTAATCGGAGTTGCAACGTCCAAGTACCTGATCTATACGCCGGTACTGTTGTTCTTTTTCCTGATTCCCCGGGAAAAGTTTACAACGAAAAAACAGTGGACGATACTGCTGGCGGCTGCATTGATTCTGACAGCGGCACTTGCCTGCTTCCAGTTCGCGCTCATGCGGATCTACCCGTACACGGAGACGCGCGTAGAAGGTGTCGATGTAGGCGGACAGATAAAATTCATTCTTGCAAACAAGAAATATGCAGCAGAACTGATCTTCCTGCATGTTGTCAGACGGCTGCGGGAGTTTATGGTGCTGTCAGATATGACAACATTTCAGACTGCATTTTCATCGGTGGCATTCTTTGTGCCGGCTTCTGTATGGATTGCTGCAATCCTTGCACCGGACAAAATGCCGTTTCACAGAAAACGGGAGAGCTTTCTGCTGAAATTGCTGATTCCGCTCTTTGCCGTGATGATCTGTATGTTGATAACCTGCAGCCTTTATCTGGGATTTACCCCGGTCGGCTACAACAGCGTGATGGGAGTTCAGCCGCGGTATTTTTATCCGATTATTCTGCCATGTATGCTGGCAGTATCCATGTGTTTCCCAAATGCGAAGGGCAGTAAAAATTACTTTAGAAATCTGTCCTGCGTGATGCTGCTTGGGGTTGTCCATATGCTGTTCAGTGCAGTCATTTCCATGTAAAAAAACGCTGGCATTCAGACAGGTCTGGATGCCAGCATTTTTCTGTTGATTTTTCCGTTTTCGGTCAGCGGCATTTCTGCCAGAGGGACGACCTTGTTCGGAACCATGTAGCGGGGCAGCAGCGTTTTCAGATCTGCGAGCAGATCTTTCTCGGACACATCCCCGGTATAGTACAGAATGATTTTCTGCTTTTCTTTGTTGTATACGCAGCATGCGCTCTGGATCTGGTCGATCATGTTAACGCGTGCTTCGATTTCGCCCAGTTCAATGCGGTGTCCCATGTGCTTGATCTGGAAATCTTTCCGTGACAGGAACACCAGTTCGCCGTATTCGTTGATTTTGCCGATGTCACCTGTGCGGTAAATCAATTCGGGATAGTGAGACTGCAGCGGATTCTGTACGAATGCTTCACTGGTTTTTTCCGGATTGTTATAGTAACCGAGTGTCAGTGCGGTTCCGCGGATACAGATCTCACCGGGTTCTCCGTCCTTTGCAGGCCGGTCGTGTTCATCCAGAAGAAGGATTTCAGTATTTTCAAAAGGCTGTCCGACCGGAATCACATCTGTCTCTGCAAATTCCCGGTTTACTTCGTAATAGCAGCTCATGCCGGTGGCTTCGGTAGGACCATAGAGATTGATAAATCTGGCATTGGGAAGCGTCTTTCTCCAGAGATTGAACTGCTTAATCGGAAAAACTTCACTCCCAAATGCAATGGTGTGCAGATACTGCGGCACTTCAGATTTAAAGGTGTTGAGTGCCGAAATCATCGTGAGCGCGGAGACAACCCAGCAGACCGTATTAATCTTGTACTGGTTCAGGAACTGGACCAGCTTTTTCGGGAAGCGGAAAAGCTGCTTTGGAACGAGATATGTCGTTGCGCCGCACTTCAGCGTTCCCATGATTTCCTTCAGGCATGCGTCAAAATAGAGCGGTGTCTGATTGGCAAAAACGGATTCATCTGACACCTTCAGCACATCAAGCAGATGATCCGCATAGTCAATGACTGAGCGGTGGCATGCAATAACGCCCTTTGGAATACCGGTCGAACCGGATGTAAAGACAATATAGATCGGATCCGTATCGATCTGCCGTCTGCGGATTTGATGAAGTAAGTCTTCATCAGGTGCAGCCTGAATCAGTTCTTCATATACCAGTAATTCCCCGGAGAAGGCAAATTCATTGATTTCTTCGCGTGTCTGTTCTTCGCACAGAATCACACGTGGTTTCAGCGTTTCCAGAATCAGGTCAATGCGAAACCGCGGCATTTCCTCATCGATCGGAACGTAGTAGCATCCGCTGTATACAACCCCCAGAAAAGCAGTAATCATATGCGGGTGCCGTTTCATATAGATCACGACCGGCTCAGAGGCATACTGCTTCTGTGCCAGAACAGAACCGATCCGCCGGGCTGCAGAAGCGACCTCGGAGAAGGTCATGGACATGGTATCGTTTGCAAAGGCTGTTTTGTCGGGATAACGGGGAGCAGTCTGTTCAAGATACTCCAGAATATTTTTCATCATTGGATTAACTCCTGATATGCTGGTTTCAATCGTTTTCCGCCATCCAGGATCACTTTTCTGGCGAGTACATCCATGACATCCAGATATCCGTGTCCGAGATGGAAGATGTTTTTTACTACAGAGAGTTCGGTACAGCCGAGAATAATCATTTCGGCCCCCTGCTTTTGGAGTGACGCAACTACCTGCATAAAACCACGGATATCAACAGGGCGGTTTGCTTTGACGCAGTGATAGATGACATGCATGATGATCTTTTGTTCCTTTTCGGACGGGATGACCGGCGTTATGCCGGAAGCAAGCAGTTCTTTCTGGAACACACCGCCCGAAATGGTTCCGTCTGTTGCAAGCACACCGGCTTTTTTGATTCCGGCATCTTTCAGTGTACAGGCGGTCTCTCTGACCATATGAATCAGCGGCACTGAAACAGAAGATACAATCTCATCATAAAAAGTATGAGCTGTCACGCAGAGGATACACAGACTGTCAGCACCCTGCCTCTGAAGCGTCAGCGCACTTTCAGTGATCTTCGGGACCGGGGACTCTTCTGATTCTCCGAGTATATAAGCTGTGCGGTCGGGAATGGAAGGCCGGTTGTAGATCAGCATCTCAAGATGTTCCTGGTCGGTTTCCGCGTCCGTCATTGTGACAACACGCTCAAGAAAATAAGCAGTTGCCATGGGGCCGACGCCGCCGATAACACCCAATGCCATGAAATCACCTCCATCAAAGTTACAACGTGTGATATGCCTGCAGTGCAGGAAGAAACGTAATCCGGAAAAGAGGAATCAGTTGTCTTCAGCCTGCAGTGTCTGAATCAGCTTGTAGATGTTCTCTGCGGAATTGAAGTTTTCCGGCAGCAATTCATCTGCATCAATCTGGATATCGAAGACTTCATTGATCTCTGTGACGATCGCAATGATATCGAAAGAATCAAGAATATCGTCATCAATCAGAGTGGTGCAGGTATCAAAATCAACGTCCTGTCTGACTTCACGTAAAATTTCCATTAACTGTTCCATGCGTAATCCTCCAATTTTGTTTTAAATATTATATTACTGCAGCTGCAGGCTGTATTTCCTGCGGGCTGCATCAGAATCCCTGATAAATAAATGCGGCTGCATCGTATCCGGTGCCGTAAATTCCGAACCGGAGCAGAAACAGGATAACGACGATGTATAGAATTCCGCGGAAGACGAATCCCTGTTTTGCAAAAAGTTCCCGCAGAACCACTCCTTTTTCATTGATATAATCAACAATCATCAGGAATATAAATGCCAGAAGCAGGATCCGCATCCCGTTGCCGTCCAGTCCGAGTTTCAGCAGCGATCCGTCAAAGAAGACGTTCGGATTAAACGAAGTAAATGTTGCCTTCAGCATGCCGGCTGCCATACGGAAACTGTATGCACAGTCGAAGTAACGGCCGATCGTAATCAGTCCGATTGTCCGGAGAATCTGAAACAGCCGCCAGTCGAATCTTTCTGCGTCAATATGAAGCAGGTTCCTGGCGCTTGCAGAAGGACGTTCAAAAACAGAGTCTGCTGAAGTCAGAATGGCATGATAAACACCGAACGCGATGAACTTCCAGGCTGCTCCGTGCCAGACACCGACAACCAGAAATACAACAAAGGAAGCCAGAACAGCAGGCAGGATTTTTCCGTAGTAGGCGCCGTACTTCTGGCGGGTTTTCTTTGAAAGCTTAGAGAAGCTTTTTGAAAGCGCAATCGGATAGAAAATGTAGTTTTTCATCCAGTGCCCAAGTGAAATATGCCATCTCTGCCAGAATTCAGACACTGTTTTTGCAAAATACGGCTGCCGGAAGTTTTCCAGAAGGGAAATACCGAACAGATCGGAGACGCCCATGATCATATCGATGCCGCCGGAAAAGTCTCCATACATCTGAAAACCAAAGAACAGGACACCGATAAAAACCGTAAACCCGGTATAGTTGTTTGTCGTGTAATTTGCCAGGACTTCATTGACAAAGATCGCAGCGCGGTCCGCAATGACCATCTTCTTGAAAGCGCCCCACATAAACCGCATGATGCCGCGATGAAAGCGTTCCGCATCAAAACTGTGTCCTTCATAGAGCTGTGGAGCGAGCGCATCGTATTTCGAGATCGGTCCCTGAATGATCTGCGGGAAATAGGATGTGAACAGTGCAAAGCGGAAGATATTGTTTTCTGCGGTGCACTTTCCGTGATAAACATCAATCAGGTATCCCATCACCTGGAAGGTATAAAAGGAAATGCCGAGCGGCAGCAGAAAGCTGACGGTCGGAATCGACAGACCTGTGTGCGCTGCGCCAAGCAGATGATTGATGTTGCCGGTTACAAAATTCGTGTATTTCAGCACGGCCAGAATACCAAAGTTCAGGAGGATTC
The DNA here is from genome assembly GCA_017433615.1 of Eubacterium sp. GTDB lineage: Bacteria > Bacillota > Clostridia > Lachnospirales > Lachnospiraceae > CADBRN01. The sequence goes on from JAFRGW010000064.1 coordinate 17,866, forward strand.
CGGCAAGGAATACACGTTTTTTCTGCTTTTGCGCCTGGTCCTTAATATCCCGCTTCTCAGTCCGGGAAAGCTCACTGCCTCTGTCTTTTATCTCCTGTGCGGCAGCGTCGGCAATCTTCTGAATTTTTCGCGCGGCGCAGTAAGTGGAGATAACCGTTACCACCATGAAGGTCAGGGTCGCGGCACCGCTGCAGATATAATAGAAACCGATACTTTCCAGCAGAAGGACGGCCCAGCGGAAGCGCTTTGGAATCAGGTAATACAGAACCAGACTTCCGGTAAGAAATAGAAAAAATTTAATTGAAAGTAATGACATGGTTCCTTACCTGTTAAGTGTTTTGCTCTTTCTGTGCGTTTTTGATGAGACGTTTGATTTTCTTCTTTTCGGATTTTAATCTTTTATCCCAGCGTTTAATATCCTTATTCCAACTGTCATAAGCAGGATCTTCTCTGTGATCGGGAAGATCGTAATGTGTCGAAAGGTAATCGATCATCCATGCAGTTGTTTTCTCGGAACCTAATACATTCCAGTGGCCGTTATTCCAGTAGTCCCGCTGGATATCAAAACCGAATTCTTCGAAATAATCCGCGCAGTCGAGGAAAGTAAATCCGGCATCCTGTACGCGCTTTTCAATATAGTTGACAGTTGCGACAGGATGATCATTATAGATTGTTTCTGCGTAAGGATAATAGAGAAATACTACCTGTGAATCCGGAAAGCCTTTTTTACATTCGGCCATTACTTCATCAAGCGCCCGGTCAACAGATTCTTCCAGCGGAATAATTTCATCGGTATCCTCTGCGTATTCAATTTCATTGCCCCAGCCAAAGAAGCCATATCCCCGGTTGAGGTAATGCTTTTCCCAGTTCCAGTATTTTGTATGAAAAGGCAGCTCATGATATTTCAGAATATCGAAATAATACGGAAAGGAAAAACTCGTATGCGGAAGATAGCGGTAAATAAACTCCAGCCGGTCCAGAGAATATTTGTAGCCGTCCGTGTTAAAGCTGATATCACCTGTCTGTCCGTTCGCGACCATCTCGTGGATGGAATATGGCCGTACCAGTGTTTTGACGTCGATCAGAACTACGGAAGGGGACTGTGTCTTGGCTGCTTCACGTACTGCGTATGGCATGGCTTCATAGGCCATCTCATTGGTGCAGAAGTTATAAGACGTAAATCCCTTTGCCTTCCAGGCCTCCATCGGCATAAAGGCTGACATGGAACCGCTTGAACCGATAATAACGACATCCAGTGAATTATCGGGTTCGGAGTAGTAACCGCTGATGTTGGCACGCGTGTTCGTCAGATCGGGGCGCACGGCATATGACAAATGAATAAAAAAATAGGCAAGAAGCGCAAAGAAGACTGCGAGTTTTATAATGCCGAAAATCTTTTTCTTCATAATTAAATAAACGAAAACCTGTATAGGATGTTGATGATAATACCATCACACTGAAATTCCGGGTACATAAACAATCAACATTCTAACACATGGCGGGGAAAAAGTAAATGAGAAGCACTTTACAAATCCGCTTGCATTCCCTTCACACCTATAATATAATTGGACACGCAGAAAAAAGTGCAGTAATTTAGTAGACTTTTTTGGAGGAAATCATGTCAGATATATTATTAAGCGTCAAAGACCTGCATGTCAGGGTGGAAGATAAAGAGATCCTGAAGGGATTCAATCTGGAAGTGAAGAAGGGTGAGACGCACGTCATCATGGGACCGAACGGTGCCGGCAAGTCAACCTTCGGCAATGCACTGATGGGCAATCCGGCTTACGAGGTGACTTCCGGAGAGATGATGTTCAACGGGAAAAATGTTCTGGATCTGGCGGTCAATGAGCGTGCGTCAGAAGGCCTCTTCATGTCGTTCCAGAATCCGCTCGAGGTGCCGGGCATCTCGCTTTCAAACTTCATCCGCACCGCGCTGGAACAGCGCACCGGCAAGCGGATCCGTCTTTGGGATTTCCGCAAGGAGATGAAGAAAGCGCTGGCTGTGCTCCAGATGGACCAGTCCTATGCGGACCGTGATCTGAATGTCGGCTTTTCCGGCGGCGAGAAGAAGAAGGCAGAGATTCTGCAGCTGCTGATGCTGAAGCCGACGCTGGCGATTCTCGACGAGACCGATTCCGGCCTTGATGTGGATGCAGTCCGCACAGTATCTGCAGGCATCGAGCATTTCCAGAAGGACAAGGATTCCGCGCTGATCATCATCACCCACAGCACCGGAATTCTGTCTTCCCTGCATGTAGATCATACGCATATTCTTGTTGACGGTCAGATCGTTGCAAATGGTGATGCATCTCTGGTAGACGAGATCAATCAGAACGGTTTTGCGGCGTACGACAAAGGAGAAGCTGAAGCGGAATAAGCGAAAGGAATCGAAGCTGCAGAACAGGACCCTGCGGACTGCAGGTCCGTAGAAGGGATCTTGGCAGATGGAGAAAAAAACATGGCAGATAATATAAAGAAAGATAAAACATTCGTTGACGATATCGACCGTGAGATGTATGACTTTCGGTTTGAAGAAAAAGATGTCTACCGCGTGGACGAGGGTCTTACACCGGATATTGTCAACAAAATTTCAGAGGAAAAGAATGATCCGGAATGGATGCATGAATTCCGTCTGAAATCTCTGGAAATCTATAACAAAAAAGAAGTCCCGAACTGGGGACCGTCGATCGACGGCCTGAACATGGATAATATCGTCACATATGTCCGGCCCAACACCAAAATGCACGCAGAGTGGGATGAAGTGCCGGAGGACATTAAAGAGACCTTTGAGCGTCTGGGCATTCCAAAGGCCGAGCGGGAATCCCTCGCAGGCGTCGGTGCACAGTATGACTCCGAGCTGGTTTATCATAACGTCAAGGAAGAAGTCGCCGCACAGGGTGTCATTTATACCGACCTGGAAAGTGCGATGCACGGCGAATATGCTGAGATGATCCAGAAGCATTTCATGAAACTGGTGCCGCCGACAGACCATAAGTTTGCGGCCCTGCACGGTGCTGTCTGGTCCGGCGGATCATTCGTATATGTGCCGCCGGGCGTCTCGGTGGAAATTCCGCTGCAGTCCTATTTCCGCCTGAACGCGCCGGGCGCGGGGCAGTTTGAGCACACGCTGATTATTGTCGATGAAGGCGCATACCTGCATTTCATTGAGGGATGTTCCGCACCGAAATACAATATTGCAAACCTGCACGCCGGCTGCGTTGAACTGTTTGTCGGCAAGAATGCGACCCTGCGGTACTCAACCATTGAGAACTGGTCCAAGAATATGTACAACCTGAACACCAAGCGCGCGATCTGCGAAGAAGGCGGCAAGGTTGAGTGGGTCTCCGGCTCTTTCGGATCGCATGTTTCGTATTTGTATCCGATGAGTGTCCTGAACGGGAAGGGAGCGCGCGCGGAATTTACAGGTGTCACATTCGCAGGCAAAGGACAGAACCTGGATACCGGCTGCAAGATTGTTCACAATGCGCCGGATACTTCTTCGGTAGTGAACACGCGCTCCATTTCCAAGAGCGGCGGAATCAGCACATTCAGAAGTTCTGTTGTCGTGAATCCGCAGGCGGAAAATACGAAATCCTCTGTTTCCTGTCAGTCCCTGATGATCGACTCCGAGTCCCGTTCCGACACGGTTCCGGCGATGGATATCCGCACGGATAAGTGCGATATCGGTCATGAGGCAAAGATCGGAAGAATCTCGGATGATGCAGTATTCTATCTGATGAGCCGCGGCATTTCCGAGGAGGAGGCACGCGCGCTGATCGTCAGTGGATTTGCTGAGAATGTATCGAAGGAACTGCCGCTGGAGTATGCCGTCGAGATGAATAATCTGATCCGGCTGGAGATGCGGGGAACCATCGGATGATACAAGGGTTTCCGGCACTGCAGCCGAAACAAAGATTTTGTTTCTGGCGCAGTGTTTGAAACCCGCCCACCCCTGAGGATGAAGCGGGGGAGGGGCCCTGCGGAATCCTCAGGGGTGGAGGATTGTGAGAGCACGAAGTGCGGAACAATCCGTATGGTATCATCCGTTTAGAAAGACAAAGAAAAGAGGATATAAGTATGTCCAGAAATTTGATTATAAATAAGCTGCCGGCGTATACGTATAACTGGCTGCATATGAATGAGGCGCAGCTGCCGGGGGTTTCCGCGGTGGAGGAAGCGCCGGTTGCAGCAGAGGTTCCGGCAGAGATCCGGCAGGATGTGATGAAGGCAGAAACTGCAGCGGCAGACGCAGCAAAAATTCTGACCGGCGCAGGTGAGGATATGGATGCACTGCTCGCGGATGCGGGCATCGGTGTGCAGACATACACAGTGCCGGCGGGCGTCCGGGTGACGGATGATGCCGTGCGGCTGAAGCTCGCTTACGCAGATCAGGGATTTGTGTATGAGACAAAGAAGACAGGTGCCGCGCCGCAGGCAGACAGCCGGGACAGTGCGGACGCAGCCGGTACCGGCAGAATCAATGCCTTCCGCTATGTTCTGGAACCGGATTCTGAAATGACGGTTGTGATGGATTACACAGCCGATCAGGATGCAGCGGGTCTTGCGGCTGTACAGACAAAGATTTTTGCAGCAAAGAATTCTGTGCTGCATCTGGTACAGATCCAGCAGCTCGGCGAGAATTTCACCCTGCTGAACGATATCGGCGGATTCTGTGAAGAAGGTGCCAGAGTCGAACTCATCCGGCTGATTCTGAACGGAAAGAATACGTTTGACGGATGCCGTGTGGAACTTGCAGGTGAAAAGAGCAGCCTCGGTGTTGATATCGGCTATCTCTGCAAGAATGATGATCATCTCGATATGAACTATGATGCATATCACACCGGAAAGCGTACAGCTTCTGAGATGAATATTTCCGGCGTTCTGCGTGACCGCGCATTTAAACTGTTCCGCGGAACAATTGATTTTCAGAACGGCTGCTCGGGTGCGGTCGGCGATGAGCTGGAAGATGTTATGCTGATGGACAGCACGGTCGTGAATCAAACCATTCCGCTGATCCTCTGTGCAGAGGAAGACGTGGTCGGCAATCATGGCGCAACCATCGGACGTCTGGATGACCAGCTGCTGTTCTACATGGAGTCCCGCGGAATGAACCGGGAAGATATCTATGAGATGATGGCAAAAGCAAGAATTGATGCCGTGATCCGCAAGATTCCGGACGAGAAGACACGGCTTCGTATGATGCCGGAAGTTGAGGAAGCGGAATAAGTGTTTCTGCAGAAACCGGATTGTTTATTGTTCTGACAGAACAACAGGAGAAGTAAAAAACATGACAGATCAAAAAACCATGGATGAACAGATCCGCAGAGATTTTCCACTGATATATAATCATCCGGAAATTGCCTATCTGGACAATGCTGCAACGACACAGAAGCCGCAGATGGTTCTGGATGCGGTGCGCGCGTATTATGAGGAGTCCAATGCGAATCCGCTGCGCGGCCTGTATGATCTTTCTGTACGTGCGACAGAAGTGTACGAAGATGCGCGGGAACTTACGCGCGCGTTTATCAACGCAGCCTCAACGGAGGAAATCGTTTTTACCAGAAATGCCTCCGAGAGTCTGAATCTGGTTGCCTACAGCTGGGCACGTACCTTTCTAAAAGAAGGAGATGCTGTCCTGATTACGATTATGGAACATCACAGCAATCTGCTCCCGTGGATGCAGGCGGCAAAGGCAGTCGGCGCAGAGCTGCATTATCTGGAGGTTGATGCATCGGGGCTGATCACAGAGGAAATGTTCCGTGCGGCACTGACGGAGAATACAAAACTGGTGGCCATGACGCAGATTTCCAATGTTATGGGCGTGCAGAATGACGTGAAGACATTTGCGCGGATCGCCCATGAAAATGGTGCCGTGTTTGTCTGTGACGGTGCGCAGAGTGTACCGCACATCCCGGTGGATGTGCAGGATCTGGATGTCGATTTCCTCGCATTTTCCGGTCACAAGATGACGGCCCCCATGGGAATTGGTGTCCTTTACGGGAAAAGAGATCTGCTCGATCAGATGCCGCCGTTCCTGTACGGCGGGGAGATGATTGAATATGTACGGCGTGACAGCGCGACCTATGCAGAACTGCCGCACAAATTTGAAGCGGGGACTGTCAACGCCGGCGGCGCGGCAGGTCTGGCGGCGGCGATTCAGTACTATCAGAAGATCGGTTTCGATATCATCTGCGAGCGCGAAGAACATCTCAGCAGGTATGCGATGGAGAAGCTGTCTGCGATTCCTTACATTCACATTCTCGGCTCGGAAGACGGGGCGGCACATCACGGCATATTCACCTTTACACTTGACGGCGTGCATCCACACGATATCGCCGCAATCCTGGATGAGGACGGCGTTGATATCCGGGCCGGACATCACTGCACACAGCCGCTGATGAAGCATCTGAAGACACTCTCTACAACGCGTGCAAGTTTTGCTTTTTATAACACGGAAGAGGAAGTGGACCGGCTGGCTGCAAGCCTGGCAGACGTGCGCGGGAAGATGGGTTACCGTGATTAGTTTTTGAGAGAGGAGACAGTTGTCTGTCTCGCAGCTCAGGTGGAATTCGCTTTGAGACAGACAACTGTCTCCTGCGTAAGCGAACAGAACTGCCGGAAAGGAAGATATGGCACACAACACATTTTATAATGAAATTCTGACGGATCATAACATGAACCCGGCGCATAAATATGAGCTGCCGGATGCCAACATGACGCTCGAGGGCGTTAACCCGAGCTGCGGCGATGACATCATTCTGCAGCTGAAGGTTGTGGACGGTGTGATTGAGGACGGTGCATATACCGGCGACGGCTGTGCAATCTCACAGGCTTCTGCAGATATTATGCTGGATCTGATCATCGGCAAGCCGGTTGAGGAAGCAAAACGTCTCTCAGAGATCTTCCTGCGTATGATTAAAGGGAAAATAACGGAGGAGGAGAAAGAAGAACTGGAAGAAGCGGGAATTCTTGAGGATATCGCGCATATGCCCGCGCGTGTCAAATGCGCCGTACTCGGCTGGCATACGATGGAGGAACTGCTGGCAGAAGAGTGATCGGAATCCCGGTCTTCGCTGTTCAGGCGGTTATACAGGTGAAAATAAGAAGAGGCCGGAACTTCTGCAGTTCTGACCTCTTTATTACTTCGTCTGACGGAATTGTTCCGGAAACAGCCGGTTTATGATTCGCCGCGTCCTTTGCGGAGTGCGCGTTCAATAAAGCTGTTCTGTTTCTTTCTCTTCTTCTCGGCTTTCTCAGATACAAGTGATCCGCGGATTCCCTTGACAGATACGATATAAAGCCCGCTGACTTCAGCCTTGACTTCCTTCTTTACAGGAAGGACATCATAGACATCATTGTCCGTCAGGAATGTCATAATACGCGGTCCGACCTTTGCTTTGACGACCGGTACCTTTGAGCGCTGCATCAGTTTGTTTGTATTATCCAGGACCATCTGCGGCAGACCGGCATCTTTGAGTTTCATTTTCTTCTTATCGATGATCAGCAGATTGACACTTTGTTTTGCTGCATCAATCTGTGCACGCTGTTCTTCCTGCTTTTTCTGTGCGCGCTTCCCGAGAATTGTCAGGATGGCGATGACCGCAGCGATGACTGCCACGACGATTATTAAGACGACCCACCATTTCATATGTTAATACCTCCCATTGCTCTGCAAATGCATGTAACATTCTATCATTTCCGCGTGAAAATGGCAATGGAAGAATTACGTTCTGCAGACAGGATTGGCATTTCCCGGAAGAATATGCTACTATAAGATGAATCTGTCTGCAGAAAATGAGGCAGCGTACGATGCAGACTGTAAAATAACGGGGTGATGCGCTGGATTTTACAGCGGCGCCCCGGAAAAACTGGAGGCTTTTATGAACCCGGAACGTTACGCGCCGATCGGCGTGTTTGATTCAGGACTGGGCGGCCTGACGGTTGTGCGGGAGATCATGCGCAATCTGCCGGATGAGCGTATCGTATATTTTGGAGATACCGCCCGCGTCCCATATGGTAATAAATCGAAGGAAACCGTTATCCGCTATTCACGGCAGATTGTCAATTTTCTGAAGACGCAGGAAGTAAAAGCGATTGTGGTGGCATGCAATACAGCCAGCGCACTCGCACTGGACACGATCCGGCCGGAGATCGATCTTCCGATTATCGGTGTGGTGCGGCCCGGCACGGAGATGGCGCTGCAGGCGACCCATAACAAGCGCATCGGTGTGATTGCAACAGACAGCACGATCCGCAGCAATCTGTACCAGACGCTTCTGCGCGAACATGATAAAGACGTGCGTGTTTTCGCACAGGCCTGTCCGCTCTTTGTTCCGCTGGTGGAAGAAGGATGGACGAAGGATCCGGTAACTCATATTGTCGCAGAGCGTTATCTGGCTGATATTCTTGAGCAGGATATCGACACACTGATCATGGGCTGTACACATTATCCGCTTCTGCGCACATTGCTGCGGGAAGTCGCAGGAGAATCCGTGCAGCTGATTAATCCTGCATACGAGACGGCACTTGCGCTGCGCAGACTTCTGGATCATCACGGACTGCTGAATGACGGGCGTCATCAGATCACGCCCCAATACGCATTCTACGCGAGTGATACCGTAGAGAAATTCAATGCATTTGCCAATTCGATTCTGCCGTACGAGATCAGCTCGACGACGCAGGTGCAGATTGAGAAATACTGAATAAAACCTGGTCTGCGCGGGCAGGGAAGACGTACAATTGCGCCGCGCGGGTTGTGTGCGATTGGAGATCGCGATTTATACATACAGAAAAAGGACAGGAATCAATGACAAAAGACGTGCTGGTGACTGTGAAGGGATTCCAGTTTGCCGAGGGGGACAGCGGTGCAGAGCCGATTGAACTCGTCGTGCCGGGAAAGTATTATTTTCACAAAAATCACCATTATCTGGTCTATGAGGAAAGTGCGGAGGGATATGATCTTCCGACACAAAATTATATGAAGTTCAGCGGTGATATTGTAGAGATCCGGAAAAAAGGTCTGATTAATGTCAACATGCTTTTCGAAATCGGAAAAAGGACCATGTCACCTTATCAGACGCCGCTGGGAACGCTGGAACTTGGATTTTCCACAACAGGAATTGTGCTGAAGGAATCCGAAGATTTACTGGATCTTACCATCGATTATGCGCTGAGTCTGGACGCAAATACGATGGTGGACTGTACGGTAGAAGTTGCCGTAGAGGCACAGCGGTAATTATTATATTGAGCTGCAGAACATTGCAAAATGAGGAGAAGCCGCATGGCAGACGAGATGAACCCGAGAAATGAAGAACAGCAGCGCCGGAACGGTCCCGCCGGATCCGGTCAGCCGGATACCGGCAGTCTGCAGGGCTTTCGTACGACCCGGCGGCGCGTTAATGAAGTGCCGGAGGAAGACCTCGCGCTGCAGCGGGATGCATTTGCAGAAGAAGCTGCAGAGCAGGCACGTGCAAGGCGCACCGGGAAGAGAACTTCTGTGAAGAGCGGGAGCAGGACGAGAGCAAAGCGAAGCGGACAGGTGAAGGGTACCGGTACAGCCGGGAAGAAAAAGTCTTCCCGTAATCAGGGAGGATTCCTGCAGTCGCTCGGCAGACTCACGGGCGGAAAGAAATCTGCCACCAGGAAGAAAACTTCAGATACAAAGGCATCCGGTCAGACCGGAGCAGCGGAGGATCTGCGGAAAACTGACCGGAAAGCGGCCAGAAAAGCAGCGCTTGAAGCGCGGCATGCGCGCATCAGGAAGCTCCGCGTAATTTTGATTATCATCGGGGCGCTGGCAGCGGTGCTGCTGATTATGACGGCTGTAAAAGCAATTCACAGACGCGGGTCAGAAGCACGTGCAAAGCGGGCAGAGAGAAAAGCGGCTGAATCAGCGGCCGGCACCGTCGCCGTCACCGGTAAAGAAGTCCTGCATCTGTCATTTCCGCGTCTGAAGATGGCGACAGGATCTGCGGCTGCGGCACCGGATGAGATGACGGTAACAGAATTCAATGAACTGCTTGCCGATCTCTACGGGCGCGGCTACGTGCTGGTTGATATCCGCTCGCTGACAGAAAAAGATGATGACGGAAACTATTACATTCATGAGGTTGAAGTGCCGCAGGGGAAGACACCGCTGGTAATCTCTCAGCATGGTTTATCTTATGCGCAGGAAGATAAAGACCGCGGGTATGCAACCGGCATTGAACTGACAGATGAGGGAAACCTGACAAATCTGTATCTGGACGCCAACGGCGGCACAAGGACGGGATCCTGTGATGTGATTACCTGTGTGGATGATTTCATCGCAGAACATCCGGATTTCTCTTATCAGGATGCGCGCGGCGTCATCGCACTGACCGGTGAGGACAGTGTGCTTGGTTATGCAGACGGTACATCCGCAGAATGCCAGAATGTGATCAATAAAATGTTTGAAGAGGGATGGCTCTTCGCAAGCGGAACTGCCGGCGGCATCAGCTATGGCTCTGAGATGAGCCTCTTTGAAGCAGACGCAAAACTGTGGCAGGATACGTTTGCAGAAGCAGTCGGCCCGACGGAGATCATCCTGCTTCCGGACGGCGCAGACATCGGAAACAGAAGTCCTTATTCTACAGATAACCAGAAATACAAACTGCTCGCTGAACAGGGCTTCCATTATTACTGTATCGATGATGCCTCAGGTATGACCTGGATGCAGACAGGCAGCGGATTTGTGCGCCAGAGTATGCATGAAGTCGATTCTTATGAGCAGTACCTCGCCCTGATGGACAACGGGCTGGATGCGTTTGTGAATACCCGGGATACAGAACGGAAAGCTGCCGAAACAAATGTATCTTCAGGCGAAGAGACTGACAGCAGCAATACAGACAATCAGACTGGTACAGAAGAAAACAAGTACCAGGAAGCAAGTGACGAGTACGATGAAGAGGGCAACCTTATCGTGGAACACGAGAGTGCGATTTAATCAGGATACCGTCACATTTTCATCACACCTTTGTTCTATGCTTACATGCGTGGTCCGCAATGGTCACAAAAATTGCTGAAGAACAAAGATAAAGGAAGGATTTAACGATATGAAACGCAAACAGGTTATGATTTTACTGATGGCAGCGACTCTCGCAGCGGGCAGCATCCTGGCGGGATGCGGCGGAAACAGCAGTTCATCCGCTTCATCGGCAGCATCCGCATCTGCATCTGACGCAGATGCAGCAGACGATACGGCTGAGGAAGATGTTGAAGAGGAACTGGACGAGGAGGACGCAGAACAGGCAGAATACGATGCGTGGCTCGACGGACTCGAGCTGGCTGAGGATGATGTGGCAGTTGAAGACTGTATTACACTTGGTGTGTATAAGGGACTGAAGCTGACCAAAGAAGTGACAAAGATCACGGACGACGCGGTTAAGAATTACGCAGAAGAAAACCGGGATACAGAAGAAGTAACCGATGAGAATGCCACGGTCCAGGACGGTGATATTGCAAATATTGCCTATGTCGGTGAGAAGGACGGCGTTGCATTTGACGGCGGCACCAGTGAATCCTATGATCTGGAAATCGGATCCGGTACATTTATCGACGGATTTGAAGACGGTGTGATCGGCATGAAGAAGGGCGAGACCAAAGATCTCAACCTGAAATTCCCGGATGACTACGGCAGTGAGGAACTGGCAGGTCAGGAAGTCGTCTTCCATGTAACAGTCAATTCAATTTCACGTGCGAAGGAACTTACAGATGCAGATCTGGAAGCGGCCAGAACCGATCTTGCAGCGGAATATGAAGAAGAAGCCAACAGCACGATGTATACGGATGCGTGGCAGCAGATCAAGGATGCTTCAGAGATTAAGAAAATCCGCAAATCAAAAGTCGAGGAGTATCTCGCACAGACAGAAGTGGAACTGCAGTCCTGGATTGAAAGCCTCGGCATGACCAAGGAACAGTATCTGGAGGAGCAGGGTTATACAGAGGAAGGCTACAATCAGGAAATGGAGCGCTATGCGCGTGACATGGCTGTCGAAGATCTTCTGGTGGAAGCGCTGTCCAAAGAAGAGGGCATCAGCGCAGACGATCAGGATTATAAAGACAGACTGGACAAGCTTGCGGAAGACAGCGACATTACCGCTGAGGAACTGATCGAGCAGGCAGGTGAGTCAGCAGTGTATCAGTACATCATGACAGAACGTCTGATGGAGCGTATTGTCAGCTACGCGGATGTCACAGAGACAGAAGTTGAGCCGGAAGATGAAGATTATGAAGACTATGATTACATCGACGTCGATGACAGTGATGTCGAAGTCGAAGATATCGACGCCGAAGATCCGGATGAAGAGACGGATGATACCATCGAAGTTGACCTGGATGAAGAGAGTGATGACAGCACTGATGTAAAAGGCTGATTATCAGAGTTAAGCCGCCGGCAGATCGTACAGAAATCAATACAAACGGCCCCTGTCAAAGATTTTATAAAAAAGTCTTTGACAGGAGGCCGTTTTTGTGCTATTGTCAAGAATGCATCATTATGGCAAACTGGGCTAATAGTCTGCCCAAAAACGCCTTTTTTAACCGGCCATTTCATATATATACGCAAGGAGTGAATCGTCAATGGAGAAAAACAGGGTACGTCCGGTCGCCAGCGGAAAAAATATCCGCATGACCTACCAGAGACAGAACGAAGTGCTCGAGATGCCGAACCTGATCGAAGTGCAGAAGGATTCCTATAACTGGTTTCTGACTGATGGTCTTAAGGAAGCGTTCGATGACATCTCTCCGATCGAGGACTACGGCGGCAAGCTGAGCCTTCAGTTTGTGGATTTCAGACTGGCGGAGGACGACGTAAAGTATTCCATAGAAGAGTGCAAGCAGCGCGATGCGACATACGCGGCGCCGATGAAGGTGAAGGTGCGTCTGTATAATCGCGAGAAGGAAGAGATCAGCGAGCACGAAATCTTCATGGGCGATCTTCCGCTGATGACAGCGAACGGCACCTTTGTAATCAATGGTGCGGAGCGTGTTATCGTCAGCCAGCTGGTTCGTTCCCCGGGTATTTATTATGCGATTGCGCATGATAAGCTGGGTAAGGAGCTTTATTCGTGTACGGTAATTCCGAACCGAGGTGCGTGGCTGGAATATGAGACAGATTCCAACGATGTGTTCTACGTTCGTGTAGACCGCACAAGAAAGGTTCCGATCACACAGCTGATCCGCGCAATGGGTGTCGGAAGCAATGCAGAGATCGTCGAGCTGTTTGGTGAAGAGCCGAAGATTCTTGCCAGCTTCTCAAAGGATACATCTTCCAACTATCAGGAAGGTCTGATTGAGCTTTACAAGAAGATTCGTCCGGGCGAGCCGCCGGCAGTCGAGAGCGCGGAGAGCCTGATCAATGCAATGTTCTTTGATCCGCGCCGCTATGACCTGGCGAAGGTCGGCCGCTATAAATTCAATAAGAAACTTGCGCTGCGCAACCGTATTACAGGATGCATTCTGGCGGAAGATGTCATCGATATGTCGACAGGTGAGATTCTCGCAGAGCAGGGGCAGAAAGTCTCACGGGAACTGGCTGATGCAATGCAGAATGCCGCAGTTCCGTATGTCTGGATCGAGACCGAAGAGCGCAAGGTAAAAGTCCTTTCCAATATGATGGTCGATCTGACTGCATGGGTGGACTGTGATCCGGAAGCACTCGGTATCACAGAGGAAGTGTTCTATCCGTATCTGGAACAGCTGATGAATGAGTATCCGGATGTGGAGGAACTGAAGGAGCAGATTGCGCTTCACGTGCATGATCTGATTCCGAAGCATATTACGAAGGAAGATATTTTCGCATCCATTAACTACAACATGCATCTGGAATACCGGATCGGCAATGATGATGACATCGATCATCTGGGCAACCGCCGCATCCGCTGCGTGGGCGAGCTGCTGCAGAATCAGTACCGCATCGGCCTGTCCCGTATGGAGCGTGTTGTGCGCGAGCGTATGACAACGCAGGATATGGATACGATTTCCCCGCAGTCTCTGATCAACATCAAACCGGTGACAGCAGCTGTTAAGGAGTTCTTCGGATCATCCCAGCTGTCCCAGTTCATGGATCAGAACAACCCGCTGGGCGAGCTGACGCATAAGCGCCGTCTCTCCGCACTGGGCCCGGGCGGACTTTCCAGAGACCGTGCCGGATTCGAGGTGCGTGACGTCCATTACTCACATTACGGAAGAATGTGTCCGATTGAGACGCCTGAAGGTCCGAACATCGGTCTGATCAACTCCCTCGCGTCTTACGCGAGAATCAACCAGTACGGATTCATCGAGGCACCGTACCGTATCATTGATAAAACGGATCCGGAAAATCCGCGCGTCACTGATGATGTTATTTACATGACAGCGGACGAAGAGGATAACTACCATATCGCACAGGCGAACGAACCGCTGGATGACGAGCATCATTTTGTACATCGTGTTGTTTCCGGCCGCTTCAGAGAGGAAACACAGGCATATGAGCGCCGTCTGATTGACTACATGGATGTCTCTCCGAAGATGGTATTTTCGGTTGCGACAGCGCTGATTCCGTTCCTGCAGAACGACGACGCAAACCGCGCCCTGATGGGATCCAACATGCAGCGTCAGGCAGTGCCGCTTCTGTTCACAGAGGCACCGGCTGTCGGCACCGGTATTGAGTCCAAGGCAGCGGTAGACTCCGGCATCTGTGTTGTGGCTGAGAAAGCCGGAACCATTACATTTGCTGATTCCAAAAATATCCGCATGGATAATGATGACGGAACCAAGAGTGATTACCGTCTGTCCAAGTTCATGCGCAGCAACCAGAGCAACTGCTACAACCAGCGTCCGATCGTCAACAAGGGTGATCATGTTGAAGCCGGTGAAGTCATTGCGGACGGTCCGTCCACTTCCGGCGGTGAGCTGGCACTCGGTAAGAATCCGCTGATCGGATTCATGGAGTGGGAAGGCTACAACTACGAGGATGCGGTTCTGATCAGCGAGCGTCTGGTTCAGGACGATGTCTATACTTCGATTCATATTGAAGAGTACGAAGCAGAGGCGCGTGACACAAAGCTCGGACCGGAAGAAATCACCAAGGATGTTCCGGGTGTCGGCGACGACGCGCTGAAGGATCTGGATGAACGCGGTATTATCCGCATTGGTGCAGAAGTCCGTGCCGGAGATATTCTGGTCGGTAAGGTCACGCCGAAGGGCGAGACAGAGCTGACGGCAGAAGAGCGTCTGCTGCGTGCGATTTTCGGTGAGAAAGCCCGCGAGGTCAGAGATACCTCTCTGAAGGTACCGCACGGTGAATACGGTATTGTCGTTGAGGCGCGTGTCTTCACACGTGAAAACGGTGATGAACTTTCACCGGGTGTCAACGAAGCTGTCCGGATCTATATTGCACAGAAACGTAAAATTTCCGTCGGTGACAAGATGGCAGGACGTCACGGAAACAAGGGTGTCGTATCCCGTGTACTTCCGGTTGAAGATATGCCGTTCCTGCCGAACGGCCGTCCGCTGGATATCGTACTGAATCCGCTGGGCGTTCCGTCCCGTATGAATATCGGACAGGTGCTGGAGATTCACCTTTCTCTGGCAGCCATGGCGCTTGGATTTAACGTCTCGACACCGGTCTTTGACGGCGCAAACGAGATTGATATCCAGGATACGCTGGAACTGGCAAATGACTATGTTAATACCAGCTGGGATGAATTTACGGCAAAATACAAAGACATCCTGCGGGATGATGTTTATGCATATCTGGATGAGCATAAGGAACACCGCAAACTCTGGCAGGGTGTTCAGATCGCGCGGGACGGCAAGGTGCAGCTGCGTGACGGCAGAACAGGACAGCCTTTTGACGGACGTACGACGGTCGGGCACATGCATTATCTGAAGCTGCATCACCTGGTTGACGATAAGATTCACGCACGTTCAACCGGCCCATACTCTCTGGTTACACAGCAGCCGCTCGGCGGTAAGGCACAGTTCGGCGGACAGCGTTTCGGAGAGATGGAAGTCTGGGCACTCGAGGCATACGGCGCATCCTACACGCTGCAGGAGATCCTGACAGTGAAATCGGATGACGTTGTGGGACGTGTCAAGACCTACGAGGCAATTATTAAGGGCGAAAACATTCCTGAGCCGGGCATTCCGGAATCCTTCAAGGTTCTGCTTAAAGAACTGCAGTCCCTTGCACTGGATGTTCAGGTGCTCAATGAAGACGGAACCGAAGTTAAGCTGATGGAATCTGTCGATTACGGCAATACAAGTCTCCGTTCCATTATCGAGGGCGACCGCTATTCCGGCAAAGAGCAGGAGGAGCGTCAGCTCGGCCGTTATGGCTATACGAAGCAGGAGTTCCAGAACGAAGAACTCACAGACATCGAAGTGGATGACAACTACGATGAGAGTGAGGAGGAACTTCTCGAGGAGTTCGAGGAGGATTTTGAGGGAGACGAGTAAAGACAATTACAAAGTAACATGAGTGAAAGATGGCCAATTTGACATTCCATCGCGGGCACGCTTTCGCCAGCTCGGATTCGCAGCGGTACTAAGCTTCACAGGATAAAACCTGTTCAGCAAGTACCGGTCTACGCTCCGCTTCGGTCCGTGCTAAACGAACGTCCACTGGACGTTCAGCATCGATCCTCGGACTGCCTGCTCATGGAATTGTGTAAATTGTCCATCAGCCAGATGATTTTTGAACGTTTTGCAATTGTCTTTACGACAGGAAAGGGGTATGAGAATGCCGGAAACGTTGAAAAGAGAAGCTGTAAACCAGGCATTTACTTTTGATGCAATCCGCATTGGCCTGGCTTCCCCGGATAAAATCCGTGACTGGTCTTACGGCGAAGTGAAAAAGCCGGAGACGATCAACTACAGAACGCTGAAGCCGGAAAAGGACGGCCTGTTCTGTGAGCGGATCTTCGGACCGACGAAGGACTGGGAGTGCCACTGCGGTAAATATAAGAAAATCCGTTATAAAGGTGTTGTATGTGACCGCTGCGGCGTCGAGGTCACCAAGTCTTCTGTCCGCCGTGAGCGCATGGGACATATTGAGCTCGCAGCACCGGTATCACATATCTGGTATTTCAAGGGCATCCCGTCCCGCATGGGTCTGATCCTTGATATTTCTCCGCGTCTGCTGGAGCGCGTGCTTTATTTTGCAAGCTATATCGTTCTGGATCCGGGCGATACACGCCTGATGTACAAGCAGGTACTCGGCGAGGGCGAATACCAGGAGGCAAGAGAGCAGTACGGAAGTGGATTCCGTGCAGGCATGGGTGCAGAGGCAATCAAAGAGCTGCTTTCAGCAGTTGATCTGGAGAAGGAATTCCAGGAGCTGAAGGCTGGATTTGATGATTCCACCGGTCAGAAACGTGCGCGTATCATCAAGCGTCTGGAGGTAATCGAGGCCTTCCGCGAATCCGGCAACAAGCCGGAGTGGATGGTCATGGACTGCATTCCGGTAATTCCGCCGGATCTGCGTCCGATGGTTCAGCTTGACGGCGGACGTTTTGCAACATCGGATCTGAATGATCTGTACCGCAGAATTATTAACAGAAACAACCGTCTGAAGAGACTGCTGGATCTGGGTGCACCGGATATCATCGTGCGCAACGAGAAGCGTATGCTGCAGGAAGCAGTTGACGCACTGATCGACAATGGCCGCAGAGGCCGTCCGGTCACTGGCCCGGGCAACCGTGCGCTGAAATCTCTGTCCGACATGCTGAAGGGTAAATCCGGCCGTTTCCGTCAGAACCTGCTCGGAAAACGTGTCGACTACTCCGGACGTTCGGTTATCGTCGTCGGACCGGAGCTGAAGATCTATCAGTGCGGTCTGCCCAAAGAGATGGCAATCGAGCTGTTCAAACCGTTCGTTATGAAGGAGCTGGTTGCAAACGGCACAGCGCATAACATTAAAAATGCAAAGAAGATGGTAGAGCGTCTGCAGCCGGAAGTCTGGGATGTCCTCGAGGAGGTTATCAAGGAGCATCCGGTTATGCTGAACCGTGCACCTACGCTGCACAGACTTGGTATTCAGGCATTTGAGCCGATCCTTGTCGAAGGTAAGGCAATCAAACTGCATCCGCTTGTATGTACTGCATTCAATGCTGACTTCGACGGCGACCAGATGGCAGTACATCTTCCGCTTTCTGTTGAAGCACAGGCAGAGTGCCGCTTTATGCTGCTTTCCCCGAATAACCTGCTGAAGCCGTCTGACGGCGGTCCGGTGACAGTCCCGACGCAGGATATGGTTCTGGGTATTTATTACATCACACAGAAGCGTCCGGGCGAAAAGGGTGAGGGCAGTTATTTCAAAGATATCAATGAGGCAATTCTCGCATTTGAGAATGGCTATATTACGATGCACACAGAGATCAACCTGCGCCGCACCGGCAAGGATGCCGCAGGCAATCCGATCAGCCAGGTTGTCAAGTGCACGCTCGGCCGCATGATCTTCAATGAGATCCTCCCGCAGGATCTTGGATTCGTAGACCGAACAATTCCGGGCAATGAACTGCTGCCGGAGGTTGACTTCATGGTTTCCAAGAAACATCTGAAGTCGATTATTCAGCGTCTGATTGATATTCACGGTGCTACCAGAACAGCTGAGGTACTGGACTCCATTAAAGCAATCGGCTATAAGTACTCAACACTGTCCGGTATTACCGTATCGATTTCTGATATGACCGTTCCCGGCATCAAACAGCAGCTGCTGGATGAGGCAGAGGAGACGGTTGAGCAGATCCAGCGGAACTACCGCCGCGGTCTGATCACAGATGAGGAGCGTTATAAAGAGGTTATCGAGACCTGGAAAGAGACCGATGACCGTCTTACAAAAGAGCTGCTCGGCGGACTGGATCAGTACAACAATATCTTCATGATGGCTGATTCCGGCGCCCGTGGTTCCGACAAGCAGATTAAACAGCTGGCCGGCATGCGAGGCCTGATGGCAGATACAACCGGTCATACGATTGAGCTGCCGATCAAGTCCAATTTCCGTGAAGGTCTGGACGTTCTGGAGTATTTCATGTCCGCACACGGCGCCCGCAAGGGTCTGTCTGATACAGCGCTGCGTACAGCTGACTCGGGTTATCTGACCCGCCGTATGGTTGACGTCTCACAGGAACTGATCATCCATGAGGCTGACTGTGCAGTCGGTCGCAATGAGATTCCGGGCATGTATGTCAGCCAGTTTGCAGACGGCAAAGAAGAGATTGAGAGCCTGCAGGAGCGTATCACAGGACGTTTTGCGTGCGAGGAAATCTGCGATGCCGAGGGTAATGTTCTGATCAAACCGAATCAGATGATTACATCCCGCCGGGCAGAGAAGATTCTCGCAAAGGGCGTGACAAAGGAAGGCGAGCCGGTGAAGCGCGTCAAGATCAGAAATATCCTGACCTGCCGCTCACATCTGGGTATCTGTGCAAAATGCTACGGTGCAAACATGGCAAACGGCGAAGTCGTACAGGTCGGTGAATCAGTCGGTATTATCGCGGCACAGTCCATCGGTGAGCCCGGTACACAGCTGACCATGCGTACGTTCCACACCGGCGGTGTTGCCGGCGGCGATATCACACAGGGTCTTCCCCGTGTCGAGGAGCTGTTTGAGGCACGTAAGCCGAAAGGTCTTGCAATCATCACCGAGATTGGCGGTGTTGCAAATATCAAAGACACCAAGAAGAAACGCGAGATCGTTGTTACAGATGAGAAAGAAGGCGTTTCCAAGACATACCTGATCCCGTATGGATCACGCATTAAGATCACTGATGGCCAGATTCTTGAGGCCGGCGATGCACTGACAGAAGGTAGTGTAAATCCGCATGATATCCTGCGGATCAAGGGTGTAACAGATGTACAGGATTACATCCTTCGCGAGGTACAGCGTGTATACAGACTGCAGGGCGTTGAGATCTGTGACAAACATATTGAGGTGATTGTCCGCCAGATGCTGAAAAAGGTACGCGTCGAAGAAAGCGGCGATACCGATATGCTTCCGGGCGTCATGGTTGACTTCCTCGACTTCGCAGATGAGAATGAGCGGATGCTCGAAGAGGGTAAGGAGCCTGCGACCGGCAAGCGCGTGCTGCTGGGTATCACCAAGGCTTCACTGGCGACGGATTCCTTCCTGTCTGCAGCGTCCTTCCAGGAGACGACACGTGTCCTGACAGATGCGGCAATCAAGGGCAAACACGACAAACTGATTGGTCTGAAGGAGAATGTCATTCTCGGTAAGCTGATTCCGGCCGGTACCGGCATGAAGGAATATAGCAATATCCATCTGGATACAGATGCGCACATCATTCCTGCGGCAGGTACTGAAGAAGATGAGCTGACGGAGAACGAGGCAGTCACTGCAGAAGACATGCAGACAGAAAATGAAACAGCAGAGGCTGTTGAAACGAGTGATCCGGATGATTCTTATGAAGAAACTGCATTTCCGGAAGATGACGGGATTGAGGAAACCGGAACAGAAGAGACTGCGGCAGATGACGCAGAAACCGGTGAAGCAGAATATTAAGACGATTTGAACAAGAAGCCCCTCCGCCTGTGAAGGCGGGGGCGGCTGTTCTTGCTTGTGCAGGAAATACTGCCGGCCTTCCGTCTTGCAGGAACCTGTTCGGGATATCACGAAAAGGAGTAAGTTGTTGCAACTGGTAGAATTATGCCTTCTCGCAGTCGGCCTCTCAATGGATGCATTCGCAGTTTCTGTCTGTAAAGGACTTGCGATGCACCGTTCGTACAGGAAGGCTGCCGTGGTGATCGGACTCTGGTTCGGGGGATTTCAGGCATTGATGCCGCTGCTCGGCTATCTGGCAGGCAGCAGCTTTATGCATCTGATCCGGCAGATTGACCACTGGATTGCATTCGGACTGCTCGCCGGAATCGGGCTCAATATGCTGCGGGAAGCGCTGCACGCAAAGGAAGAAGCGGAACTGCAGAATGCAGACATTTCCTTCCTTACGATGCTGCTGCTTGCGGTTGCAACCAGCATTGATGCACTGGCAGCCGGTGTTTCATTTGCCGCACTGCAAATGAACATTTTTATGGCGATCTGTATGATCGGATGCACAACGTTTGTGATTTCAGCAGCAGGTGTCGTGATCGGTCATCTGTATGGAAGCCGTTTTCGAAAATCTGCTGAAGTTCTGGGCGGAATTATTTTAATCTTAATTGGTGTGAAAATTCTGCTGGAACATTTGCTTGGTATATAAAGAGAGCAGTATGTATTAAGAGGTACAGAGATGTCATCTGATAAAAGCTCTGAGGTCCGGACAAAGAGAACATCCGGAAGAAATACATCCGGCAGACGGGCCGGAGGCAGAAGCGGCTATAAAAAGAATACCGGCAGGGAGGATCTTTTCAGCGCTTATCTGAAAACGGCAATTGCGGTTGTCGCTGTGGTAGCGGTGATTGCTGTAATCTGGCTGATTGTAAAGCCGTTTCGTATGCGCGCAGAAAAGGCGCGTCTCGAAACAGCCGTCAGTGAATCAGATGCACTTGAGATTACAGTGGATCCCGAGGCAGAGGATGGTTCGGGACAGGCCGGACGTGCCAGGATTCCGGATGGTATGAGTGTCCGCTATGATACGCCGGGCTGGCAGCACGATGACAAGGGCTGGTGGTATGCCAGTGATGAAAAAACCTTTTATGTGAACGGATGGTTCACGCTCGATCAGCAGGAGTATCATTTTGACAGCACCGGGTACATGGATACCGGCTGGACTGCGATCGGCGGAAAAGGCTGTTATTTTGACGAGCACGGTGTATATGACAGTGCGGCAGACAATTCACGTATGATCGCGCTCACGTTTGACGACGGACCGGGTGAATATACAAATGAACTGCTGGATCTGCTTGAGGAGAACGATGCGAAAGCTACGTTCTTCATGCTTGGTGAATGCGTTGAACAGTATGGATCCGAAACGATCCCGCGGATGGTAAAACTCGGCTGTCAGCTCGGCAATCATTCATATGATCACAGCGATATGACAACCCTTTCGCTCAGTGCCGCACTGCAGCAGTTCAAGGATACGGACGCACAGATCGCAAAGTACAGCGGAGGGGCTCCTGCATCGTTGATACGTTTTCCTTATGGAAGCTTCAATGCTGAACTGGAAAAAAGTATCGATAAGCCAAGTATTTACTGGAATTTTGACACACAGGACTGGACGAAGCCGGATACGTATGAGATGGCGCAGAAAGTCATTTCAAATGTAGAAGGCGGCGATATTGTGCTGATGCATGATATTCATGAAAACACGATCACATCATGTAAAACCATGATCGCCGGGCTTCGTGAAGCAGGATTCCAGATGGTAACCCTCTCAGAACTTGCAGCTGCAAGAGGGTTTGATATGGAAGCCGGCGTCACGTACTATGGTTTCAGCGATACAGATATCGCCCACGGATCTGTCTCGGACAAGAAAGACGGAACAGAAGCAGCTGATGATGCGGTGGCAGCGGCGGCAGCAGGTACTTCGGAGAATGCTGATATCGCAGCAGGTGATGCATCGGGCAGTCAGCTTACGGAAGAGGCTGCAAATGGTGATGCCGGTGACAGCAGTACCGGAGATACCGGAAGTTATGATGAAAGTGGTTCGGATGACAGCTACGGCGATGACAGCTACGATGAGAGTTACGACGAAAGTGAGTCCGGCGGAAGTACTGACGAGAGTGATTCGGAAGAGTCATCGGATTCAGGCGGTGAAGATTCCGCATCGGTTTACAACGATTCTGCGGTGGCAGATTACTGATTGATAAATACTGAAAGCAATAAGAACTTATGAAAAAAGGACCGGCGCATTAATATAGATGCGCCGGTCTTTATTAGATTCCGTTATTAAGCGTTCTTTGTTACGATTAGATTTCCTCCCCGTCGGCATAGCGGCGCAGAACCTTCTGGATGCGTGCAGCAGGATCCAGAAGATCACTGATGGATGTGTCATGATTCAGTGTATCAATCAGCAGAGCAATGTACTTGCTCAGGTCACAGCAGTGATAGTAACGCCGTGACTGCAGCTCCGGTCTCTGATAGACGAGATTGGTCGTGAAGATCTTTGTGAACAGGCCGTCTTTGTAAGCCTGGTCAATATGCTCCAGTCCGTTGGTGAACATTCCGAAGGTTGCACAGAAATAAATATTGCGTGCACCCATTTTTTTCAGCAGGGTGGCCACTTCAATCATCGTGTTG
Source organism: Eubacterium sp. (assembly GCA_017433615.1). Taxonomy (GTDB): domain Bacteria; phylum Bacillota; class Clostridia; order Lachnospirales; family Lachnospiraceae; genus CADBRN01. Next base: position 41,063 of record JAFRGW010000064.1, read on the forward strand.
CCGGAAGAAAGCATGTCATCCATGATGATCATATCCTTGCCGGCTACATCCGTGCCCAGAAACTCATGTGCGACAATGGGGTTGCGTCCGTCAATGATGGTTGAATAATCACGCCGCCGGTATACCATGCCCATATCAACGCCGAGATTGTTTGCAAGGTAGATCGAGCGTTTCATCCCGGCTTCATCAGGACTGATCACCATCAGGTGGTCGGAATCCACTTTTACATTTTCGCCGTAGCGCAGAATGTTTTTGATGAACTGATAGGAGCAGGTGACGGTTTCAAAACCGTGACGCGGAATCGCGTTTTGTACACGCGGATCATGCGCGTCAAACGTAATGATATTTTCGACACCCATACGAACCAGTTCCTGCAGCGCCAGCGCACAGTCCAGTGACTCGCGGCCGTTCCGCACATTCTGGCGGCTCTCGTAGAGGAATGGCATGATCACATTGATGCGCCGGGCTTTTCCGCCGATTGCGGCAATCGTACGCTTCAGATCTCCGAAATGATCGTCCGGCGACATACGGTTTTCATAGCCGAACATGCGGTATGTGATGGAATAGTTGCAGATATCCACCAGGATGAACATGTCATCGCCGCGGATGGAATCATTGATCACACCCTTTCCTTCACCTGTGCCGAAACGTGAGATTTTATGAGAAATCAGATAATTGTCTCTGGAGTATCCTGCATGATACAGGGAGGACTCGCCTTTAAAATCTCTTCCGCGGCGCCACTCAACAAGATAATCATTGACTTTTTGGCCGAGCTCTGTACAGCTCTGCAGAGCAATCAGACCGAGACGTCCGGATGGAAGGGCATCAAAATAGTTGTTCTCAGATGGATTATTAACCGTCATACGTAAGTGTTCTCCCTGACAGATTTATTTACCCTGCAGTGTCTTCTGAATGCGGATATCACGGCCGAACAGGCGGATCAGCGTGTAGGAACCGAGAATGCGCGAGAATGTCCGCTCTGAATAGATTTCTGCAAATTTTTCCAGAGACAGATTTGTCGAGATAATGGTTGCTTTTTTCTTGAGAATCCGTTCATTTACACAAAGAAACAGCTGTGAGGAAACAAATGCATTGGTCATTTCCGTGCCGAGATCATCGATGATCAGAAGATCACAGGAAAAAATCTGGTCGGAAAAATCGACGGCGTCCTCGTTGCGGTCGAATGCACTTTCTGCGAGATGATCAAAGAGATCGTGTGCAGTCAGATATACGACCGTATGTCCGCGCTGAATCAGTTCATGGGCGATACAGTGTGAAAGAAAACTCTTCCCGACACCTGTGTCACCGTAGATACAGAGGTTTTCAAAAGTTGTTTCAAACTGCTGAACAAACCTGACGGCGGTCTCTCTGGCGCGCAGTGCATTTGCACGGGAAGAAACGCCGGAAGTATCCATAATATCATCCGAATAGTATTCAAGAATAAACCGGTCGAAATTCTCCTCCTGCAGCAGTTTCTGGTCATGTGATCCGCTGTAGAGGTAATCAACCTCTGCCTGCAGAAAGCAGTCGCATTTGCGTCCGTCAATCAGGCCGGTATCCCTGCATTTCGGACAGGTATAATGCAGCTCCAGATAATCTGCGGGATATCCGTGTGCCTGCAGCAGAACCTTTCGCTCTTCTGCAAGATCTGCAATCGCGTTCTCCAGATTAAAATCATCTGTATCCTGTTCCAGAACAGCCCGCGCTTTCCTGAGTGAAAGAGAAGCGATCTCACCGGAGAGTTCAGCAAGACGCGGGATCTTTGCATACGCCTCGTCAATGCGGGCTTCCTGCGCACGTCGGTTATCAAGCTGCCGGTCATTATAGATTCGCATGATGGCATCATATGCCGCATTGGAAAGCGCCATGAAAAATTCTCCCATACTGGCCGGTCTCAATTGTCTGCCGGGGAATCAGATTCGCCTGTCCGGTTTCAATTGTCTGCCGGGGAATCAGATTCGCCTGTCCGGTCTCAATTGTCTGCCGGGAAATCAGATTCGCTGTTCGTTGCTGTCTTCTGGCTTTGCAGAAGCTGCTGTTCGAGTGACTGGAAATCATAGCTGCGCTGCGTGAAATTATTAAAGCGGTTGCCAGCAGCTGCAGAAGATGTTTTTTGTACGGCGTCTCTTCTGGCCGGATTTCGCGAAGCAGATGCGCTGTTTGAATGTTTTTGATCCAGAGCAGCAACTTCAGCCAGTGACTTAACACCGGATGCATGCCAGGATGTCAGTATTTTATCTGCATAATCGAAACTTGCACGGCCTGTCTGTGTGACGGTACGTTCGCATGCTTCCCGGATCAGTTCCATGGAAAAACCGAAATCTTTCAGCCATTTCTTCATGTAGGCTGCTTCTTTTGTGACCGGACTGCGGTTTGTAATTCCAAACGCCCGGAGAATCCGGAAATAATCGCGGCTCCAGAGAATCGTCCGTTCCCGGGCTTCTGCAGTGGTTTTGACGCCGTCATTGTACCACTCCAGACCGACCTTTTCAATATAATGCATGCTGCGTTTCTCTTTTAGTACGCAGTATTCGATCAGATAATCAATCAGATCAACGGAAAAATGCAGTTCATCATATAGATAGAGCAGCCGGTTCAGATCCGTTGAACTCAAGGTACGTCCGAGATATTGCTCGGCAATTGTGACGATCTGCCGGACATCTGCCTGATCACGCAGCAGAACACCGGTGCGGTCGTTGGAAAGTGCCGGCACAGTCTGTGATCCGGCTGCCTTTTCCGGCCGGTACTTACGTTCCGCCGACTGTGTCCGCAGATCCCTGTCCGGATGTACTGCGGGTTCAGACGGAATGGTGTGCGTCTCTTTTGCGGCGTCAGAAAATACGAAGCGGATACCGGCAATGGTCTGGTCTCCCTGCGAACGTTTTACTTCAATGAGACCGCGCTCCTCCCAGTAGCGGATCGCCCGTGTGATATCCCGCTCGGTACAGGAAAAAACATCGGCTGTCTCCGCCAGAGAAAACTGTCCGCGTTTCTGCTGCACCAGCTGCAGCAGATAGATATATATTTTGACAAATTCACCGTTCGCATGAGGCATATGCTGCTCAATAAAAAGATCCGGCAGCATGGTATAGGATTCTCCGCGATCGGTATTTAGCTGTATCGCGCTCATGCGGTGCCCCTTTCAGAGAATTCCCGTGACTTGATCACAGGATTTTATTCGCCCGGCTTCGCAAGAAGATCTTCGCCGATCCGGTATACATCACCTGCACCGACTGTCAGGATCAGATCGCCTTCGGCACAGTTTTCCAGAAGAAATGCCTCGATTTCTTCAAAGGACGGGAAATACCATGCTTTTGTGCCGCGCTTTTCAATCTCTGCGCGGAGTGTGTCCGATGAGATGCCGAGGTTGTCTGTTTCGCGGGCTGCATAGATATCTGCGAGCACCACCCGGTCCGTCATGGCAAGTGCATCCGCAAATTCATCCATCAGTGCTTTTGTGCGGGTATACGTATGCGGCTGAAATACACACCAGGTTGTTTTGTGGGAGCCGGCTGCAGCGGTCGCCAGTGTTGCTTTGATTTCAGTTGGATGGTGGGCGTAGTCATCGATGATATCAATGCCGTCCAGCTGTCCCTTGAACTGGAAGCGCCGGTCGGTGCCCGTAAATGATTCCAGTCCTCTTGCGGCTGCTTCAGCCGGTACGCCGGTTACGGATGCGGCCGCAAGTGCAGCCAGTGCGTTGGAGACGTTGTGACGGCCCGGCACACGGAGCGTGAATCTTCCGGCTTCAGTCCCGTGAATCATACAGGTAAATGAGGCACAGCCCCGTTCATCATAGACAATGTCGTGTGCAGTACAGTCGGCATCTGCCGTATCGAGTCCGCAGGTAATGACATGGCAGGCCAGACCGTCCGTAATGGCTTCATAAGCAGGCGTGTCCGCGTTGATCACCAGGGTTCCGTCCGACGGGATCTGTTCTGCAAACCGGCGGAATGAGCGGCGGATATCATCCAGATCCTTGAAGAAATCCAGATGATCTGCATCGATGTTCAGAATAATTCCGATCTTCGGATAGAGGGACAGAAAACTGTTGGTATATTCACAGGCTTCTGTCAGAAATACATCCGACTGGCCGACGCGGATATTGCCGCCGATAGACGGGAGAATCCCGCCGACTGATATGGTGGGATCCATCTCTGCTTCCATCAGAATATGCGAGAGCATGGATGTGGTTGTTGTCTTGCCGTGTGTTCCGGCAACCGCTACAGATGTCTCATAATTCTGCATCATCTGGCCGAGCAGATCCGCACGGTTCAGCATCGGGAGGCCGGCAGCAGCGGCAGCTGCAAACTCAGGGTTATCGGGATGAATGGCCGCCGTATAGACAACCAGATCAATGTCCGGTGTAATATTGTCAGCAGACTGCGGAAAAGCGATCATCGCACCGCGTCCGGACAGATGATATGTCAGAGCTGACGGCTTCATATCAGATCCGGAGACAGTAAAGCCGCGGTCAAGCAGAACATCAGCCAGACCGCTCATACTGATTCCGCCGATTCCGATGAAGTGAATGTGAATGGGTTTGTTGAAATCTATTTTATACATGAGAAGCACTCCCTGTTAACAATAAAAATGATACCCGGCACAGCCGGTACAATAAAAATGTCGATATGTAGTTATTATACCCGCATGCCATACAAAAGTCTAACAGCAATCCCCTGTTCGTCAATCGGCACAAGAAACAGTATACAGAATATGACGAAATTATTAAAAATGTTCACATTGAGACTGAACTATGGTATAATCTGTGTACTAAAATGAATGCAAGAGGTGATGTCATGATCAAAAAGGAGATGATCGCGATGCTTCTTGCCGGCGGACAGGGAAGCCGGCTCGGTGTTTTAACGGACACCGTTGCCAAACCTGCAGTTGAGTTTGGCGGAAAGTATCGCATTATCGATTTTCCACTCAGCAACTGTATCAATTCTGGTGTTGACACAGTTGGTGTATTGACCCAGTACCAGCCCCTTCGTCTGAATTCGCATATCGGAATAGGCATCCCGTGGGATCTGGACCGCAATGTCGGCGGTGTCACGATTCTTCCTCCGTACGAGAAAAGCGATTCCAGCGAGTGGTACTCCGGTACGGCCAATGCAATCTTCCAGAATATCGCATATATTGATAATTATAATCCTGACTATGTTCTGGTACTTTCCGGAGATCATATCTATAAGATGGATTATGAGGTGATGCTGGATTACCACAAAGTCAATCATGCAGATGTTACAATCGCATGTATGCCGGTTCCGATGGAAGAGGCAAGCCGGTTCGGAATCATGATTGCAGATGAATCCGGAAGAATTACAGAATTTGAGGAAAAACCGGAACATCCGCGCAGCAATCTTGCATCGATGGGCATCTATATTTTCAGCTGGAAGGCGATGAAAGAGGGGCTTTTGAAGCTGAAAGATCAGAAAGGACTTGACTTCGGCAAGCATGTTCTGCCATACTGTCGAGATAACGGCAAACGATTATTTGCCTACGAGTTCAACGGATACTGGAAAGATGTCGGGACACTGACTTCCTACTGGGAAGCGAATATGGAATTGATCGATATCATTCCGGAGTTTAATCTCTACGAGGAATTCTGGAAGATTTATACAAAGGCAGACATTATCCGGCCGGAGTATATATCGAAAGACGCAGTGGTCGACCGCTGTTCCATCGGTGAGGGCTGCGAGATTTTCGGCGAGGTTCATAATTCCGTGATAGGACCGGATGTAACAATCAAGAAAGGCGCCGTGATCAGAGATTCGATCATTATGCGTCACAGTGTCATCGGCGAGAATGCAAAGATTAACAAGACCATCATTGCTGAGGGCACGCACATCGGCGACCGCGTGGAGACGGGAATCGGTGAGGAAGTACCGAATGTGTATAATGAAAGCATCTATTCGGGCGGGCTTGTTACAATCGGAGAATATTCTGTGATTCCAAATGATGTGAAGATCGGAAAAAATACAGTGATATCCGGTGAAACGAAAATTGAAGATTACCAGGAAGGCAGACTGCCGGGAGGCAGCGCGCTTCTTGAGAAGGACGGTGATCCGCTATGAGAGCCCTTGGAATTATTCTGGCAGGCGGAACCAGCACCCGGATGCGTGAACTGGCCGATAAGCGGGCTGTCGCGGCGATGCCCGTGGCGGGAAGCTACCGCAGTATCGACTTTGCGCTGAGCAACATGAGCAATTCACATGTGCAGAAGGTCGCAGTACTGATGCAGTACAATGCGCGGTCCCTGCACGAACATCTCATGTCATCCAAGTGGTGGGATTTCGGAAGAAAGCAGGGAGGTCTGTACGTGTTCACACCGGTTGTGACATCCAGCAGCAGCTGGTGGTACAGAGGCACTGCAGATTCCATCTACCAGAACATTAACTGGCTTCGTGAGAGTCACGAGCCCTATGTCATCATTGCATCCGGCGACGGTGTTTACAAACTGGATTACAATGAAGTATTGAAATATCATATTGCAAAACGCTCGGACATTACAGTGGTCTGCACCGAATGTAAAAACGATGATCCGAGCCGCTTCGGTGTGATTAAAATGAATGAAGATTACCGCATCGAAGAATTTGAGGAGAAACCGATGGTTTCCACCTCAAACCTGATCTCGACGGGCATTTATGTGATCCGGCGCAGACTTCTGATTGAGCTGCTGGAGAAATGTGCCCAGGAAGACAGATATGATCTGGTAAAGGATATCTTTATCAGATACAAGAACCTGAAACGGATTTACGGGTACAAGATTGACACCTACTGGAGCAACATCGCGACCATTGAATCCTATTATCGGACGAACATGGACTTCCTGAAACCGGAGGTGCGCGATTACTTCTTCAATCAGTATCCGGGCATCTATTCAAAAAGTTACGATCTGCCGCCGGCAAAATTCAACCCCGGCAATCATGTGAGAAACAGCTTAATTTCCAGCGGGTGTATCGTAAACGGAACCGTCGAAGACTCTGTTCTGTTCCATGATGTTTATGTTGGAAACAATTGCGTCATCAAAAACTCAATTGTTTTAAATAATGTATATCTTGGCGACAATACCCACATTGAGAATTGTATCGTGGAGAGTAATGATACGATTCGTGCTAATTCGTACTACTGCGGTGAGGATGAAATCAAGATAGTCATCGAAAAAAACGAAAGGTATGCAATTTAGCCGTAGCGGAGAATAGCAGACCTCTGTAAGAAGAGGAGGGGAAATTATGCAGATTACAGATGTCAGGATTCGTCGTGTGACGAAAGAAGAGGGCAAGATGAAAGCCTTTGTCTCAATCACCATCGATGAGGAGTTCGTGGTACACGATATCAAAATCATCGAGGGTGAAAAAGGATTATTCATCGCAATGCCCAGCAGAAAGACAGCGGATGGAGAGTACCGGGATATAGCCCATCCAATTAATTCTGAGACGAGAGCCAGAATACAGGAAATCATTCTGGAGAAATACGAAGAGACAGAAAACGAGACCGACATTGAAGAAGCATAAATCCTCAGTATTTCAGCTCAGTTAATCAGAACTGAAAAGTAAAAAAATGAGCCCATATCTTTCTCAGGAGAGATATGGGCTTTTTTAAGCTCTATTAATTTAAATAAATACATGGTATCATTGGCAGGTTTGTCCTATTACCGGAACAAGGTCAGTCTTCATCCGCATGCGGCATCTGGCGCAGTTTTGTGTAAAGAATGACATCATCGCCTTCCTGCAGAACCAGGTCGCCGGTCGGGACAAGGGAACTTCCGGCGCGGTTGACCATGATGATAACAGTGCGGCGTGAAATATCCAGGTCGCGGATTGCCACACCGTTCCAGTCGTGGTTTTTCTGCAGATGTACTTCTTTCAGATCAATCGGCTGGTCATCCGGAATCGGCTCGGCACCGATGACCAGACGGTCGCGCGCCTGCAGAATCACATCACCGCGCGGAATCAGTACGTCCCTGCCGCGCTGTACGATTGCAATAATTGAATTTGCGGGCAGTCCGGCATCCCGGATGGATTTGCCGCACCAGCTGTCATTCGGCTGCAGTTCAACATTGATAAAACGGATGGATTCTTCAATGGCGTATTCGCCGATCCGCTTCAGGCGCTGGTACTGCTCGACGAAACCCGCGGAAATAATACCGGTCGGGATCGCTACCATGCCGACACCCAGAAACGTGATGGCGATGCCGACTGCCTTGCCCAGCTGTGTAACCGGGTAGATGTCTCCGTAGCCGACAGTCAGAAGTGTGGATGCAGCCCACCAGATGCCGGAAAAAGCATTTTTGAAGACATCCGGCTGTGCGTCGTGCTCAATGCTGTACATTGCGAGACTGGCAGCAATCATCAGAACCAGGATGATAAATACAGAAGAGAGCAGCTGCTGTTTTTTCCGCAGGATGACTTCCGTGATGACATTCAGTGAATCGTAGTAGGCATTGATGCGGAACAGACGGAAGATCCGGGCGACCCGGAACATTCGGAATGCGGCGGCGCCTGTCGGGAAGAAGACCGGAAGATAGTAGGGCAAAAATGAGAGCAGATCGATGACTCCTGCGGCTGACACGATATAGCGCAGTACTGCCCGGCCTTCTGTTTTCTCCGGATACAGATATTTTGCAGTGCACAGACGCAGCAGGTAGTCAATCGCGAAGAAGCATACGGTAACTGCCTCGATCATCTTCAGCTCAGAAGCCCAGGCTGCTTCGATGGAATCAAAGGTAATCAGAATGCTTCCGGCAAGATTGATCAGCAGCAGCACGGTGCTGATGATGTCGTAGGCCTGATTCAGCGGTTCGTCGATGACGCCGACGGAAACCATATTAAAGAGCTGTTCACGGGTCGTCCGTTCCGGCAGCGGCTGTCTTTTTTTTCGTTTCATGTATTGCTCCTGCTGTATATTTGCGGTAATGTTAGAGACGTTCACAGGTGACGTTCGCTTCGAAAGACGCATAAGTGCGCCGCGCAGCGCGTACGGTCAGAGAACACGTTTAAATCAGATGTTGCTTAGATGATAACATGTTTATAAAATACGGGCAATTGCGGAGGCATTCACATTGTATTTACCGGAAGAATTTGTCAGCAGAATGAAACAGATGCTCGGCGCAGAGGCCGGGGCGTTTCTCGCAGGTTATGATGCGCCGGCACGGCGCGGACTCCGGATTAATCCGATGAAAATCAGTGCAGAGGAATTTGCCGCGAAGGCGCCGTTCCCTGTCGAACCTGTGCCGTGGGTGGAAAACGGATTCTACTATCCGGAAGCTGTCCGGCCTGCACAGCACCCATGGTACCGGGCGGGCCTGTACTATCTCCAGGAGCCAAGTGCCATGACGCCTGCGGACCGGCTGCCGGTATATCCCGGAGAGCATGTACTTGATCTGTGTGCGGCACCGGGCGGCAAAGCGACGCAGCTGGCGGGAAGATTATTCGGCGGTGAAAAGAAGAACGCTGCCGGATCGCTTCTGGTTGCCAATGAGATCAGCAATGCAAGAGCAAAAGCACTGTTGCGCAATCTGGAACTCTTCGGAACGCCGGCCTGTTTCGTGACAAATGAGCGTGCAGAGCGGCTGGCGGAAGCATTTCCGGGATATTTCGATAAGATCCTGGTGGACGCACCGTGCTCCGGAGAGGGAATGTTTCACCGGCAGCCGGAGGTTGCATCACACTGGTCACCGGACCGGGTTCTTGAATTTGCCGCGACACAGCGCAGGATTCTTGAGGAGGCCTTTAAAATGCTGCGGCCGGGCGGAATGCTGATGTATTCTACCTGTACATTTTCAGTGGAAGAAAACGAAGGGAGTGTTGCAGCCTTTCTTGCCCGCCATCCGGAAATGCAGCTGTCAGAGATAACGCCGTATGAATGCTTTGACAAGGGACATCCCGCGTGGCTGGAGATGAGCAGGATCGAAGAAGACCGGATGCACGCGGAAGCAGTCACCCGGGCCCTCTCAAAATGTGTGCGGATCTGGCCGCATCTTATGGGAGGCGAGGGGCATTTTCTCGCACTGATGTATAAAAAGGAGCAGGGAGATGAGCCTGCAGAATCCGGAACCGTAGAGGAGGCTCCGGTCTGCCGGATCAACAATAAAGACAGCAGACAGGACAGAAGACGCAGAAGTGGACGTCCGGGCAGACAGGGAAAGACTGCGTCAGAAGGGCAGAGGCGCGCAGGCACTGCCAGTATGACACCGCAGAATTGTCTGCAGGCATTTCTTGACGAGATGGGCATTACACTGCCGGACGGAAAGATTGACTGCCGCAGGGAAAGGCTGTATCTGGTGCCGGATCTGCCGGCTTCCGTACAGGGACTGCAGTTTTTGCGAAGCGGTGTGTATCTGGGAGAAGCCAGAAAAGAGCGGTTTGTGCCTGCACAGCCGTTCGCGATGCTGCTGACTGCTGCAGAATGCAGAGGGGAGTCAGTTGTTTCATTTGCTTCGGATGATGCCAGGGTCAAAGCCTATTTAGCCGGACAGACGATTACTGCCGGTTCCTGTCAGTCACCGGCTCCGGAGGCATCCAGTCAGATACCGGCTTTGGAGAACACATGCAAGGAGCAGGCGCGGCCTGAAGCAGACGACGAAAAAAAAGACCCGCTTGCAGGCCTTGAAAAAGGCTGGAAGCTGGTCTGTGCAGACGGGTATGGAATCGGATGGGCGCATTTTACAAACGGCGTCCTCAAAAATAAATATGCGGTCTCCTGGCGGTAAAAGATCTGTGCGGTGTTGCAGATCTGCCGGGCGCGGAGATCGCGATTTACTCATCCAGATAGTAGTTTCTCCGGTGACGTTTTCTGCGGAACAGAGCCGGGATATATTCGTCAAAGTGCTTGTTGACGAAACCGCCGATCAGGAGAATGTAGGAACAGCAGTAGAGCCAGAACAAAAAGATTGCAATGGTTCCGAGACTTCCGTAAAAGCTGGTGTAGCGGTTGGTGCCATTGATATAGAGCGTGAAAAAGAGTGAAAAGAAGATCCACACGACAATGGTCAGCAGCGCGCCCGGGAGCTGATGCAGAAAATTACGGCGTCCTTTTGGCAGGAACGTATAAAACAGCGTCAGGGTCAGCAGCACAATAACCAGCGCAAGGGAATAACGTCCCAGCGTTGTAAAGAACTGTACAATCAGAGACTGGGGCAGCGCCTCCTGAACCGGCCGGTTTACAAGATTGCTGAAAATCAGCAGGATTGCAAAGAACATCATAATCAATATGATGACAGTATACACAATCGAGATCGGCAGCAGTTCAAAATAGGTGCGGTGGTCGTGTGTCCGGTAAATTTTATTCAGGCCGCGCATCAGTGCCATTGTACCCTGGGAAGATGCCCAGAGCAGGATGATGATCGAAAACGGCAGCAGCCGTGTCGAGCGGTTGAAGGATTCCCAGACAACATTGTTAATCAATTCGTCGAGAATATCAGGTGTTACACTGGTGATGGCGTGGATCAGATCGTCCTGCCGCATCCCGAGGTAGGGAATCAGTCCGCTTGTAAGAATCAGCATCGGAATGATTGACAGAAAGAAGAAAAATGCAATACCGGATGCATAGACACCGACATCGAGACTGCCAAAACCCTGTGCAATCTCAGCACCATACTGCCGTACTGCAGCAGTATCGATATGATCGGTGCGGGATTCAGTTTTCTTTGACTTACGTGCGGCCATTGCAATTCCTCCAGGCAAAATTCGCATCTATCATAACACATCTGCAAAAATTTGCGAACAAAAAAATCCTCACAACACAGGAAAACGATGTATTCTGCAGAAAAATCACAGAAATTGACGGGTTTTTTGATCACTGTCCGATATAATACATGGTATACTGATACCTATGAAGAACCAGACTGATACAAGAGTTTTAGAAAAATACAATGCATATAAGCTGGGCTGGCTGCATGATTCGATTCATTTTATTGTGCTGATCCTGGCACTGTTCATTCTCTTTCGCTTTGTGATCGGGTTTTCCATCGTGGGCGGAGATTCGATGAACCCCGGGCTGACAGACGGAACCATTGTCTTATATCTGCGTCCGGTCAGAAATTACCGGCCGGGTGATGTGATTTCCATGCGCGTGCCTTCGGGCGATTACTATGTGAAGCGTGTCGCCGCCATCGGCGGGGATACCGTCGCTCTGCAGGACGGACAGGTGCTTGTCAACGGCGAGGCTGTGCAGGAGCCCTGGGCAGAGGGAGAGACGCGGGAGGAAACCGGAGCAGTCATATATCCCTATTATGTGCGGGAAGGAAATGTATTTGTTCTGGGGGACAACAGAGCGGTCTCGATGGATTCACGCGCATTCGGAGAAGTGAACCGGCGGCAGATTAAAGGGAAGATTCTTCTGCAGATCGGAAAACACGGCATCCGGCGTGTGTAGATTCCGGCAGGCAGCCGGCGTGAGTGAGTTCCGGCAGACGGCCGGAGAAGGAAAACAACAGGTATCCGTATGAAGCGATTTGACAAAATAAAAACCATACAGCTTTTGGTGTTGATTGTTCTTGCAGCAGTGGCTGTCCTGCTTATCGTGCGGGATACAGAACTGTATCATCTGATGGCAGCAAATCCGCATGTGAAAATGCTGGGCGCTCTGCTGTGGATCCTTCTGGCGGGATCGTTTCTGTTTTTGTTTTATGATTTTAATTCCTATGCGGATCTCCGCCGGGAAAACATGGAACTGGACCACGCAGTATATTCAGATGCACTGACAGGGATGGCAAACCGCTACAGTGTAGATGTTTATATCGGGCAGTTTCTGAATAAACCGCTTCCTGCAGATCTCGGCTGTATTACGCTGGATCTGGTCAGTCTTTCCGGGATTAACCGGCGCCACGGACACAGCGGCGGCGATGCGGCGATCCAGGCTTTTTCAGATATCCTTCTTGCAGCGGCAAATGGTGTTTGTTTCGTCGGGAGAAACGGCGGAAATAAATTTGTCGCTATTTTCAGAGACTGCACACAGGCACGTCTGCAGCAGTTTCTGGAAAAGGTGCAGAATGAGACGGATCAATATAATCGAATGCACCCGGATGCGGCACTGGTCTATACAAAGGGAACCGCAGCAGCAGACGAAGAAGCAGTTGACAGTGTTACGGAGCTCGTGGCGCTCTCTGACAGACGTGCACTGCAGGAGGGATAAGCGGCATTGGAAAAGCTTGATCACGGATATTTGAATGATCTGGTTGTAAAGGCGGGAAACGGAAACAGCAACGCATTCGCGGAGCTGTACGCAGCTGTCGCCGGACGGCAGTATGCTTATCTGTGCGCGATGGTACGTGATCCTGCGCGTGCGGAATCTCTGCTGCAGACGCTCTTTGAATACGTCATAAACCATATCGGAACACTGCAGCGCGCGGATCTTTTTCTATGCTGGATCAGCCGCGAGGCTTTCCGGCTGTGTCACGATACCCCGGAGGGAGCAGATGCATATGATCTGTATATGAACCTGCCGCTGGGAGAATCGCAGGTGCTGCTGATGCATGAGGCACAGGGACTCTCCATACATGAGACGGGTGATATTCTGAATCTGGGGAGCAGAACCATACGGAGACGCCTGCGGAGCGGACGGAGGCATCTGCAGCAGGAATTCGCAGATGCAGGTGACAGGGAACTGCATGACAACAGAAAGGAAGTCCCGGACGGGGTGCAGACCCGTGACGGGAGAGGGGTGCGGAATCCGTCTGTGCAGATCGCCGGAGGACATATTTTCCGGGAAAAACACGAGCCGGATGCATTTCGGATGGCTGAGATTCTCTGGAATGTGTTTCAGACGGCCGGATGGGAGCCGAACTCTGTTCCGATTGAAGCACTCTCCTCATATGCGGTATACAGAAAGGAACGTTTTTCTCTGCAGAGAGGGGTTCTGATTGCGGCAATGGTGCTGTTTCTGCTGCTGCCGGGGCTGTTTGTACTTCCTGCGTATCAGGTGACTTATGAGCAGGAGGGCGTACGAGGGCTTCCTGTTTACCGGATTGACGTGCATTCACTTCTGCCGGTGGGACGTGTTACCGCCGCAATGCAGCAGCACCGGCTCCCGGTCTATGAGGCCGGCAGCAGAAGCTTTACGGTAGAACCGATCAGGAACGGGAAACTGACGATAGAGGTGGCACTGGTCAACCGGCAGACGGTACAGACAACAGAACAGGTCACAGATGTCGACGCAGAAAGTCCGAAGCTGACCGGCAGTGAAGTCGGTGAGGACACGTTCCTGCTGCATGTAGAGGATGCCGGCATCGGGGTGAATTACAGTGGAATTTACGCAGTAGGAGAATCCGGTGAAGTTTACAGACCGGTTTCTGTGAGTGAGGCCGAAGGCGTGCTGTTTTCTTACCCGGAAGAGGCCTGGGATGTGTACATACCGGATCATATCGGAAATATACTGCATTTGAAGGTGCATTTTGAGTAAGATTAAATAGTAAATCGCGATCTTTGATTGTACGCATTGCGTGAGGGTATAATAAGATGGATAACAGGTATTTCAGAAAAATCGGAATGATCGGGATTCTTTGCTTCATATGTATGATATTTGGCATTTCGGGAAAACCGGCAATGGCGGAGACAGCCGTGACGGAAACCGCACAGGACGGAAAGCAGCTCGTGATCGATGTGGTAGAGGAGATTCCGGCGGAAGAGATTACGGAAGCGGCAGTTCCTCTTGGGGCGCTGCCGGATACACCTGCGCGCAGCAATGTACGGCATGCAGTGTTAATGGGTGTCTTTCTTGCGTGCGTGCTCGGCTACTTTTTATACTTCCGCAGTTATAAACAGCATCTGCGCGTCCTGCGGGAGACGGCAGAACAGAAGGGTTATGAACTGCTGAGAAGGAAGAGAAAAGAGGGACAGGTATGAGTTCTGCGGGTATAACAGCTGGTTTATCTGTCCTGCTCGACTGGATTCCGGCTGTCGGAATGATTGTCCTGATTCCGTCGTTCCTGATCCGGCGGCACAGATACCGGCAGGAACAGCAGCGCCTGGAGACAGTGATTGCCTCCTATGAGGCCGCCTGCGGACAGGAGCAGGAGAAGCAGGAAGAGACTGACGGGAAAGCAAGCTGACAATTAACGCAGTGGGAGGATTCCCCCCACTGCGTTAATTGTCAGCTTGCAGTCCTCCGGCGGGCATGTTATAGTTCGAATAGATCTCAGATGTGGGATTGGAAAGAGAAAGCCGGAGAATGCAGACGGATGGAACGTATGGAAGCGCCCGTAATACGGGATGAAGGAAAAGATCATTACGCAAAAAAACTGGCCGGCCGGATTCTGGAGCACACGCGGGAACAACTGATTGTTACAATGCCGTATTTCAACCGCGCGATCCTGAAGATGCCGGTTGTTTTTTATCGCAACGGATTTCAGAAAATGAATCATCCGGAAGGGTTCGGTACGAACGGCAGACGTATCATCTGTGATGAACAGATGGTCATTCAGTATTTCCGCAAGGAACCCGGACTGCTTCCGCGTGTTTATCTGCACATGCTGCTGCACTGTATTTTCAATCACCCGTTTCAGTACGGCAATCTGGATTCAAAATACTGGGATTTTGCCGCGGATCTCGCTGTGGAAAATGTGATTCTGGAGCTGAACTGGGATGTTTTAAGGACGGAAGGAGACAGGCAGCGGATCGATTTTATCGAGGAACTGAAGGGGAGAGCCGGAAAGATTACAGCAGAAAATCTGTATCATTATTTTTATCTGCATCCGCGCGTGACAGAAATGCTGCTGCGGGATGCGCCGCTGTTTCACAGAGATCTGCACAGCTTCTGGATTCCGGAGGAATTCTCGGATAACCAGGAGGCGATGAGAAAGGACAATGACCAGTTCGACGAAAACAGTTCTGTCTGGGGACGCCTGGCAAAGAATGTCAAAATGGATGTCGAGTCCTTTGAAAAGAATCAGGGGAAAGTGCCGGATGTCCTTTCAGATAATATCAAAGCCGTACACCGCGGAGAATATAACTACCGGACATTTCTCCGGAAGTTTGTGACGTTCCATGAGGAAATGCATGTCAGTCACGAGGAATTTGATTATATTTATTATACGTACGGACTTCATCTGTATGAAAGGATGCCGCTGATTGAGCCGCTGGAGTACCGGGATGTCAGAAAGATCCGGGATTTTGTAATTGCAATTGATACGTCAGGATCGACAATGGGCAGGACGGTTCAGAATTTTCTGCGGCAGACTTATACAATCCTGTGCCATACGGAACAGTTTTTTGAACGGATGAATGTGCATATGATTCAGTGTGACAGCATGATACAACAGGATGTGACACTTACATCGCCGGAAGAATTTGAACAGTATCTGCAGCATTTCGAATTAAAGGGCGGCGGCGGTACGGATTTCCGGCCGGTATTCGACTATGTGGAGAAGCTGCGCGCTGCGGGAACAATACCGGATCTGAAGGGGCTGGTCTATTTTACGGACGGACTCGGAACATTCCCGGAGAAGATGCCGGATTACCGGACTGCTTTCATTTTCCTGAAAGGACGGCAGAACGTGCCGAAGGTTCCGCCCTGGGCCATGAAGCTGGTGATTGCGGAAGAGGATCTGGCCGTTTCGGACAGAGATTTTATGGAGGAAAGACTTTGAATATAGAAGAAGCCAGAAAACAGATTCAGCAGGCCGTCAGCATCTATCTGGCAAAGGATGCTTTCGGCAACTACCGGATTCCGGTAGAGAAACAGCGTCCGGTTTTTCTCCTCGGTGCACCGGGAATCGGAAAGACTGCAATTATGGAACAGATTGCGAAGGAGATGGGTGTGGCACTGGTGACCTATTCCATGACACATCACACGCGCCAGAGTGCACTGGGACTGCCCTTTATCGCGCAGGAATCATACGGCGGTGAGACGTACGATGTATCAAAATACACGATGAGTGAGATCATTGCGTCTGTCTATGAGACCATGGAGAAAAGCGGGAAGCAGGAGGGAATTCTGTTTCTGGATGAGATTAACTGTGTGTCTGAGACGCTGGCGCCGTCTATGCTGCAGTTTCTTCAGTATAAAATTTTCGGAAATCACAAGATGCCGAAGGGATGGGTTGTTGTGACGGCCGGGAATCCGCCGGAGTACAATAAATCGGTGCGGGAATTTGATATTGCGACGCTGGACCGTCTGAAAGTACTGGAAGTTGAACCGGAATTTGATACCTGGAAGCTGTATGCAGAACAGAAAGGTCTGCATAAATCAATTCTGACGTATCTGGATATCCGCAATGATGATTTCTATGAAATTGCATCAACAGTTGACGGAAAATCCTATGTGACGGCCCGCGGCTGGGAAGATCTTTCAGAGGCAATTTTCCTGTATGAAGAAAAAGGATACCCTGTGGATGCGACATTGATCAGCCAGTATCTGCACAGTACCCGCATCACAGAAGAATTTGCGACCTATTATGAATTGTACAGGAAATACAGGACAGATTATCAAATTTATGATATTCTGCACGGATGTGAGTCGGAAGATGTACGCCGGCGTGCGGCGTCTGCTTCCTTTGATGAGCGGATTACGATCATGGGACTCCTGATGGAGGCCATCATGCCGGAGATCCGCGAACAGGTTGAGACCGAGGAAGCCCTCAAAACACTGCTGCCGGAACTGCGGGAGATCCGGGATGCTGCATCCGGAATGGAAGGGTCCGATTCTGCAGCAGAAGAGGTTGTAGATGCACTCGAAGCGATTATTGCAAAGAATAAAATGGAAATGCAGCGCCTGGAGGCAGCGAATGGTCTGACAGAAGAAGAGCAGCGGAAATATGCATATCCGATTGCATTTGCAGCGGGCCTGCAGCAGAAGATCCGCCTCGAACACCCCGGGCAGGCGGAAGCGGCTTTTGCGATTGTGCGTGCCGATTACCAGAAGCGTGTACAGGCGATGCAGGCGCGTCAGACAGAACTTTCCGGAGAACTGGATCATCTGTTCTGGTTTGTAGAGGACAATTTCGGCAGCGGCAATGAGATGCTCGTGCTGGTGACCAACCTGACTGTGAGCAAAACAAGTGCGCAGTTTATCGCAGAACACGGGTGTGACGCATATTTCCGGTTTAATGAGAAGTTCATGATGCATGCGCGCGGCGGAGAACTGCTGCGGGAGGCAGAGGCTTTTGAACTGGAATTGTAAATGGATCAGATGAATTTATTCATCTGACGATTATCGTGAGTGTATATAAGATGGGTTATGAATTTGATTATGTGCGTACAGAGAATGGGGTGCGTGTCACGGCGTATCACGGAAGTGCGCTACGGGTGGTGATTCCCGCGGAGATCGGAGGTCTGCCGGTCCGTGCAGTCGGGACGCATACATTCTATGAGGACGGCCTGTTTATTGAGTCAATCCGGGTACCGGGAACTGTACATGTGATTGAGGCCGGTGCCTTTGAACTCTGCCTGAGTCTGACAGAACTGATTCTGGAGGAGGGAATTGAGACAATCGGTGCCGGTGCATTTCCGGCGACAGGCCTGGAACGGGTAACGATCCCGGCGAGTGTCCGGCAGATCGATGCAATCGGAGAAATCACCTGTACGCTTCAGTTTGCAGAAGGGAATCAGGTTTATGCGACAGACGGTTTCGGAATTTACCAGAATCAGGTTCTGGCTGCGGCGAATGGAAGCGAAGCACCTGATTTCTATGAAATCCGTGAAGGAACAGCGGCAGCTGCGCCGGATGTGTTTGCTGACTGTGCACTGCTGGAAGGTGTGAAGCTGCCGGCTTCGCTGACGGAACTGCCGGAGGGAGTTCTGGTAAATGTACATGACCCGTTTGCACAGGAGCGCGGGATTCATAAGATCTGCGCCGCAGAAATGAATCCGGTTTTTTTTACCGAGCATGACACCCTGTACAGGAAAACCGGTCCGGGACTTGCACTTGTCCGGTATTTCGGGAAAGCATCTGAACCGGAGATCAGTGAGCAGACATACAGGATCTGCAGGGAGGCCTTTTTCCGGACGGGGATCCGGCGGGTACAGATACCGGCGTCCGTAAAAGAAATCGGCCCGGATGCGTTTTTGGAGAACCCATTGGAAGAGGCTGTATTTCCAGACGGCACAGTCTATTTTCCGCAATCTGATTCCTATTTGCTGAAAAATCTGCTGAAGGAATTCGGGCAGAATGACAGACTGTATGATTTCAGCACCTATGATGAAATTCTGCAGGAAAAACATCTGAACCTGAACCGTGTCAGGATGATCTGTTCCCGGCTGGAATATGCTGTTGATCTGCCGGAAGGCAGACATGCACTTCTGTGGGCGTCGCTGCTGGGCAGAATGGAAGAAATCATACAGATGATTGCAGAGCAGAATGATCTCACGCTTCTGAAGCGCCTGGCCGGTCACGGTTTTGTGACAGAGCAGAATATTGACCGGCTGATCCGCGTGGCAAACGGGGACAGGAAGGAACGCAGTCCGGTCAGAAGGCTGAATGGAATCATGCAGCCGGCCGGCAGCACAGACGGAACCGGAACAGAAGTCCACAGAGAAACACTGGCATGGCTGATGGATTATAAGAACCGGGAACTGCAGACAGAGGCGTTTGATTTTTCGCTGTAGGCTGACGTTTACATTTTACTGCTGACACGCTTTCGCCCGCTCGTGGAATTGTAAAGCGAACAAAAAACGATAAATAAGGAGGGAACATCATGGCAGAGAGAATAGCAACAGACAAGGCACCGGCGGCAATCGGGCCGTATTCGCAGGCAATTAAGGCGGGAAATATGATCTACGTTTCCGGACAGATCCCGATTGATCCGGCGAAAGGCGAATTTGCCGGTGATGACATCGCGGCGCAGACGCGCCAGAGTCTGACCAATATCAGAAACATACTGGCAGCAGCCGGAGCAGATATGAGTAATGTCGTCAAGACGACAGTCCTGCTTGCAGATATTGCGGATTTTACGGCGATGAACGAAGTGTATGCGGAGTTCTTTACGGAGCCATATCCGGCGCGCGCAGCATTTCAGGCTGCGGCGATCCCCAAAGGAGCGCTGGTAGAGATCGAGGCCATTGCTGTTGTAGAATGATGGCAGCGGAAAGCCCGGGAAGCCGTAGATTGCGATTGAATAGAAAACCGCACGCAGTGATGCGTGCGGTTATTTTTTGCTGAAGTTTTTTCAGCTGGGGCTGATTCACTTATTCGATTGTCAGAATGTCGGAGAAACCGGTGACTTCAAAGATTTCATTGACTTCGCTGCTGACATTCAACAGTTTCATGCTTCCCTGCTGATTCATTGTCTTCTGTGCGGAAAGGAGAACGCGCAGACCGGCAGAAGAAATGTACTCAAGTTTTGAAAAATCAAAAACAAGTTCCTTCACATCTGCGATCGATTCCTTGAGACTGTTGTCAAGTTCCGGCGCTGTCGTTGTGTCCAGACGTCCTTCCAGTGCAACGGACAGCTTAGCGTCTTCAAGATTCTTAATAATATTTAACATAGTGATCGGTTCCTTTCCGTTAATTTATCCGACAGCGGCTGCTTTTGGTGAAACAGTCGTGCGCTTTAATATTTTAATCCACTAATTGAATTCTATATAGAACGACTGTGAAAATCAAGTTCTTTTTCATAAGACCGGTCAGCCTCAGATGATTTTGAAGGGCTTCATTGTGCAAGAATCGCTGCTTTTCGCTTCAGAATTTCGTCGGAAAGAAGCTCTGCCGCAACAGATTCAAATCCAAGCCGTTCGATCATCTGCGAGAAGCGTTCACCCTTGTTTCCCTTTTCCTTGAACAGAAGCAGGGCTTTCTCAATGGTCTGCATAACTTCTTCTTTTTCGGTAAAATGTTTGTTCAGCGGCTGTGCAATGGCGTGCTGTTTTCCCCAGCGGCCGCCGATGAAAATTTTATAGCCGCCCCGCCATCCCATGATTCCGATATCGTTCAGCGTTGGTTTTACGCAGTTATTCGGACATCCGCCGACGGCAATCTTAAACTTATGCGGCAGTGTTATATTGTGCCAGCCTTTGTAGAAGCGTTCGTGGATTTCTTCGGAGACTGCATAGGTATCGATCTGACCGAACCGGCAGGTCGTTCCCTTACAGGACACAACAGGCCGAACTTTCGGACCAGTTCCGCCTGTCTCCATACCTGCCTCGGAAAGGGCTTTTGAGAAGGCATCGATCTGCTGATAGGGGATTCCGGGCATCTCGACAGTCAGACGCGTCGTGCAGACGACCTTTCCGTCGCCATATTTATCGGCGGCATCTGCCAGTTTCCGGAGCTGGTCGGATGTGATGCGTCCGTTTCCGGTGATGATACGTGCCGAGAAGCAGTCAGTTCCCTTGTTGTTCAGGAAACCGAGCCCCTTCAGCCGTTTGTTTTCGTCTTCCGTAATAGAAGTATTATTTGCTGTTTCCATCTTCAGGTACCTCATCTTTCAAGTCGTAATCAATCGCGATCTCTGATCGCGCGCGAGCTGCGCGACGCACTTGTGCGTCCCCGGTGCTGTGATGCATATGAGATCATTATAGTCACAGAACTTGTTATAAACAAGGAACTCTTTTTTAAAATAAATGATAAATGTGCTATAGTAGTTATCGTTGTTAATAACGCTGTCTGCTTATGAATTGGATTTCTATGAACACGACTGATACAAGAAGTAAAAAAGAAGACAGAAGGATCCTGCTGCTGAAACAGGAAAAACCGGCAAAAGCGGTTCTGAAACTGGGTCTTCCGCTGATCGCGGGCATGATGATCATGGCGCTGTATAACCTGACGGATACCTGGTTCATCGGCCGGATGCACGATGATTATCAGCTTGCAGCAGTCAATCTGGCATATCCGGTGATGATGATCATGATCGCTGTTTCCAATATGGTGGGAACGGGTGCAGCTTCGCTGATTGCAAGAAGTCTCGGTGCATCTGACCGGGAGAAAGCCTGCCGCACCCTTACAACGGGAATCGTATTAACTGTTGTAAACAGTGCAGTTGTGGCGGGAACCGGCTTTCTTTTTCTGGACGCGATCGTACACGGCCTGGGTGCAGAACGGAATACTTTCGGATACACAGAACAGTATGTATCTATTCTGCTGGCCGGAAGCATCGGCCTGATGGGAAACTATACATTCGGGCAGCTGCTCAGAAGTGAAGGATCCGTCAATTATTCATTGCTCGGGATGATCGCCGGGACAGTTGCCAATATTGTGCTGGATCCGTTGTTTATCTTTGGCCTCGGGCTGCAGATTCGCGGCGCGGCAATCGCGACGGTGATCGGAAACGGGATCGGGGCAATCATGTCCCTGCAGTTTTATGTACGAAGGAAAACACTGCTGCGGCCTGCATTCTGTTATATAAAACCGACTGCAGAAATTATACGCGAGATCTTCTGGGTGGGCGTCCCGGCAACGCTGGAAACGCTGCTGACCTCCGCAGCTTATATTGTTAACAACAATCTGGCAGTGACCTATGGTGCTCTGACAGTTGCCGCCATGGGTGTATCACAGAAGATTCTGTCACTCGGAAGCTATATTTATCAGGGGTTTTCGGCGGGAACACAGCCGCTGATGGGATACAACTACGGGGCGAAGAATTACCGGCGGATGCTGCAGGTTCTCCGCGCCGGGATTCTCATCGTGTCAGGCACAGAACTCTGTCTGATGGCTGTTTACGCTCTGGCGGCGCCGGTATTGATCGGAATGTTTACACAGTCAGAGGAAGTGATCCGGACCGGCAGCACTGTGCTGCGCACTATGATGTGGATCCTTCCGTTTGTGGGTGCGGTTTCCATGAGCCGGATTTCTTTTCAGGCGATGGGAAAGCCGCAGTATGCCTTTGGCATCACTGTGGTCAGGCAGCTTTTGCTGTACATTCCGTTGCTGTTGATATTCAACAGCATATTCGGATTCCGCGGCCTGATCTGGGCGCAGCCACTGACAGAGCTGATCATGATGGCCGTATCAGTCAGCATGCTGTACAGGGTGCTGGCACATAGCGAATAGGAGACAGGGTATGGCTTAACTGCCGGATCGATATGCACTATGAGATCAATGACCGGAAGATGAACAGACCGGCGGGTATTCTGCTGTTACTTGACGCATACATTCGTTCAGTGGATAATGAATACATCTATTGATGGATTTCAGTAAACGAAGGAGGATATTATGGCGAACAAATATGAAGGGACACAGACAGAGAAGAATCTGCTGGCAGCATTTGCGGGTGAATCAGAAGCAAGGAATAAATATACGTATTTTGCATCCCGTGCAAAAAAAGACGGATATGAACAGATCGCGTCGCTGTTCCTGAAAACGGCCGATAATGAGAAGGAACATGCAAAACTCTGGTTTAAGGAATTGAATGGAATCGGTGACACGCCTGCAAATCTGGAAGCCGCTGCAGAGGGTGAGAATTATGAGTGGACAGACATGTATGACAAGTTCGCGAAAACTGCGGATGAAGAAGGCTTTCCGGAACTGGCTGAAAAATTCCGCCTTGTTGCAGCAATTGAAAAGGCGCATGAAGACCGTTACCGCGCGCTGTTGAATAATATCGAAACGGCTGAGGTGTTCAAAAAGGGAGAAGTGAAACTTTGGGAATGCCGCAACTGTGGACATCTGGTACTCGGAACTGAGGCGCCGGAAGTATGTCCGACCTGTGCACATCCCCGGTCATTCTTCGAAGTTCATGCCGAGAATTATTGAAACACGCTCCGGTGAAAGTGGAGGAACTGATCCGATGAATCAACCCGGATTGAACTATCCTTATTATGAAATGCATGTGAGAGATACTTCTGGTATTGCATTCGAACACTGGACAGATTCGCGTTCTGTTGAAATGCACATGCACGGATATTATGAATTGTTCCTGATCAGCCGCGGCTCCTGCCGGCATATGTTTGCCGGTACGGAGACGCTGCTGATTCCGGGGGATGCTGTTATTGTGCCGCCGCATACGGCACATGGATTTTCAATCAGTAAAGTCAGTTCTATCTACAACTGTCAGTTCTTTTCCGAAGCACTGGATAGTAAATTAATAGCGTTTTTGCTTGAAACGCTGCTGCCTGATGAAGCTCCGGATGAGGACAGATTAATCGGTTTATCAGAAGAAAACGAAGCATTGTCACAACAGGCGATCCGCCCGAATCCGGCCAGGCGGGGTGTGATTCATCTGAACCCGCGGGAATATGCCTTTGTAGAATCTCTTTTTGCAAGCATGTTCGAGAATTATGACGATCGGCAGATGCTTTATACATTAAAGAAGCAGAAGTTCACAGAAGTGATTCTTCTGGAACTGCACCAGGCGCTGCACAGACAGAATCGCATTTACAGAAAAACTGCAGATGGGAAGGAACTTGCGATCGGCGATGCGCTGGCGGTTATGGAAGAGCATTTGTCAGATCCGGTTGATATTAATGATATGGCCGAAGTATATGGATTCAGCCCGAATCATTTCCGGAAACTATTCCGGGAAGCAACGGGACTCTCCCCGGTAAAATATATGAACCGCCTCCGGATTACGCGGGCATGTGAATACATGCAGCAGACGGGTATGCCTGCCGGGGAAGCTGCTGAAAAAGTCGGGTTCACAGACTTGAATTACTTTTCAAGAGTGTTCAAGCAGGTAATGGGATGCCCGCCCAGCAAAATCTGAAAAGAGGAGACAAAGAACCATCTCCTGTATCTGACAGGATGTTTCGAAACGACGGATTCGTTATTTTGTGCTAAATATGCGTGCTTCTGTAACTTTGCAGCGGCACGTTTTTCTTTTATACTGAATCCGGACAAAAAAAAACGGGAGCGGTATGAAGGAGGAATCAGCACGATGAATGCCAGAGAACGTGAAATTGCAACCCTCAGTTTTTCAAATGAAGGGCTGGATTATGGTGTTGTGGAAGAGAGTATGGAACCGTGGGACCAGACAGTAAAGAACTGGGCTGAGCAGGGATATGATGCCGGCGTGCTGACAGAACTGCACGGCGGTGAACTTCCGACTGAAAATGTTTATGCGTTTAATGCGCCGTTTGACCGCTGGCAGTATTATTACAATACAATGCAGACAGAGACACTCATGCGGTATGAGACCGGACTCGGTCTGGATCCGTGCGCACGTATCACGTTCCGGATCCCGTTTATTTGTTTTGAAGAAGAGATTCTCGAGGATACGGATGAATATACGATTAAGAGAGACCGGGACGGGTGGATCCGGAAATATCCGAAGGATGGAGGCCTTGTCCGTGTCGTCAGAACCGTAGTGGAAGATGAAGAAGACTGGGAGGATCTGAAGAAACGGGTCAGAAAGGTGATCCGTGAGGAACTGACACCCGAACGCATGGAAGAAGCCTACGGAAAATTCAGGGACGGCGCAAAAAACGGGGACTATGCGGTGCGCCTGCGCCTGAGCGGCTTTTTCTGGGAGCCGCGGTTCCTGATGGACAACGAACTGTCCCTGTTTGCGTATTATGATCATCCGGAAATGATGAAGGATATCGCGCAGTTTATGGTGGATGTCTATAAGGAACAGCTGGAGGAAATCTTTAAGATCGTGACGCCGAGTCTTGTGTTCTTTGAGGAGGATCTGAGCGGCAGAAACGGCCCGCTTATTTCCCCGGAGCTGTTCGAAGAATTTATGACACCATATTATAAGCAGATCATTCCGTTTCTGAAGGAGCACGGCGTTGCAAATGTATT
>JAFRGW010000065.1 GCA_017433615.1 Eubacterium sp.
ATGAAAGGAGGCTTATTTTTACTGTCCTTGAGACACCCTACGTTTATTTACAGCGAAATTTCTCAAACCCTACGTTCATTTACAGGTAGGGGGTCCACCCTACGTTTATTTACATTGCCCCAAAAAGAAGGCTGTGAAGGCTTTCTTTTTTTGTATATAAAGGGGCGTGCCTCAAACCGGTGCCTGATATGGGACAAACGATAAACTAACAAAAAATGCAGTTTTGAAATAAAATGAGAGTGTATAATAGCGTGAGGGTACTGCCTCTGTATATGAAAACAGTTATTACATTCGGAGTGTTTGATCAGCTTCACAACGGACATATAAATCTGCTGAGAGCCTCGAAGGAATTAGGGGATTTTTTAATTGTTGCCGTGGCCACGGATCTGTATGCGTTGGAACGGGGGAAACTCTGTGTGGCCGACACTTTGCAGATGAGAATGCAGAATATCAAAAACTGCGGTCTTGCAGATCTTGTTGTTGCGGAAGAATACGAAGGACACAAAATCGATCTGATTCAAAAATACCATGCGGACATTGTTACTGCCGGTTCAGACTGGCAGGGGCATTTTGATTATCTGAAAGAATACTGTGATGTGATTTATCTGCCGCGGACAGAAGGCATATCCTCTACAAAGCTACGGAATCAGAGCTATCCCAAGATCCGTCTTGGCATGATTGGCAATGGCAGGATCGCCAACCGGTTTCTGTCAGAGTCTGTATTGATACCCGGCCTTGAAGTAAGCAGTGTATATAACCCGCATACAATGAGCGCTGAACGGTTTGCGGAAAAGCATATCGGCCTGCAGGTGCGCAGTACAGCGGAGGAACTGTTTGCAGAGACAGATGCGGTGTATATCTGTTCTCCTCATGATACACACTATGGATATGCTAAGCAGGCCCTTGAATCAGGTCGTCATGTTCTTTGTGAAAAGCCGGCAGTATTGAAAAAGGCAGAAGCAGAAGAACTGTTTGACTTTGCAGCCAGAAACAGCCTCGTCTTCATGGAAGGAATCAAAACAGCATACAGTCCGGGTTTTCTGCGTCTGATCAAACTGGTGAAATCCGGAGTGATCGGTGATGTATATGATATCGATGCTTCCTTCACAAGACTGACAGAAGCGGGTGTCCGCGAATGGCAGGACAGGCAGTATGGCGGCAGTTTTACAGAATTCGGCAGTTATGTTCTTCTGCCGGTTCTGAAACTCTTCGGCTGTACTTATGATGAGATCCGTTTTGATTCTGTGCTGACGGAAAACGGTCTGGATGGATACACCAAAACAACCCTGATTTACGGCAATCAAACAGCAACGCTGCGCACCGGCCTCAATGTAAAAACAGAAGGCCAGATGATCATATCCGGAACGAAAGGATATCTTCATGCGGAAGCGCCATGGTGGAAGACATCTGTTTTTGAAATCCGTCATGAAGATCCAGACCGGAAAGAACGGTATTGTGTTCCATTTGCCGGTGACGGTCTGCGGTATGAAATTGCGGATTTCGTCTGCCGCATATGGGGCTGTTCCGGTCGGGAAAACAGATTGCTGCCAGAAGAAAGTATTACCATGGCCGGTATCATGGAATCCTTTCTGCAGAAAAGGAAGCCAGGATGATTACGCTGGATGACAGAACTCTGCGGAATCTGCAGCTGACTGAACTGGAACTGCTGAAAGAGGCTGACCGGATCTGCCGGAAAAACAGTATCCGCTATGTGATTATTGCCGGAACACTGCTCGGGGCTGTACGGCATGGCGGTTTTATTCCGTGGGATGATGATGCGGATATCGGCTTGCTGCGGGAAGATTATGAAAAATTCCGGCAGGCATGTGAGCGTGACCTGGATCATGAACGGTTTTACTTCCAGGACCACCGCAATACACCCGGCTACCGCTGGGGATACGGCAAGCTGCGCCGGAAAGACACGCTGTTTCTGCGCGAGCACCAGGAGCACATGCCGTATGAGCAGGGGGTATTCATTGATATATTCCCGCTTGACCAGGTTCCGGAAAACCGCATTCTGCGCACTCTGAAGAATTTTGAGTGTTTCTGTGTACGCAAGGTTCTCTGGTCCAAGGTCGGTAAAATCGCTGATAAAAGCGCGGTAAAGCGGGCTGTGTATGGTCTGCTCAGCCGGGTGCCGGAGGAGTCGGTGCTGCATTATTATGACGGTATGGTCCGCCGGGCCGGAAAATACGATTCTTCCATGGTCCGGATCCTGCTGTTTCCTACACCCAACAGGCAGTACATGTATCTGCAGAAATGGTATGCGGAAACGGCAGAGACGGATTTTGAGGGACATGTATTCACCGGTATTGCAGCGTACGATGAATATCTCCGTTTTAAATATGGAGATTATATGACACTGCCACCCGAAGGGGAACGGAAAACGCATCCGGTTTCTGCGATCAGAGTAATTGATTGGATGGAAGAATGATGAACACAGAAGATTTCCTGGCCCTGGTCAGGAATAATAAAACACTTATCTTCGGAGCCGGTTATGTGGCAGATCTGCTGTGGGAGGCCCTGCAAATACATCACGCCGCTGACTGTGTAACGTGCTTTATGGTCAGCCGCAGCGGGGAACAGCAAGCAAAACACGGGCTGCCGGTTCGGCTGCTGCAGGATGTTGAGCCGTCGGACTCTCCGGTGCTGGTTGCTGTTCACGAAGCCGGCCGCAGGGAAGTGCAGGCTCTGCTGGACAAAGCCGGTTTTCATGAACGGATCTTCGTATATCCGCTTCTTCATGAATTGATATACGGCCGTCCGGTAGCAGAAAAAAAGATCCGGCTGAAGGAGCTTCTGGCGAAGCAGAACCCGCATCATTACTGGCTTGCGGCCCGGCTGTGCGGGGTGTTTGAGCAGCGGGATCTGTACTGTCGGGCGATGGCTGTCCACAGCAGCCGGCATACAGCGGAAAAGCGCTATGATGAACTGCAGAAACTGAAAGCATCCATGTCTGCACAGGGATATGATCAGAAATACCCGATACTGGTTGACACGGATTTCCGGATTATTGACGGTCTTCACCGGACCGTACTGGCAGCCTGCTGCGGGATGACGGAAATCCCGGCCCGAATTGTAAAAAGCAGTCCGTCCTATGACAGACTGCTGAATGACCGTAATTATCTGCCGGGATCCCGGCTTGCCGAGTTTGGACTGTCTGCAGAAGATGCATCGGTCCTGCGGGCCATGCAGGCTCTGCTGAATGATTCTGATCAACTCTGCGGGATGACTGTATTGCCGGCCCGGCTGTTAACGGCGGAAGCGGCAGGGAAAGAGTGAATCCCGGCCCTGTTTAGAAACTGCCGGGAGGTTACAACTGACATTGCAGGCGGGTTATGTTAAAATAATCATCGAGTTCTAAAGAGGATATTATGAAAAAAGCATTGATTATCGGCGCCGGTCCGGCCGGGCTGACAGCCGCATATGAATTATTGAAACAGTCCGATGATTACGAAGTTGTTGTCTTTGAAGAGAGTGACAAATTCGGCGGTATTTCCCGTACCGTGGAATATAAAGGCAACCGTATGGACATGGGCGGTCACCGGTTTTTCTCGAAGAGCAGGGAAGTCAATGACTGGTGGGATAGGATGTTGCCGAAACAGGGCAGTCCTGCTGCGGATGATATTGCTCTCAATCGTAAAGTTACGCTGACCGCAGGCGGTCCTGACCCGGAAAAGACAGACAGGGTCATGCTGAGAAGAAACCGTGTTTCCCGTATTTTCTTTAACCGGAAGTTTTTCGATTATCCGATTTCACTGAAAGCAGAGACATTCAAGAATATGGGCCTTGGCACAACGATGGTTGTCGGCTGCAGTTATCTGAAGGCAGCTGTTGCCAAACGGAAGGAAAACTCTCTGGAAGATTTTTACATCAACCGGTTCGGGAAGAAACTGTATTCCATGTTCTTTGAGCACTATACAGCCAACCTGTGGGGCCGTCATCCTTCCGAAATCGATCCGTCCTGGGGTGCCCAGCGGGTCAAGGGTGTATCCATCATGGGTGTGCTGAAAAACGCCATTGAGAAACAGATCGGCAAGAAAGACCGGAAGATTGATACTTCGCTGATTGAAGAATTCAGTTATCCGAAGCTCGGCCCGGGACAGCTGTGGGATGTGACGGCAGAAGAAGTCAGAAAACTCGGCGGTACAATCCTGATGAACGCGCGGGTTACCGGTGTGCGGAAAGATGAAAACAATACCATTACGTCCGTTATCTACGAGCAGGATGGTGAAACAAGGGAAATGACCGGTGATGTGGTCATCTCCTCCATGCCGATCAAGGATCTTGTGGCCGGTATGAATGATGTGCCTGAAACACCGGCGAGAATCGCTGCCGGACTCCCGTACCGTGACTATATGACAGTCGGTGTGCTGATCAGCAGGCTGCATCTGGAAAACAAGACGGATATGAAGACCGTCGGCGGCATCGTGCCGGACAACTGGGTATATGTTCATGACCGCAGCGTGCAGATGGGCCGCTTCCAGATTTACAACAACTGGTCCC
>JAFRGW010000066.1 GCA_017433615.1 Eubacterium sp.
GCCAGACTCCTGAAGCGAAGAGGATGGCTGCCAGACGCATCCACTTCATTTTTCCTTCGATTTCACGTTTTACTTCAAAATCGGATCACAAAAAGAAAAGTCGTGCTCGGCCTTGCGGCTTAAACACGACTTTGTCTTCAGTCTGAATCCGGCCGTCCGGCCGGATTTTTTTTTACGGGATTATCTGATACTGGCTTTCGGCAGGTTCGTTGAAGGCTGTCATCAGCGCGTTCAGATTTTTCAGCGGCACACCATAATGACTGCTCACCAGATCCAGCATCTTCGGTGAAAAATCGATCTGTGTGGGAATGCGGTCCTGTGGTTCCCTGCGGATAGCAGCCAGCATACGTTCCTTCTTTGTCATCTGTTTCATCCTTTCTCTGCAAACTTCCCAGAGTCTAAAACAGTCTGCGCCGGCGCGGAAAACTCAGAAGTATTGACTGTTATTGTGCACATGTTCGCGGGCAATCTCAGCTGCGAGTCTGCTGTTATGTTCTTTTACTGCATCAATGAGCGGACGGTGGTAGTCCAGTCCGACAAATCCCATGCGGTCGATAATCTGCAGAAAGGTATTCTGCAGCAGTTCATACAGGATGGAATAAGTCTGCGTGACCAGAGAATTGCCGGTAATCTGCCCGATGCGTGTGTGGAATTCCAGATCCAGCATCGCGAAGCGTCGGCGGTCATTTTGTTTGGCGCTTTCCTGCATGGCGTGATAATTTTCTTCCAGTGCCCGGATATCCTCTTCTGTGGCATTCTCCGCCGCTTTTCCGGCAGACCAGCTCTCCAGCATTTCCCGGAAATCATTGATTTCCTGCATGGAGGCTGTGTTCAGAAACATTGCCGGCGCGAGATTCTGCATGATCTGTCCCGCGTCGTAGACGCAGACATAGCGGCCGAGGCCGGCTTTTGTTTCGGTGAGGCCCATGGCATTGAGACGTTCCAGTGCCTGACGGACTGTGACACGGCTGACGCCGAACTGTTCGGCGAGACTGTTTTCAGACGGGATGCGCTCGCCCTGTTTCCAGGAACCGTCGATAATCAGACGCTTCATCTGTTCGAAAACAATGTCATTTAGTTTGGTCTTTTTGATTGGCTGTATTTCCATATGCATCTCCTTGTTGTCTTACCTGACAGCCTAACATGCCGGCTTGAAAAAGTCAACGAAAAAGATGTATGTTTTATAGACGTCATACAACATACAGGATAACAGAAATCCACAGAATGATTGACATTATAGGTAATTCTACGTATAATGCAAATACGGTTGTAATACAACATACAACTTATACGTTTATGGAAATGTATACGGAAGCAGAAGTACTGTTCAGAAGGTGAACAGAGAAGCAGCAGTCTTGAATGTTTTTGAGGTAAAATAAGATGGAATACCCCGGAGAACTGATTGATGGATTAAAGGAGAAAGCGAAGCAGCTGCGCCGCGATGTTGTGATGAGCGTCGGCGTCGGCGTCGCCGGCCATATCGGCGGATCCAATTCGGCAGCAGATCTTGTTGCGGCACTGTATTTCTACAAAATGAAATACGATCCGGAGAATCCGGCGATGCCGGACAGGGACCGTTTTCTGCTGTCCAAGGGACATGTAGCAATTCTTCAGTATGCGGCGATGGCTGAGGCGGGATTTTTCCCGCGGGAGGAACTGAAGAAAACCAAAGAACTCGGATCTTTTTTGCAGGGACACCCGGATTACCGGAAGACACCCGGTGTGGAAGCCGGCACCGGTTCGCTGGGGCAGGGCCTTTCGATCGGACTTGGCATGGCACTCGGTCTTCGGATGGACGGCATTGACAGTCATGTATATGTTATGATGGGTGACGGAGAGATAGCGGAGGGGCAGATCTGGGAGGCAGCCATGGCGGCTTCGGCCTATCAGGCAGATCATCTGGTCGCGATTCTTGACCGCAACGGTCTGCAGGCAACCGGACCGGTAAAGGAGCGTTTTGATTCCGGATGTATGAAAGAGAAGTGGGAGGCATTCGGATGGCGTGTTCTGGAGATTAACGGGCACGACATGGAACAGACTGTACGTGCACTTGACGCGGCAGATGAAGCAGACGGGCGTCCGGTCCTGATCATTGCCAATACCGTTAAAGGCAAAGGATTAAGTTTTGCAGAAAACAATCCGAAATTTCATAACGGAATATTGACGCAGGAACTCTATGACAAAGCAATGCAGGAACTTGCGTGAGGACAAAGAAATGACGGAAACAAATCAGAGAATTGCATATGGTCAGACACTGGTGGAACTCGGGGCGGAGAATCCGGATCTGGTAGTCCTGGACGCGGATCTGGCGGGCTCCACAATGGGGAAAATGTTTGAGGAGGCTTATCCGGAGCGGCATTTTGAGATGGGCATTGCCGAGGCAAATATGACATCTGTCGCGGCGGGCCTCGCACAGACAGGGAAAATCCCGTTTACCAATTCATTTGCTGTTTTTGCAGGCGGAAGGGCATTTGATCAGATCAGACAGACCATCGCGATCGGAAAACTTAATGTGAAAATTGTCGGATCCTCCGCCGGACTGTCTGATTTCGGTGACGGCGCGACGCACCAGTGTGTTGAAGATCTTGCCATGTTCCGGGCTGTCCCGAATATGACAGTGATCTGCCCGGCCGATGCCAATGAGACCGCGGCAGCAACGCGGGCAATTGCGGCATATGACGGACCGGTGTACATGCGGCTGAACAGAAATCCGTATGAAAATGTCACGCCGGCGGATCAGCCCTTTGAGATCGGAAAGGTACGGATGCTCCGGGATGGTACAGATGTCGTTGTATTTGCAATCGGGAAAATGGTTCCCCTGGCACTTCAGGCAGCGGAAATGCTGCAGGATGAGATCAGCGTACGTGTCGTGAATGTCAGTACAATCAAGCCGCTCGACCGGGCGGGCATCATCGCAATGTCTGAAGAAATGCGCGGCGTCGTAACGGCGGAAGAGCATAGTATCTGCGGTGGTCTGGGTTCCGCAGTTGCAGAGGCACTCTGCAGAAATCCGAAACCGGTCACATTCGTGGGAATCGAGGACAGCTTCGGCTGCAGCGCACACAATTACGAAGAACTGCTGACATATTATGGACTGACAGCAGAACACATTGCACAGGCAGTCAGAGAGGAGATGGCTGCAAGATGAAAGAGGAAAGAACAAAGGTTATTCTGATCACGGGGGCCGCCGGCGGACTTGGCTCAGAGATGGCGAAGGAACTCGCAGCGCTGGGACATCATCTGTATCTGCTGGATCTCCCGGCCGTGGAAGCAAAGGCGAAGGAACTGACTGCTGTGCTGGAGCGTGCCGGCGGGCGTGCAAAATTTATCCCGGTGGATGTGACGTCGGAAACGGACTGGGAGAAAACCGTACGTTCTGTTGCGGAGGAAGCCGGCAGGATTGATGTCCTGATAAACAATGCCGGCATTAATATCCGCAAAGTTGTCGAGGATATGGCATATGATGAGTGGATGCAGATGATGGCGGTCAATACCGGAAGTGTATTTCTGGGAACAAAATATGTTCTTCCGGTTATGAAACAGCAGCATGAGGGACTGATCATTAATATGTCTTCCGTGTGCGGGCTGGTCGGACATATGTACACACCGGAAGCATATACTGCTTCCAAAGGCGCGGTGACCATGTTCACCAGGGCAATTGCTTCCCGCTATGCCTCTTATGGCGTGCGCTGCAATTCGATTCATCCGAGTACCGTCGACACACCGTTTATCCGGGAACAGCTCAAGAATCCGGATTTTGCGGCAGAACGTCTTGGAGAGGTGCCGCTCGGAAGGCTGTGTACGGCCGAAGATGTTGCAAATGCAGTGAAATTTCTTGTCGCAGACAGTTCTTCCTTTATCAATGGGGCGTCACTGACCGTTGACGGAGGAACGACCTGCTATTGAATACAGAAAGGATGAGAGATGAAGATAACATGTCTTGCAGAAAATACGGCTGGCAGGGCATGCTGCGGCACGGAGCATGGCCTGAGTCTGTTTATCGAGACAAACGGAAAAAAGATTCTGTTTGATACAGGTGCCAGCGGACTGTTTGCCGAAAATGCAGAGAAACTGGGTGTTGATCTGGCAGAAGCTGATATTGCGATTCTTTCACATGGTCACTACGACCACGGCGGTGGACTGGAGACTTTTTTCCGGCTCAATGATCACGCGACTGTTTACGCGAACCGGAATGTATTTGACTGTTTTATGGATCACGAGCGGTATATCGGACTTGATCAGAAGTTGTATGACAGACCCCGAATCCGTTTTGTGGATGACGAACTGCAGCTGTCGGAATGGGCAGAACTGCACACATTTCAGAAGAAGAGAACCGTCGTGCCGATTCTCTCGGACGGCCTGTCCGTTAAACGGGAAGGGGTACTGGTGCCGGAGCAGTTTAACCATGAGCAGTATCTGCTGATTCGTGAAAACGGAAAACAGATTCTGATCAGCGGCTGTTCCCATAAAGGCATTATCAATATCATGAGCTGGTGTGAACCGGATGTTCTTGTTGGCGGGTTCCATTTCTTCCGTCTGGATATGCAGAAGGAAGGACCGGAACTGCTTGAAAAAACCGCAGCGGCGCTTCTGCAGCATCAGACGACCTATTACACCTGCCACTGTACCGGAACGGAACAATATGCATTTTTGAAGGAACGGATGGGAGAACGGCTGCACTACATTGCATCGGGCGATGTGATTACTATTTAGGAGACAGAGGACTGAGAACAGCAAGGAGGATATTACAGATGAAAGTAGGATTTATCGGACTTGGCATCATGGGGAAGCATATGGCTGTGAATCTGATTAAGGCCGGCCATGAGCTGACGGTCTATGATCACAACCAGTCCAATATGGACTTTGTTGTGGCAGCGGGCGGTGTACAGGCTGCTGACGGCGCGGAAGCGGCAGCGGCCAGCGAAGTTGTGATCACAATGGTTCAGAATTCCCCGCAGGTCAGAGATGCAGTTTTCGGGGAGAACGGAATCGCAAAAGGTGCGAAGCCGGGCACGGTTGTAATTGACATGAGTTCAATCGACCCTGTCGAGAGCCGCAGGATTTGTGCGGAGCTTGAGCCGCTCGGCATCGGAATGCTGGATGCACCGGTTTCCGGCGGAGAACCGAAGGCCATTGACGGTAGTCTCTCTGTCATGGTAGGCGGCGAAAAGGACCTTTTTGATAGATATTATGATATGCTGATGGCAATGGCAGGGTCCGTCGTCTATGTAGGTCCGATCGGCTCCGGAAATGTGGCGAAGCTTGCAAACCAGATGATCGTCGCATCCAACATTGCGGCTGTTTCAGAGGCACTGACATTTGCCAGGAAGGCAGGAACGGATCCGGAACTGGTATTCCAGGCGATCCGGGGCGGCCTGGCGGGCAGCACCGTTATGGATGCGAAGGCGCCGATGATGCTGGCAGGAAACTATACACCGGGATTCCGGATTGCACTGCACACGAAGGATCTGACCAATGCGCTCAATGCGGCGCATGCAATTCATATGCCGGTTCCGGTGACCGCAGCAGTGATGGAGATGCTGCAGTTCCTGAACAACGCAGACTGCGGCGGAGACGATCACAGTGCGATTGTGAAGTATTATGAATGTATTTCATCTACAAGTATTGTTAAGGAGGATTAAAGCAGCATGGATAATTTCACATTCTACTCGCCGACATTTTTCGCATTTGGCAAGGATCAGGAGAAGGAGGCCGGTAATCTTGTTAAGCGGTTCGGCGGCACGAAGGTGCTGGTTCATTACGGCGGCGGCAGTGTTGTGCGCTCCGGTCTGCTGGACCGTGTAAAAGCTTCTCTGGAAGCTGCAGATGTGCCGTATCTGGTACTCGGCGGTGTACAGCCGAATCCGCGCAGCGGTCTGGTTTATCAGGGGATCGAACTCTGCCGGAAGGAAGGTGTTGACTTCGTCCTTGCAGTCGGCGGCGGAAGCACAATCGACTCTTCCAAGGCCATTGCGGCAGGAACGGTATATGATGGTGATTTCTGGGATTTCTACAGCGGAAAACTGATTGAGGAGGCACTTCCGGTCGGCACAATTCTGACCATCGCGGCAGCAGGCAGCGAAGGAAGCCCGGACTCTGTTATCACCAATGAAGACGGCATGTTCAAGCGCGGCGCAACCGGCGATGCGATCCGCCCGAAATTCAGTATTCTGAATCCGGCGCTGACACAGACCCTTCCGCCTTATCAGACCGCATGCGGCATCACAGATATTATTGCACATCTCTATGAGCGTTATCTGACCAACACAAAGGACGTCGAGGTGACAGACCGTCTGATCGAGGCACTGATGATGACCATGATCCATGAGGGACCGCGCGTAATTGCAGATCCGGACTGCTATGAGGCACGTGCCAACATTATGTGGGCAGGTATGATGGCGCATAACAATTCCTGTGGTGTCGGACGCACACAGGACTGGACCAGCCATGATATCGAGCATGAGCTTTCCGCGCTGTATGACTGTGCACATGGTGCAGGACTTGCCGTCACACTGCCGGCAGCATACAGCTATGTAATGGAGCATGATGTGATGCGGTTCGCGCAGGTTGCATCCCGCGTCTGGGGCTGTAAGATGGACTTCTATCATCCGGAAGTAACGGCAAGAGCCGGCATCGAAGCACTGCGCAATTTCCTGATTTCGATCGGTATGCCGAAGAATTTTGAGGAACTCGGTGCGAAGAAAGAAGACATTCCGGTACTTGTTAAGAGTCTCTGCTACGGAAATGGAAGAGAAGGAAGCCTGTCAGGGTTCCTTACCCTCAGCGAAGAGGACTGCACAAAGATCTATGAACTGATGGTGTAAATTATTGCGGTACAGCTGGAGACACAGGGGTTTGTATCCAGAAGATTTTCTGTGTTTTCGGTTAAGGCGCAAGAAGAAAACAATCCTTTTATGGATATGCCCGGCAATGACGCTTCTTCGATCGCGGGCATGCTGGCCGGGGGCGCGCAGGTCTGTGTCTTTTCCAGCGGGCGCGGCACACCCCTCGGCAGTCCGATCGCACCAGTTATTAAAATCACCGGAAATGCCGGAACCTGGGCGGCAATGGAGGACAACATTGATTTCAATGCGAGTCCGGTTATCACAGCAGACAAAATGCCGAAAGAGCTGGCGGATGACCTGTACGGGATGCTGCTGTCAGTCTGCAGCGGAAAGTTGACGAAGGCAGAAGCACTCGGATTTACAGAGACAGCAGTTATGCGTGCATGTAATTTTGTGTGACTTTGTGCAATGGATGTGCTATGGCATCCGGATCTGCAGAATCTGTGCGAAGAGATCCGGATTTCCGGTAATCAGAACCGTCAGCCGTTCACGTGTGCGCGTGAGTGCTTCATACAGAACAGACAGTGCGGTGTTGTCATCTCCCTTTTTACAGAGATGCAGCGCCGCATCGTAGTAAAAGGAGTCATCCATGATGACAAGGACGCGGTCATATTCCTGCGCGACAATCTCATCTTCCGGCAGAACAGAGGAGGACAGTGTGATCTGAGAATATCCCTGTTTCCGGTAATAGTCTGCGATCATCTGTTCTTCATGACCATTTCCTGCATACAGAACGTCGACGCAGCTGTAATCTGCGTGCTGCGTCTTTTCCTTCAGGCTGAACATATTCCACATGAAAGCAAAAACCGGCCGGTTGATCCGGATATTCCCGGAAAATGCAAAGGCATGTGTCCTGCCGGCTGTGATCGTATCCTCGGCATCTTCCATTGCGGAAAAAATGCTGCGGATGCTGTAGGGATCGTATGCCAGGACAGCGGGAATCCGGCTTTCTTTCAGCTTCTGCAGAAGCGCGCGCAGCAGCGAGGCAGACAGACGGTTTGCCTCATCGATCAGTACACAGACATATTGCACGGGCTCTTCAGAGTCGGACCACACAGCAGGATCTTCCGTATCTTCGAATTCAGTGCCGGAGCGTATGATAACATTGCGCAGCCGGCTGTTGATAATATGATGTCCTTCCCTTAAGGGGCCGCCGTGCAGGAAGAGAACTTCTTTCTTTTTCGATAATGCAAGCGCGAGATCAAATAACAGAAGTGTTTTGCCGGTGCCGGCACTGCCGGTCAGTGTGATGACAGGAGCAGCACCCGGCAGGATGCTTCTGTTTTCTTCGTTTTCGCGGATCAGATCAAGAATACGCCTGCGGAACTCCCACTGCTGGTTTGTGAGAAAATATTTTCCCTGCAGCAGCCGCTCCGGTGTGCTTACCGGTGAGATCAGATAATCAGAGGCACGGAAATAAAGATCCAGACCTTCTGCAATAAATGTCTGAAAGCGGGTTTTCATAAGGATTGCCGCAAGTTCGCTGATGGGAGCAGTACCGAAAAACTGATTTTCCTTCAGCTGATAGAGCGTGTCTGTTTCCATCACATAGGTGAAGGAATAAATCGTCCTGGAAACATTTGCGAGATAATAGCGGTTCTGTTCGAGCTGCTTTCGGATCCGGTCTTCCGGAACAGCCTCGCTCTTCAGTTCAATATTCAGGACGGAGGATGCGTCGGATGAAAATTTCAGCAGGTCAAATTCTTTACTGATGTGTGCAATCGTATAAGAAAACCAGAATCCGTCCAGCAGTTCGACCCGGTTTAGCAGAACGGGATTTTCATCAAACTGTTTGGTGAGCCGGCTTACCAGCCTGCACAAAGAAGAAGCCTCGTGCACGCTTACCTGTTTGCAGGTCCGGCGTCCGGAAAGCGCCTGCAGAAGCCGTGAAAATTCTGAGGCGTGTGAGGATATCCGTGTAAGTGTATACAGATTGATTGCATGCATTTGTATGTTTTCCTCCCGCTGCAGCATCGCCTGCTTCTTTTTTATTATACTGGCATTCCCGCGGAAAAACACAGTATTTTTCCGAGATCTTGATTGTTTTTTTTCGGGATTATGTTATACTGATTCTCGCCCGGCAATCATTTCATAACGCTGCTGGAATCTTGCCGCGACGCACAGATACGCAGGCAATTTTTCTAAGATTAAGCAGGGCGGAAATGAGGACAGTCAGGGGCCGGCGCTTATCGATAACAGCCGGCGGGAACCGGAAGAAAATGGAAAAGAAGAGAATAACCATGGCAAACGAGAAAAGAAATACGGAGAAGATCCGGTCTGAAGCAGGACAGACTGCGAACAAACCGGGCAAAAAGGTAAAGCTGCTGAAAAGACGTACCGGAAATTCTGACGGGAAGAACAAAGCCGGCCGGCCGAAAAAACCGGGCAGAGCGAAACGAATCATCCTGACAGTGCTGCTGGCACTGGCCGGCGTCATTCTGGCGTTGGGGATCGTGATTTATGCAAAGCTGAAGCCACTGTACCGCGATGCAAAGGAGCAGAGCTACGATATCCTTTCTACGATGAATGAGGGGACATTCAAGATGGAGAGTGCGACGCGGATCTATGATAAAGAAGGCAGCATGATCGGGCGGATCGGCTATGCCAATTACGAGTATGTTCCGGTCGCGGATGTTTCCCCATATGTGACGGACGGCTATATTGCCGTGGAGGATCAGAATTTCAAGCAGCACAGAGGTGTCGATTATAAGGCGACGCTGCGTGCGGCGATTCAGCTGGTGCTGAACCGGGGCGAGATCACGCAGGGCGGCTCCACGATCACCATGCAGGTGCTGAAAAATAATGTTCTGACGCAGGAGCGAAAGTTCACGCGCAAGATTCTGGAGATGGTGCTCGCAACAGAAGTCGAGAAGAAATATAACAAAGCCCAGATCATGGAATTCTACGTAAACAGCTGCTACTACGGCAACCAGTGCTACGGAATCCAGAGTGCTGCGAAGTACTATTTCAAAAAAGACGCAAAGAATCTGACCCTCGGTGAGGCTGCGATGCTTGTCGGAACCAGCAACCGGCCGAATGCTTTAAATCCGGCAGCGGACTATGACGCGTGTCTTGAGAAGCGGGAGCAGGTGCTCGGCCGCATGGTGACTGCGGGATATATATCAGAAGATGAGCGGACGGCAGCGGCAGAGGAGCGCCCGGAGATTTTTGAATACAAAGAAAAAGTGGACAATGAGGATGCGATGACAACCTATGCCATCCACTGCGCCGCACTGAAGTTGATGGAGACAGAGGGATTTGCGTTCCAGTACACATTTGATGATGACACAGCATATGATGCATATGTGAAAACATATGAGGCTGCTTATCAGGATATGACTGACCGGATCCGTGAAGGCGGGTATCAGATCGAGACTTCGCTTGACCAGAAGATCCAGAAACAGTTCCAGAATGCTGTGGACTCTACGCTGTCTGAGGAGACAGAGAAGGTAGAAGACGGCCGCTATGCGCTGCAGGCTGCGGGAATCTGTATTGACAATGAGACGGGTCTTACCGTGGCAGTCATCGGCGGACGGGGGGATGCAGGGGAGTATAATCGCGCATATCAGGCGAAGCGCCAGGCGGGTTCGGCAATCAAGCCGCTGCTCGATTATGGTCCGGCGATCAACGAGGGAATGATTTCTGCGGGGACCCTGATCAACGACAGCAAGATTGATTTCAACGGCTATCAGCCCCGCAACTATAA
Source organism: Eubacterium sp. (assembly GCA_017433615.1). GTDB lineage: Bacteria > Bacillota > Clostridia > Lachnospirales > Lachnospiraceae > CADBRN01. The sequence continues at coordinate 10,552 of JAFRGW010000066.1, forward strand.
TGATGTCTACCGCGGCAATATCACCGCGCGTGAAGCAATGGCCAGATCCAGCAACTCTGTCGCGGTACAGGTGCTGGAAGAGACCGGTATGCGCGATGCACTGGAGTATCTTGGGCGGATGAAATTCCGCACGCTGTCTTATGCGGACAATCACAATCTGTCTGCAGGTCTGGGAAGTCTGACGAACGGTGTCACCGTTGAGGATATGGCGCGCGGATTTGCAGCGATTGCAAACGGAGGAAAAATGCGTGATTCCGGATGTATCAGAACCATAAAGAGTGACCTGGAGGGAGAAGTCTACAGGTACGAGGGCGAAGAGACTGAAATATTCAATCAGGATACGGCGTTTATTCTGACCGATATGATGCAGGGTGTCTGCCGCGAGGATTACGGAACGGCCTCGGAGTATGTGACAGATCAGCAGTATTATGCCGGAAAGACCGGTACGACGAACGACAACCAGGATATCTGGTTCGGCGGATACAGTCCCTATTATACGGCGGTCACCTGGGTGGGCTATGATCTGCCGCGGGAGAGTGAGACGCTGGCGGACGAAAAGTATAATATCCGGATCTGGTCTGCATTTATGGATGTTCTGCACAGCGGACTGGAGAAGAAGGACTATGCGGTTCCGGACACCGTTCTTCTCGATAATGGTTCCGGCAAATATACAAAGCCGGACTACACGGAGGATGTTTATAACAGCAGACCCGGCGGCAGCGACTATGTTTCCGGTATGCTGCTTGATAAGATTACGGAAGAGGCTTACCGGCAGCGCCTTGAGGAACAGCAGGAAGCTGCGGAAGAAGCTGTAAAGGCATTTGAAGATTTCCAGATTGAGAGTGCAGAAGATGCAGACCGGCTGGAAGAAGAATACAATTACGCGCTCGGCATCGTGGAACAGATGGAAGACGAAGAAGCACGCAGACCGCTTATGGAACGTCTCGCGCGGAAATATGAACTTCTGGCAGGCGAAGTTGAGACAAAATGGCTCGCGGTGAAGGCCGCCGAAGAAGCAGAAGCACAGGATGCGGCTTATCTTCAGAATCAGGAACAGGCGATGCAGTCTGTCGAGACGGCCGATGCCAGAATCCATGATGCGAATGTGCGCGCGGTGCAGAATTACATTGCTGCGCTGAACAGGCGGACGGTCTATACGAACGCAATTCAGGATATCATTGACAGCGCGCGCAGTGCGCTTGCAAGATGCGAAGAATATCCGGAATACAGCTCACTGCAGTCAGAGCTGAACCAAGCAGTCAGTTATGTCCAGTCAATTCCGACGGCGGACGAACTGCAGCGGCAGGCAGAAGAAGCGGAGCGCCTGGAGGAAGCATCCAGGCAGACCGAGGAAGACCCGGTAATTGAAACGACAGTGACACCGTAGAAATGTACATAAAAAGATCCAATTTCCGGTAGAATTTACCTTGAGATACGCAAACTGAGCAGATACAATGAAGGCGTATAATAAAGTATCTGCAAGTATGAGAGCGAAAAGGGGCGCAGCCGGGAAGAATCATCAGAAGCAGAAAGAAAGACCGGACGGTGTAATACGTGTCCCAAAAAAGGAGAAATACGTTGAGAAATCTGAAGAAGGAAGTATGTATCATCGGTCATAAGAATCCGGATACGGATTCCATCTGTTCAGCAATCGCCTATGCTGATCTGAAAAACCGCACGGAGGAAGGGGAGTTTTATCCGCGCCGCGCCGGTCATGTCAGTGAGGAGACTGAATTTGTACTTCGCCATTTTGACGTTCCGAAACCGGAATATCTCCGGGATGTCGGCACAGAGGTGAAGGAGATAGAAATACACGAGATCATCTCCGGATCACCGGATCTGACCGTGCGGAAGGCATGGGAATCCATGCAGGAGCAGAAGGTTGTTACCCTTCCGATCACAGATAACGAAAAGCATCTGGAAGGAATCATAACCGTCAGCGATATTGCAAAATCCTATATGGAAATCTACGACAGCGACCTGCTGTCTGAAGCAAAGACGACATTCAGCAGTATCGCAGAGACGCTCGACGGCTCGCTTCTGGTCGGCAATCCGGACGACGTATTTGATGAGGGACGTGTCGTCGTGGGTGCATTTCATCCGGATACCATGAAAAAGTTCCTGCATGAACATGATCTGGTTATCATGGGAAACCGTCCGGAGGATATGCTGGGGGCAATGGAATTAAATGTCAGAGGTCTGGTGATCGGTCTCGATGCAAAAGTCAGCGACCTGATTCTGCGCCTGGCAAAAGAGCAGAACTGTGTGATTATCAGCAGTCCGCATGACACGATTACCACCGCGCGTCTGATCAACCAGGCGGTGCCAGTCAGGCATCTGATGAAAAAGGATGACCTTGTGCTGTTTCACATCAATGATAAGCTCAAGAAGGTCCGCGAGACCATGACAGAATACCGGCACAGAGATTTCCCGGTGCTCGACAGGGACGATCATTATCTCGGGACGATTTCAAGGCGCAACCTCATTGACGGTCATGGCAAGCAGGTGATTCTCGTTGATCACAACGAGCGTTCCCAGGCAGTTGATCACATCGAGGAAGCAGATATTCTGGAAATCATCGATCACCATCGCCTCGGTTCTCTCGAGACGATGAATCCGATCCTGTTCCGCAATGAGCCGGTCGGCTGCACCGCAACCATTATTTTCAGAATCTACCAGGAGAAAAATGTGGAACTGACGCCGCAGATTGCAGGACTGCTTTGTTCGGCGATTCTTTCTGACACATTGATGTTCCGCTCGCCGACCTGCACGCCGCGTGACGTTGCAGCGGCACATAAGCTGGCAGAGATTGCTGGCATCACGGATATAGAAGATTATGCGAAGCAGATGTTCCGTGCCGGCGGCGATCTGAAGGGAAAAACACCGGAAGAGATCCTGTATCAGGATTTCAAGGTCTTCCATGTCGATAATGTTTCCTTCGGCGTCGGACAGGTGTGCTCGCTTGACGAAGAAGAGCTGGCAGAAATTAAGGAAATGATGCCGGAGGTGATGGAAAAGGCACTGCCGGACCGCAAAATTGATATGGTATTTCTGATGCTGACAGACATTCTGGAACAGTCGACAGATCTGCTGTTTGCGGGAGATGACAAGACCGGTGCGCTGGTAAGCAGGGCAGAGCATCTGGATGTCACAGGCAACAGTGTCTATCTTCGCAATGTGGTATCCAGAAAGAAGCAGTTTATTCCGGCAATCATGGCTGCGCTGTCTGCACACTGAGAAATGTAAAAGAGCTGACGTACGGGCATATCAAATCGTGCGTCAGCTCTTTTATGATCTTTTATGAATTCAGAGAACGTATTTACGAATAAACGATGCGAAAGTCTTATGACGGTTATTGTACTGTACATCGCCGACCTGATTGCTGCTGGAGGTGTCCTTCTGATCAGCGGCAAGTGATTTCAGAATGTTGTCAAGGCTGTAATTGCCGGCGCATCTGTCGAAGATGCGGTTGACGGACTTGAGTCCGCCCAGATGACGGATCTGGCAGTACATGTGAACTGCAGCAGCGCTGCTCGTGTATTTGCTGATACAGGCACGGACTAATACGGCAGTCTGTTCCTGAAACTGTTTGTCCTGCAGCTTCTTTCCGGTACTGGTTGTGATCAGTTTGATGATGGCAGACTTCTCTGCGGCAGTCGGCGCCCAGTGTGTTGCCTCCCAGTCTTTCTTCAGGGCTTTCTTGATCAGCCCCTTCGGATCGACGGCCTTATATTCGGCAGATGTCAGGCTGCTGCAGATACTCGAGAGCAGCGTCTGTGCCTCTGATCCGTAGAACTGAGCCCATCCGACTGTAATCGTGTGCTCGATCGGACTGTTGGCATAAGGATTCTCATAGCATCCATAATCGCGCTGGCCATACACCATACCGCCGGATTCAACTGCGCCGATCATATTGGTGAAGATCGGATAGTCGACACTGTCATTCCACGATCTGTCGGAAAACGAGCCTTCTGAAGTGGCGCCGAAGTACTGATCCCGCGGAACCAGTGTCCAGCGCTGTCCCGAGGCCCCGGTGTACTTCTTTCCGTAAACAAGCGTCTTATTCTTTTTCTTATTGCCTTTTACAGTGAGTGCTTTCCTGCCATAGCAGGAGCGGATTATATAAGTGTCATCACCGGCCGGTGAGATGTACCACTTTTGCCGGGAGGTGTTTTTTGCTGCAGCCTGCCGGATGGCATTGGTGGATTTTGTCTTCGTTCCTCTGAGGGAAAGATACAGACCGGACCACTTGTTCTGGATGGTGTATTTACCGCCTTCGTTTGTGATCAGGAATGTCTGATAGTTTCTTCCTGCATTGGTGCGGATATTTGTTTTCGCACCTGCCTTTTTTGAATGATTTACAATGGCCAGCACCCTCGTTGGTGCATTTTCCGGAACCAGCATATAGTAGCCGGTCTTGATGTCAGCATCTGCAGCGGCATGCACAGGAAGTGCACGGCCGGTCAGCAGAATGCCCGCCAGAAGAAACAGAGCTGTATAGATCGTTCGTTTCAGATGGATGATTTTTTGATTCATAAGTTACCTCTCATAAACAAACACATTTCAATTATATTACAAAACTGTTAATTTGTACAGGCGATTATAGGATATTCCGAAGGGAATTTTAACCAAAATTTGAACATTGTTTTTAGAAATGATGTATGATGTCTTGTATTTGAAAGGCAAATTCGATACAATAAAACTGAACCTGCCGGGGAACCTTGCAGCATCAGAGTTTGCTGTAAGGAGGCAGTTATTTTGAAAAAAAGATTACGAAAAATCATGATCTGCACTGCGCTGACGGTATGTATGATGTGCTGCGGCGCCTGCGGACAGCCGTATGAACTGATTCTTGATGACAGTGCACAGGAAGCGGAACAGACGGGTGTTCCGGAAGCAGAAAGAATGACTGCGGCAGAAGCAGGCAGTTCTCAGGTGCCGGCAGACGAAAAAGATACGGCGCCGGATTCTGCTGCAGAATCTGTGCCGTCCGCGCCAGATACAGAGGACGCCGGACCGGAAGAGATCTGTGTCTATGTGTGCGGTGCCGTGCACCAGGCAGGTGTTTATACACTCGCGGCGGGCAGCCGGGTATACGAAGCTGTCGCGGCGGCAGGCGGGCTGACAGAGGAAGCAGAACCCCGCGCACTGAACCAGGCACAGTTTCTGGAGGACGGGCAGCAGATCACGGTTTACACAAAAGAGGAGATTGCGCAGAAGGGAGACAGTCCGGCAGCCGGAAGCATCAGCAGCGCTGCAGGCGGTACATCCGCAGGCAATGCTGATGTGAAAGACAGCGGCGGGAACGGACCGGATTCTGCAGGAGGGATTGTCAATCTGAATACCGCTGACAGAGATGAACTGATGACCCTTACCGGCGTCGGTGAGGCGCGGGCAGACGCAATCATTGCATACAGAGAAGAACACGGTGCATTTTCATCTGCGGAAGAGATTATGCAGATTGAGGGCATCGGACAAAAGTCATATGAGAAACTGAAAGACCGGATTACTGTATAAAGAGATACTTCGAAGACCGGAGGGAGGACCATGGCGAGAAAAGTTCTGGTTGTAGATGACGAGAAATTAATTGTAAAAGGCATTACATTCTCACTGCAGCAGGAGGGCATGGAGACTGATGTCGCCTATGACGGCGAGGAAGCCCTGCAGATGGCAAAGGACAATGATTATGACGTGATTCTGCTGGATCTGATGCTGCCGAAGATGGACGGTCTGGAAGTCTGCCAGCAGATTCGCGGATTTTCCAATGTACCGATCATTATGCTGACGGCAAAGGGCGAGGACATGGACAAGATTCTCGGCCTTGAATATGGTGCGGATGATTATATCACCAAGCCGTTCAATATTCTTGAAGTAAAAGCAAGAATCAAGGCCATCATGCGCCGGTCAAAACGCACGCATGAGGAAGAGGAACAGGCCCGCGTCGTGACAGCAGGTGATCTCAGACTGGACGTGGATTCCCGCCGTGTATTTATTGAAGGGAAAGAAGTGAACCTGACGGCGAAAGAATTCGATGTGCTCAAACTTCTCGTTTTCAATCCGAACAAAGTATACAGCCGTGAAAATCTGCTCAATATCGTCTGGGGATATGAATATCCGGGTGATGTCAGAACGGTTGACGTGCATATCCGGCGTCTGCGTGAGAAGATCGAGAACAATCCGTCCGATCCGAAATACGTCCACACGAAGTGGGGCGTTGGCTACTATTTCCAGAGTCAGTGAAAAGAAGAACCGCCGTGAGGCGGTTCTTTTATTTTGTCTGCCGGTTGATATACGTGTTACGGAACTTGGAGTAAACGATTTTCTGGCTGGCATAGACGCTGTAGTAGCCGGAAAAAGCATAGCTGAGCGCGATTGTGATGAGGTAGTAGGGCATACCGGAGTAGCCGAACATCTCGAAGCAGAGCAGCAGAGATGCAATCGGACAGTTGGTGATGCCGCAGAACAGTGCTGCCATGCCGATTGCGGCACACATCGGCTGGTCAAAGCCGAACGTTGTCGCAAACGTGCAGCCGAAGGTGGCGCCGATAAACAGGGAGGGTACGATTTCGCCGCCTTTATAACCAGCGCTCATGGTCAGGGTCGTAAACAGTATTTTCGCAAGAAAAGCCCAGGCCGGAACACTGCCGCGGAAAGACCGTTCAATGATATCCATGCCGGCGCCGTTGAACATCATTCCGCCGGAGAGCATGGTCAGGAAGGCAACCAGGCAGCCGGCGACAGCAATGCGCACGTACGGATTCGGGAAAAACCGTTTGTACAGTTCTCCGCCTTTGTGCAGTGATACACAGAAAAGGATGCTGATCAATGCACACAAAATGGTCAGAACACCGCAGAGTACTGCGTGCGGCACCGTGAAGTCCGGCGTAATATACATCTGAAAAGCATCCGGCTGCGTGCCGAGCCGGACAGCCAGTGCGTTCGCTGTCAGTGCCGAAAGTGCACATGGCACGAGGGCGGCATAATACAGGACGCCGATGCTGGAGATCTCCATTGCGAGAAAAGCGGCAGACAGCGGCGTGCCAAACAGCGCGGCAAAGGCGGCACTCATGCCGCACATGGTGATGATTTTCCGGTCTCCTTCGTGAAAATGGAAGAGGTATCCCATGTTCTGGCCGATACATCCGCCGATCTGGAGCGCCGCGCTTTCTCTGCCTGCAGAGCCGCCAAACAGATGCGTGACGGCAGTGGCAAAGAAGATGAGCGGCGCCTTGACAGGCCGCACACGGTCATTTCCGGTGATGGCGGAGATCACCTGATTGGTGCCGCGGTCATTTACTTCACCGCAGAGTTGATAGACCCACACAATCAGGAGACCGCCTGCCGGCAGGAGCAGAACCAGCCAGGGGTGTGATACGCGCGTTTCTGTGACAAAGTGCAGAACATGGTAAAAAGCGGCGCCGACTGCGCCGATAATCAGACCGATACATTCTGCGGTCAGAATCCATTTTCCAAGATAAATGAGATTGACCATCAGTGCGTGTTTTGGGATTTTATGAAATAGATTATTCATTGTTTTGATCAGGATATGATACAGGAGCCCGCAAAAAAAACGGGGCGGTCATCAGTGCTTCATACAGTATAGCACAGTCTAATAAAAGGAAAAGAAAAAAACATTGACAGATGCCATTTTCAGACGCTATAATAGCGGCTGTCGAGTAGCGAAAGTGCGTAAATCCGGACACGGGTTTGCGCATTTTCGCTTTTTATCATGGAATGAGGAGTGTAAGAACAGATGGCTGAACAAACAAACACAAAACTCTGGAACCGGGATTTTGTCCTGATCATTGTCATTAATTTTCTTGTATTCATGAATCACATTATGATTTTGAATACCTTTCCGATGTTTCTGGAAACGCTTCATATGGATGAAGGCGTTGCCGGCATCGCCGCGCTGGCCTTTTCGGTCGTGGCGGTTGTGCTGCGTCCGATCATCGGGTGGCTTTTGAATAACGGGAAGAGGAAGAGCATCCTGGTCATCGGACTTGCCGGCATGTTTCTGATGCCGGTCGGTTATTTCTTTGCAGATGTTGTAGCCGGACTTGGATACGCATTGACAGCAGCAGTGGTTCTGGCACTTACCTGCCGTATGATTCACGGTGCCGCACTGGCGTTTTCCAATACGACAACGGCAACCATCGCCAGCGATGCGCTGCCGCAGGCACGTTTTGCAGAGGGAATGGGATATTTTGGAATGGCAACAGCCCTTGCGACATCCATCGCACCGGCCCTGAGCCTGAAGCTGATCACGATCAGTTTCCGCACCATGTTCCTGACGGCATCTGCATTTATGGCAGCTGCATTTGTGCTTTTCCTTCTGATGCAGACACATGCCCGCCCGGTTGAAAAGAAGCAGCCGCTGACCCTGAAAGGGCTGATCGATCCGGATGCAGTTCCGGCATCGGCAATCTGCCTGATATTTCTTCTGACATGGGGCGCGCTGGAGAACTTCCTGTCCAAATTCGCACTGGAAAATAATCTGCCGTCCGGCGGGGTGTTCTTTCTGATTACGGCAGTGATGCTTGTGCTGGTACGTTTTGCACTGGGTTCACTGGCGGACAAAATGGGAGAGGGAATCTTCGTCTACAGCTGTAATCTGGCCATGCTAGCAGCATTTCTTCTGCTCGCGCTGGTGCCGGGGCGGGTTACATTTTATATTGCGGCTGTTCTTGCAGGCTATGCGTTTGGCGGTATTGAGCCCGCCCTGCAGTCCATGGCAGTCCATATCGCACCGCCGGAACGGCGCGGAAGTGCCAATTCGACCTTCCTGTGTGCCTATGACATCGGACTCGGGTGCGGCGGCGGTATTGCCGGTGTCCTGATCTCCTCGGCCGGGTACCGCACCATGTACCTGGTGGTCGGCGCCGCGACGATTCTGTCAGTCCTGCTTTACGTGTTCTGGGGAAGAAATCACCCATCTTCCCTGCGGTTTACGCACAAGGAGAGATGAGCAGGCTTTTGCTGTGCATACAGCATGTCCTGACGGAATAGAAAGATTACATAAAACTTGTCATATGTGAAGCGAGTGTGCTATAATCGAACCCGGGATCTGCTTCTGATACATCAGAAGGCAGATGCCGGGTTATTTTATCTCAGTTGGAAAGCTTCCCGCTTCTATAAGCGGCGGGACTTGAAATAAAAAGGAATTCCAGAACATGTTTTCCAGAATCTTACACAGTGACAAATTTAAAATTCTGCGCTCGCTCAGGTTCCGCATTATGATTCTGATCTGCGTGATGGGAATCATCCCTGCGATCATTCTCGAGACGGTCATTTTGCGCAGCCAGGAGAATCATGCAATCTCACAGCGCACCATTGCTGTAAAAAGTCAGTGCTCCATTCTCTGTGACCAGCTGGTTAATCTGGATTATCTGAATGATCCTTCCAACGACGTGATTAACGGAGAACTGAGTATTCTGACCAATATGTACGGCGGACGTATCATGATCATCAACCGGGATTATCGGATTATCAAAGATACGTTCAATCTTGACAAAGGAAAATTTATTCTGTCGGACCGGGTTGTGCGCTGTTTTGACGGGGAGGAGACAGACCAGCTGGATGCCCGTAATCAGTTTGTCGATATAACGCTCGCAATCAAGGATACGGCAGCTGAGAACGCGGAGGTGCGCGGCGTAATGGTAGTCAGTGTCTCGCTGACAGAGATTCAGATCAGCAGGGATCTGATGGAGCGCCGCGGCATGATTGCACTGACGATCATTATTTTCATTATTTTGCTGCTGAGCTTCCTGCTCTCGGGGATCCTGGTCAAACCATTTGAAAAGATTACGGATTCAATCGAGGGTCTGACGGAAGGTTATCTGGAAGAACAGATTTCGGTCAGAGACTATCTGGAGACAGAACTGATTACAAATGCATTTAACAGGATGCTCAAACGGATTAAGGTACTGGATGATTCGCGCGAGGAATTTGTCTCAAATGTCTCACATGAACTGAAGACACCGCTGGCCTCCATCAAAGTTCTGGCGGACGCACTGAACAGCCAGCCCGATGTCCCGCTGGAACAGTACCAGGAGTTTATGAAGGATATCTCTTCAGAGATCGACCGCGAGAACCAGATTATTACAGATCTGCTGTCGCTGGTTAAGATGGACAGGAAGGCACTGGATCTGAATATTGAGACGGTGAATATTAACGATCTGATCGGCCTGATCATGAAACGTCTGACGCCGATCGCAAAACTGCGGAATGTTGAACTGACGTTTGACAGTTTCCGGCCGGTCAATGCCGAGGTGGATCAGACCAAGATTGCGCTGGCTTTCTCAAATCTGGTGGAAAATGCCATCAAATACAATCAGCCGGAAGGCGGCTGGGTGCGGATCTCGCTGAATGCAGATCACAAATATTTTTACGTGACTGTGGCGGATTCCGGAATCGGGATTCCTGAAGAATCGCAGGATCATATTTTCGAGCGTTTCTACCGTGTGGACAAGAGTCATTCCCGTGAAATCGGGGGAACAGGACTCGGCCTTGCGATCACCAGAAATGCGATCGTCATGCACCGCGGTGCCATTAAGGTTCACTCGAAACCAGGCGAGGGAACGACATTCTCAGTCCGGATCCCGCTGGTTTATATTGCCTGAGAGGAGATCATCTCATGAAAAGCAGAATGGATCAACTCTGTAAAAAAATCATATACCGAATCCGCTGTCATCACGGAAGAGCCGGATGGCAGCTGCTGGCAGTGTTGTTGATTTTTCCGCTGCTGACATCCTGCGGCAGAGCGTCACTGCTGGTCGACGATACGGCACAGACAGGATCTGTCAGAAGAATGTATTACATCGATGAAGATGAGAATCAGCTGAAATCGTTTGAATACAAACCGAAAAGCACAGAACCGGATGCAATGATTGAGGAACTGCTCGGTATCTGCAGACAGCCGTCGGCCGATGATGCCACGCTGCTGCCGCTTCTGCCAGAGGGAATTACAGTGGAAGATCATCATATCGAAAATGATGTTCTGCAGCTGAATATGTCGGAGTCCTATGCGGCACTGCCGGCCGTCCGTGAACTGCTTACCAGAGCGGGACTGGTCAAAACGCTTACACAGGTCGAAACAGTCAATTACGTGGAGTTCCGGGTCGCGGGGAATCCGCTCAAAGACGGCAGCGGCACGGTGATCGGGAAATTAGGCAGGGACAGCTTTGTTGAAGATGCAAGCCGTTCCATCAATGCCTATAAGAGTGCAGTAATGCAGCTTTATTACACCAATGAGAGCGGGACAAAGCTGCTTCCGGAGGAGCGGACGGTATATTATAATACCAGTGAACCGCTGGAGCGCGCAGTTGTCGAGGAGATTGTGCGCGGAACGACAACGGAGGGGCATTATCCAACCATTTCGTCAGAGACAAGAATTTTAAGTGTTGCGGTTCAGGAAGGTGTGTGCTACGTCAATCTGGATGAGACATTTAATAATTCAGCGCTGAGCGTCAGTGCGGAAGTGCAGCTGTATTCGATTGTCAATGCGCTGACGGATACCTGTCATGTTTCAAGAGTGCAGTTTTCCATCAACGGCGTCAGCAGTCTGATGTTCCGGGATTCGATGGCGCTGGATGTATCGTATGAGAAAAATGAAGCATTGATTGAGAAGTGACACACAGATAAAAATGAAAAGAAAGCAGGCAGGAGGATATGATGAAAAGACCACTGTGTGTGGTCTGGATCGGTCTGATGCTTGTGATCTGGATCCTGAAGGCGGCGGGCGCACCTGTTTTCGGTGTGCCGCGCCTTACGCCGCAGGATTGTGCGATGCTGAATGGAGAAAGGGAAGCTGAAGAAAGGACGGCCGGAACGGACACGGAGCCGCCGCCGGATTCTGTGAGGATGCAGAAAATAATATCTGCGGACAGATTGCCGGAGGGAGGTGCCTGGCTGCAGATTCGCGGCAGTGTCAGGAGCAGAAAAGAGACAGAAGCATCGTTTCAGTATGTTCTGAAAGATGTACAGGTCACACGTATCTACAGATCAGATTCAGATCTTGATTCAAAACAGAATTCAAAACAGAATTCCAATCCATCCGGTTCGGATGAAAGGAACAGTCGTTCCGTATATTTTCCATATCTATTGCTGACAACTGAAAAAGAGACGGTCTGCAGGATCGGTGCGTATGTGCAGGGGCGCGGCAGTGTTAAACGGATTGAAGCTGCCGGCAATCCCGGCCAGTTTGACGCGCGCCGCTATTATGCATGCATGAAAATCTATTATACGATGCGGTGTGAAAGCCCTGAAGTGATCCGGGAGGGCGGCGGTCCCGCAGAGTGGACAGCACTTCTGCGCAACCGGCTGACACAGAATCTCAAAAAACTGCTGCCGGAAGAATCTGCAGGTGTTCTTGCGGGGATGCTTCTGGGTGAACGGGCTCTGCTGGACGAGGAGATCAAACGGGATTATCAGACTGGCGGAATCATGCATATTCTGGCGATCTCCGGGCTTCATATTTCCATGCTGGGCATGGGACTGTTCATGCTGCTGCAGTATCTGTATTTTCCCATGCCGGCAGCAGCGGTGCTGTCATCGGTGTTTATGATGATATACTGCGCTCTGGTGGGAAATCCGTCCTCCGCAGTAAGGGCAATTGTTATGTTTGCCGTTACGATGGGAGCCTGGATTACCCGGAAAAGCTATGATCTGCTGTCCGCCCTGTCACTTGCCGGGATCCTGATTCTTCTGGGCAATCCGGGATGCCTGTTCCTGTCAGGGTTTCAGCTGTCGTTTGCGGCAGTGGTCGGTACGGCTGCAGCGAATATTGTATTGCGTACTGCCGGGACACGTATAAAGGAAGCAAGGTATGCTGCAGGGAAGGTGCCGGCAGGGGACCGTAATTTGATTCTGCAGGCCGGACAGTATTGTGCACGCGCAGCAGGCAGCTATCTGATTCTGTCAGCTGTTACAATGCCGCTGATCGCATATTACTATTATGAGATTCCGCTGCTTGGATTTCTTACAAACCTGGTGATCCTGCCGATGACGGGTCCCGTTCTGGCACTCGGGGCAGCTGGCTGTGCAGCAAGTCTGTTTTCACTGTTTCTGGCAGGCGTTGTTCTGTTTCCGGTGCATCTCTGTCTGCAGATTTCGGGGAAGCTGCTGCACATGCTGCGGTACATTCCTTACAGCATGTGGATCTGCGGCCGGCCGGGAATTCTGCAAATTGTTCTGTACTATGTGCTGCTGGCGGCCGCGTTATGGATGGTGTGCAGACAGGAGAGCACGGCAGCTGCTGACAGATGGCAGCGCATACCGGCCGCAGAACAGAATGCAGTCATCCGGGCGGAGCAAAATGGTTCTTTTTCGAAACAGGCCGTTCTGGCGGCTGTCCTCATGACAGGTGCGCTGCTCGTGTTGCTGTTTCGATGGCCGCCGGCATTTTCCTTCACGGCACTGGATGTCGGCCAGGGAGACGGTCTGGTAATACAGAACAGGAGACAGTCCGTATTTCTGGTCGACGGCGGCAGTACGAGCGTCGATCAGGTCGGAAAATACCGGATCATACCATACCTGAAATCACAGGGAATCCGCAGAATTGACGGTATCTGGATCAGTCATGAGGACCAGGATCATATCAGCGGTGTAATTGAACTGCTGGAAGCAGCTGCAGACGGAAGTTTGTTCATGCAGGTGAAGGCATTATATCTTCCGGTATGGATGAAAGATACAGAAACGGGCGCAATGTTTGAAGCGCTTTGTGAGAAGAGCGGAACGGCTGTCCGGTATGCTGCAAGAGGGGACAGCCTTACGGCAGGTGCTCTGCAGATCCGGGTTTTGTATCCGCTGCCGGTGACAAAATCCGGCGGGAATGAAGGATCCATGGTTCTGCGCGTTTCTTACCGGCGGTTTGCCCTGCTTCTGACCGGGGATCTGGAGGGAGAAGGGGAGGAGGAACTGCTGACGGCAGAAGCCCCTGCTGCAGAATTACCGGAAGCGGAATATTCCCGGAGGGACCGGAACAGCCGTGTCGGCAGTGATCTGCAGGATATCGACTGCCTTAAGGTTGCCCATCACGGATCAAAAAACGCGTCTGCGGAACGGTTTCTGGATCTGGCACAGCCGAAGCTGGCCGTTATTTCGGCGGGCAAAAACAACCGGTACGGACATCCGCATGCAGAACTTCTGAACAGGCTGGAACAGCGGGGAGCACAGATATTCCGGACGGATCAGGGGGGCGCTGTAAGGGTAACAGCGGAAGGAAAAAAGATCCGGGTGGAAACATATTTATAAGCAGTTATGAATCCTTTGCGATCAATGTGTCCGGGCGTGTATGGCTTGCACTTTTTGCGGATGGCATTTATAATCATCGTTTGATAATAAATGAAAATGAGGTTGCATGATATGTCTTATATAAACGCGGAAACAGAAACCGTTCCTGCTGCCGGTGCTGCAGGCGCTGCTGAGCCGGAACCGGGAACGATTGTACAGAATAAAGAGACAGGAGAAGTGCATGGGCATCTCGCCGCATTGTTTACCATCCTTGTCTGGGGAACGACCTATATTTCTACCAAGGTACTTCTCAGAGATTTTAAACCGGTTGAGATCCTGATGATCCGTTTTATCATCGGATACGGAGTGCTCTGGCTCCTGTACCCGCACCGGATCCGTTATAAGAATATCCGGGAGGAATTTACATTCCTTCTGGCAGGCCTGTCAGGTGTAACGGTGTATTATCTGCTGGAGAACATTGCACTGCAATATACAATGGCTTCCAATATTGGCGTGCTGATCACAGTGGCACCGTTTTTTACTGCAATCCTGTCGAAACTATGCGGACTTCAGGGAGAGAAGACAACGGTATGGTTTTATATTGGTTTTGTGATATCAATGGCCGGTCTGTGTCTGCTGAGTTTTGGAGGGGCTGGTGTACAGCTGCATCTGTTTGGAGATTTCCTTGGATTATGCGCCGCATTATCCTGGGCTGTTTATTCTGTACTGTCCAAGAAGATAACGGCGTACGGATATAATACTGCCGGCGTGACACGCAGATTTTTTGCCTACGGAATCCTGTTCATGATTCCTGCAATGGCAGTATTTCATTTTGATCCGCCGCTGGAAAAACTGAAGGATCCGGTCATTCTGGCGAACATATTATATCTGAGCATCGTCGCATCAGCCATCTGCTTTGTTGTCTGGAATCTGGCAGTCCGGCTGATCGGTGTGGTGAAAACCAGCGTCTATATTTACCTGACGCCCGTTGTGACAGTGATTTCTTCTGTGCTGATTCTGCATGAGAAAATCACCTTTGCTGCGGGAATCGGAATTGTGATGACGCTTGCAGGACTGATTCTGTCAGACCGGAAATAAGAGTTCAGGGCGAATCAGAAGCACATGCCCACAATTGCATGCAGGCATGCATTGTGTCCAGTGTTTCTGATTCTGGAAAAACACCTTGACATATCGCGAATAATCGATATAATGTGTGTATGGATACAAAAGCAATTTTCAAAGCACTGGACAACGATATACGTCTGCAGATGCTGCAGTGGCTCAAGGAGCCGGAGAAGTATTTCCCGCCGCAGGGGATTCATTTGCCGGAAGGAACAGATCTGAACGGAGGGGTCTGTGTCGGTGATATCCGTGACAAGGTCGGGATTACGCAGTCAACGGTCTCGCATTATCTGGATATGATGCATAAGGCCGGGCTGGTTGAGCCGCTCCGTGTGGGCAAGTGGACATACTATCGCAGAAATGAGGAGACAATCCGCGAATTTGCGGCATTTGTACAGAAAGAACTGTGAATCATACAAACAGCGGGCAGCACATCTGCCCGCGAACTTTACAGGAAACGAATCGATATTTTGCGATATATCGAAATAAAGAGAGATAAAGGAGAATCATATCATGCATTACAACGGACCAATCATCAGACCGCAGACAGACGCTTACAGTCTGTTCGTAGAGGTAACAGTCGGGTGTACACACAACAGCTGCACATTCTGCAATTTCTATGACGGATATCCGTTCCGGGTGGCGCCGCTTGAGCAGATCGAAGAGGATCTGCAGGAGGCAAAGCGCCAGAATCCGAATGTGAAGCGGATCTGGGCTTCCGGCGGCAATCCGTATGCCCTCAGCACAGAGCGCCTTGCGGAAGTCGGCAAGCTGTTCCAGAAATACTTTCCGGGGGCACTGGTCAGCATGTATGCCCGAGTAGATGACCTCTGCAGAAAGAGCGTGGAGGAGATGAAATATCTGAAGTCACTGGGCATCAGCGATCTGGTCGTCGGCTTTGAGTGTGCGGATGATGAGGTGCTGGAGCATGTCAACAAAGGATACACCGTTGCGGATATTCTGGAAGGCTGCAAACGGCTCGAAGAAGCCGGCGTCACATACCGTATGATTTATCTCGGCGGAATGGGCGGCAAAGGTCACGGCGAGATTTCCGCGAAGCGTACCGTGGAAGTCCTGAACCAGCTGCATCCATATTATATGTATCTGAATATGGTAACAGTAGTTCCGGGAACGAAGCTCTATGAGGAGCGCGCGCGCGGCGAATTTGTAGAAGCGGAAGAGCGGGAGCGTCTGACAGAGTTCATTACGCTGCTTTCCGGCATGAAGAATGAGATTCGTATTTTCGCGGCGCCGAATACAACGAATTTCTCATTTGATATTGATCTGCAGAAGGATAAGGAAAATGTCGTCGGGCAGATGATTGAAATCCGCGATTCACTGACCGATGAAGACGAGGCGCGGCTGCGCGCATATCGCAACGCGAAGACTTCTGTCTGATACAAGGTAATCGGAACGCTGAAAATACTGCGCAGCAGGGATCTTCGAATGGATTCCCCGCTGCGTTTGTTTTGCAGAAGAGCAGATTCTTCTATATAATAGATTGATAGAAGAACCATGCAGCTGTGAAAAACATGAATAGGATAAAAGGAGAGACGGGATGGCATTGATTACAAAAGTGGCACACACGGGTTTTATTGTGGCAGATATCGAGAAACAGGTTGCTTTCTGGACAGAAGTAATGGGCGGCGAACTCCTGAAGAGCGGAGATGCTGCCGGCCCGGTTATCGCGCATGGTGTTCTCGGTGTAGACGGTGAAGCGTCCATGAAGACGGCTGTTGTAAAGGCGGGAGGCCACGAACTTGAGTTTTTCCAGTTTACAGATCCAGCCAGTGCAGAATACCATGGCGACATGTCTGTCTCCGGTTCTGCCCATGTGGCAATGTGGGTAGATGATCTGGAGGAAATGTATCAGGATCTTACCGCCAGGGGGATCCGGTTCCACTCAGAAATCAATACCGATTATAAGGAAGACGGATCGGTTGATTTTAAGTGGGTATACATGCGTGATCCCAATAACATCTGTATTGAACTGATGGAAGAAGGAAAATGATTTTTTGAAGAAAGATCCGTAAAATGAGAGGCTAAAAACAAATAAACATATCGTTTTGCAGAGGATATCTGTTGGAAATTTAGATATCCTCTGTTTTTTTGCGCGAAAAAACAGTGTTAAAATGTCTGAATTATCAGAAAACAAGAAGCGCGAGCGGATACAAGGAACCTTAAAATAGGATGTATTTCGTAAAGCGTAATCAAATACATACCGTTTCGATGCAAAAACGCACAGAATAGTATGTATCTAATTGTGAAAACTGTACAAACATGCGGAAAACATGAAAAAGGTACTTGAAAAATAGTACGTAATGGAGTATAGTAACACCATAAAGATACGGACGACGCAAAAACAAACGAAATAAAAAGCCGGACGTATTAAAAAGCAACATAAACTTTTAAAGTAATTTGCTTTCCTCCAAATGTATGATTCGGTGCAGGATGATCGGGTGAATATAAAATCCCGCATCGAATCATGCGTCCCCCCTTAAGAGGGCCGGGAACAGAAACAGGACTCAAATCTGCACAGCAGATTAAAAAATAGCCACACTTAATAAAGGAGAAAAAATCATGGCAAACTTCAAGAAAACATTCACAGTCAAGAACTACACCATCGGCGCTGATGCTTACACAGCATTCGTCTCCATCTCCCCGAAGAACGCAGAGGAAATGAAGAACCAGCTCGCAGAAGCAGTTGCAGCTCCGGAAGCAGGCGTAGAAATCAACGTCGGCAATATGGACAAGATCGCAACAATGGTTGATGTACTTGCAGAGTGCAGCCCGGCATTTGCTGAGAAGATCGTTCTGGTGAACTTCAACACAGCTGGTTATGACTGTGACGCATCTGATGAAGAAAAGCAGGCAACAGCGAAGTCTGCTGCTGACTATGTTGATATCTTCGGCGCAGACGTTTGTGCAGAGGAATCCTTCCTGGCAGCTCTGAAGGCAACCGGCAAGAAGCTGATGCTTTCCTACATCTGCTTCGAGGGAACAAAGAGCAAAGACGATGTCATCGCTATGGCAAAGGTCTGCGAAGACAAGGGCGCTGACATGGCTTACCTCGCATACATCGCAAAGGATGATCCGGATGTCATCACACTCGGATATGCTTCCAAAGAAATCGCAGCATCTGACATCGTAAGCATCCCGGCAACCGTATGGCCGATGGGTGAGGTTGGATTCCAGACCAGAATCCTCTCCGAGAAGGCTGGAAACGACTTTGGTTTCTATCAGCTGGTAGAGCCGGAAGGCGGACTGTTCGAGAGCTACAGCCAGTACAAGAGAATGGTTGCATGCTATGGCCACTATAAGAAACTCCAGAGCCCGATCCAGTACGATATCGACGGACACGTAATGGGCGGCGAGCGCTTCCTTCGCTGCATGATGCTCAAGAAGCGCACCAAAGATGATGTCCTCGCTGAGGCAAAGAGAGTTGCAGCTACCAATCCGGAGATGGTTGAGTGGAGAATTGACTACCTGCTTCCGATGGGAACAACTCAGTTCGTAGCAGATTACTGGATTGATGTTCTGAAACAGATCAAAGAGATTATGCCGAAGGTTCCGATCCTCCTTACCTTCCGTGTTAAGAAAGAGGGCGGCCTGAAGTGGTATCCGGATGAGCAGCGTCTGTTCCTGACAAAAGCCCTGATCAACACTGGCCTCATCGCTTACGCTGACACCGAGATCGACAATACACCGGAAATGATCAAAGAGATGCAGGATGTCTGCGCAGCAAACGGAACAAAGCTTGTTGTTTCCCAGCATAAGTGGACACTGACACCGTCACATCAGGAGATCATCGACACATTCAAAGAGTGCCTGGACAAGGGATCTGCTCTGCCGAAGTTCTACCTGACAGCTACCAACTACGAAGATGCAGTCAGATGCTCTGAGGCATCCAAGGAAATGCGTGAGACATTCCTGCAGGAGCCGTGCATCATCTGCGCAATGGGCGACACAGGCCTCATCACCCGTACCATGGGCGGCCAGATCGGTGCTGACTTCGAGTTCATCGACATCACCGGCATCCGCGGCGGCGAGGAAGAGGATATCCACTACGTAGATCAGCTTGCTGAGATCTTCGGATATTAATAACATCCCTTCAGTATAAACATTTCTAAGCGTTTCTAACCATATAAGCCGGGAACTACATCCGGGGCGGCATCGGCAGAGACCTGCCGCCCGGTATCACCCGGCGGAAGCTATGAAACAGTCCAATGTATTCAGACAGAGAGATAAGGAGAATCGATATGAAAGCTGCTATCTTCGAGGGACCGGGAACCCTGACAGTAAAAGATATTCCGATGCCGGAAATTACAAAACCTACTGATGTTATCATCCGCGTTGACGCAGCAAGCATCTGCGGCAGCGATATTCACGGACTGGCAATTCCTCCGGGACAGTACATGAAGCCGGGCATCATCTACGGACATGAGTTCTGCGGAACCATCACCGAGATGGGCGATGAAGTACAGGGCTTTGAAATCGGCGAGCGCGTTGCAATTAACCCGCGTGTACGCTGCGGCCACTGCTTCGAGTGCACACACAACAGAGGTGACCTCTGCTCCAATTCCGATCATTACGGCCAGCTGGCTGACGGCGGATTTTCAGAGTATGCAAAGGTTGATGCAGGCCAGATGTACCACGTTGACCAGAACATTCCAGTTGACATCGTAGCACAGGTTGAGCCGCTGGCATGTGTTGTCAGCTCCCTGAACAAAGTCACACCTTCACCGGTTGACTACGTAATCCTCTACGGCGCAGGCCCGATCGGTCTTACATTCATCCGTGTCCTGAAGGCATTTGGTGTCAGAAACCTGATCGTCACCGCTAAGGGTGAAGACCGCGTCAAAGAAGCTAAGAACTGCGGCGCTGACATCGTTGTCGACGTTGCAAAGGAAACTCTGGAAGATGTTATGAAAGCAAACTGGCCGTTCAAGGCAGACCTGATCATCGACGCAGTCGGCCGCGGCAACATCCTTCCGGAAGCACAGAAGCTGATCAACCCGCAGGGCCGCATCCTTCTGTTCGGCCTTGACAACAACGCAAGATCCGAGATCGCTCCTGGCGCATTCGTACTGGACGAGATCTCCATCTTCGGCGCACTTGGAAAGGACTTCCCGGGCGCTCTGGAACTGATCCGCAACCCGGAACTGGGACTGGATAAGTTCATCACACACAGACTGACACTGGACAACATCCATGAGGGTATCGAGGCAATGCGCAACAAGAAAGCATGCCGCTGCATCGTATATCCGAACGGACTTCCGGAATAAATCTGCTACATACCAAAACCCTATCAATAGATATGCGGGCGGCTGTCCTGTGCGGATAAGTTTCTAACATAGAGTCGGAGCTGTTGCAGTAGCCATGATTAACTGCACTGCGGCAGCCGCCTGGCAGTATCTTATCTCTACAAAATCCACTTTTTAAATTCGAAAATACGTGCATCAGAAATGATGTGGTTAAGGCAGGAATGGAGGTTTTTACCATGCAGGGAATGATGGATTGTGTCGTATTTACCGAAGTCGGCAAATACGAGATCACACAGAAACCGATACCGCAGCTGAAGAGACCAAACGATGTGCTGGTCAAGGTTCTTGCCTGCAGTATCTGCGGAACAGATGTACATATTCTGGCAACACCGCCGCAGTATCCGGCAATCCCGGGAACGATCATCGGACACGAGATCGTCGGTGAGGTCGTAGAGTGCGGTGAGGCAGTCACAGGATTCAAACCGGGCGACCGTCTGATCATGGACAACAACATCGCATGCGGAACCTGTGAGATCTGCAAAAAGGGCGATTACAATGTCTGCCCGAATATGAAATCAATTGGAATGGAATATGACGGGGCATTTGCACAGTATCTGGTTTGTCCGGACAGCAACCTCGCAAAGATAAATAAAGATGTACCGCTTGACAATGCAATTTTTGCAGAGCCGCTGAATGTCGCAATGGGCGGCATGAAGAAGCTGCACATCATGCCGGGTGACAATGTCGTGATTATCGGCGGCGGCCCGTTCGGTATGTATTTCACAAAACTCTGCAAGATGGCAGGCGCAGGCAAGGTCATCATCACAGGCAGAAGCGAAGCTCGCAGAAAATACCTGCTTGAGAGTGGTGCAGACAGAATCGTCAACACCAGAGAAGAAGATCTGAAAGCGGTTGTTCAGGAAGAAATGCCGCTTGGTGCTGATATCACAATCGAATGTGTCGGAACAACAATTGATCAGTGTATCGATCTGGTACGTCCGGGCGGAACGGTTCTGGTAATCGGCCTCAATGACAAGGCAGAGCAGACAATCAGCCAGCACTGGATCGCACGCAAGGGAATCACAATTCTTGGATCTTTCATCGGCGTCAATGTGCTGCAGACAGTCGCAAGCGGCCTGAACAGCGGACAGCTTGATTTCTCTTATATGATCACACATCGTCTGCCGCTGAAGGATTTTGAGATTGGTCTGGAAGCTATGCGTACCAGCCAGGCAATTGAGGTTGTTCTCTATCCATGGGATGATATCAGATAAGTGGGAGGTACTTATGAAAGAATTACAGATTGGTGTTGTCGGACTCGGAGCAATCGGAAGAGAGCACGTAAAGCGTCTGACAGAGCGTATTACAGGCTGCCGCGTCGTAGCAGTTTCTGAAGTGAACCAGGAAGTCGGCCGCAAGGTCGCTGAACAGTACGGTGCAAAGTTCTATGAGGACGGCGAAGAGCTGATCAACAGCCCGGAAGTTGAAGCTGTCATGGTTACCACATGGGATCCGGCACACGCACAGTATGTAATGGCCAGCATCAAGGCAGGCAAATATGTATTCTGTGAGAAACCGCTGGCAACAGAGGTTGCAGAGTGCGAAGAGATTATCAAGGCTGAGGAAGCATTTGGCAAGAGAATCGTCCAGGTCGGCTTCATGCGCCGCTTTGATCCGGGCTATGTAGAGCTGAAAAAGACGATCGAAGAAGGCAAGATCGGACTTCCGCTGATCGTACATGCATGCCACAGAAATATGACACATGAAGCAACCATGACATCCGAGATGTCCATCAAGAACTCCGGTGTACACGAGATCGATGTACTTCGCTGGCTGCTGGATGATGACTATGTATCCGGCCAGGTTGTTCTGCCGCGCCAGAGCAGCATTTCTGCAAAGGAAGGCCTGCAGGATCCGCAGATCATGATGCTCCGCACAAAGAAGGGCATCTGCATCGATGTTGAGATCAGCCAGAGTTCAGGCTACGGCTATGATATCCAGTGTGAGGTTGTCGGTGATCTCGGAACAGCAAAACTGCCGGATCCGCCGCGTGTAATCACCAAGACAGACTGCACAAAGGCATCCGGAATTATGCCGGGCTGGGAGACCAGATTCATCGAGGCATACAACATCGAGATGCAGGACTGGGTAGATACAGTGCTCGCAGATGAGACACCGCACGGTGCATCTGCTTGGGACGGCTACATGGCATGCCTGACCGCAACGATTCTCGGCGAGTGCCGCGCAGAAGGCGGAACAAGCAAAGAGATCACCCTTCCGGAGAAGCCGGAATTCTATAACTAATTACACAGAGCATTCACTGAGGTCGATATTGGGCGTTAAGAGAACTGTTGCGGACAGTCAGACAGTGCGAAGTAATAACTCTCAAAAATGTCCGCATCAAAATAAATACCACACAATTAAAAAGGAGAAAGGTATGAAAAAGAGATTTTTAGCAATCGCAATGGCAACGGCAATGGCAGCATCTATGCTGGCAGCATGCGGCGGCAGCAGCGACAGCGCATCTTCCGCAGCAGCATCTGCAGCATCTTCTGCAGCTTCTGAGGCAGCAGAGGCAGCATCATCTGCAGCATCTGAAGCAGCAGAGGCAGCATCAAGTGCAGTTTCTGAGGCAGCAGAGGCAGCATCATCTGCAGCATCTGAAGCAGCAGAAGAAGGAAGTGCTACAGCAGATGCAGCAGCAGAAGGCTGGGTTCTGAATATGGACGACATGCTTTCCGGTTCTCCGTTCGAGGGACTGACTCCGGCAGGCGACTACAAGTATCAGCTGATCGTTAAATCCTACTCCGCAAGCTTCTTCCAGGCAGTTCAGGAAGGTGCTGAGGCAGCAGCAGAAGAACTCGGCGTACAGCTTGACTGCAACGGCCCGAACACAGAGTCTGATATCGCTGACCAGGTTAACATGTTCAACGCAGCAATCCTGAACGGCATGGACGGCGTTGCAATCGCTCCGTCAGATGCAAAGTCTATCCAGGATAACCTGCTGACAGCTATGGAAAAAAACGTTCCGATCGTAGCATTCGACAGCGCAATTGACAACGCGCCGGAAGGCTCCGTCCTTGCAACAGTTGCAACAGACAGCCCGGCAGCAGGTAAGATCGGTGCAGAAAACGTGTACAACGCAGTTTCCTACAAAGTTGAAAATGCAGATGCTCCGATTCGTATCGGCATGATTGCACAGGATAACACTTCCAGAAGTAACTCCGAGCGTGGCATGGGCTTCGTAGACGGAATCATCGAGCTTGGTAAGGCTGACGGTTATAAAGTGGCAGTCACAGGTACAGACTTCTTCGTAAATGGCTGCACAGACAAAGGCGACGAGAATGACTGCGACATCATCGTAGAGTGCCGTGTTCCGTCCGTAACTACAGTTGACCAGTGCGCAAACGAGGTTTCCGCAGTCCTGAATAAGGAAGACACAGTTGCAGTCTTCGGAACAAACCAGACTGTTACAGAAGGTATCATCCAGGCGAACAACAACCTGAACAAGCTTTCCAATGATCCGGAGACTGGTATCCTTGGAACAGGCTTCGATGCAGGCGCAGTTATCAAAGACGCTATCGCAAGCGGGACACTGTATGGATGTGTTACACAGATGCCGTACGCAATGGGTTACTACACCATCGCAACAATGGTCGCAAACAACAACGGCGACGAGGTAGGCGATCTCCCGATTCCGGCTTACTGGTACAACGCAGATAACATGGACGATCCGCTTATCGCTCCGAACCTGTATGACTAATCTTTTTAGAAAAATCATAACTGGATCAGAAAGTGGCTTATATCTGAAAAAGTGAGATAGCAAGACTTACGGGAGAGGAGAAAATCCTCTCCCGTTTGTTTTTGTAAACAGGTTTGTTTTGTAACACAGGAGAAGACAATGAGCAAAGCAGGCACAATGAAAGCAATCGTTTTTCAGGATACCGGAAAATTCGTCTATACAGACCGGCCGGTTCCGGAGATCAGCAGACCGGATGATGTAAAATTCAGAATTCTTGCAGCCAGTATCTGCGGCTCTGATGTCCAGATGCTTGCAGATCCGCCGGGACACATCGCGACAAAAGGAATCATCCTCGGGCATGAATGTGTCGGAGAGGTAGTCGAAACCGGCATGGCAGTCCACAGCCTGAAGCCGGGCGATAAAGTGATTTTTGACAACAATCTGACCTGCGGCATCTGCCCGGCCTGCAAGTCAGGCCATTCGAATATGTGTGCCAATATGGAAAGTATGGGGTCCATGACAGATGGCATTTTCTGTGAATATGCGGTGGCGCCGGCGCGTGCATTTGAGAAGATCCCGATGAATACGGACATCAGAAAGGCTGTTCTGGCAGAACCGATGACGATGGTGCTGAGCGCGGTCAAGAAACTGCGCGTTGTTCCGGGATGCACCTGCGCGGTGCTTGGCGGAGGGCCGCTGGGGATGATGTTTGCCCGCTTTCTGAAGATGCGGGGCGCCGGCAAAGTAATTCTTTCCGAAGTCAGTCCGTTCCGTTCTTCTTTTGCAGCTGCAAATGGTGTTGATGTGACCGTAAATCCCATGAAAGATGATCTGGAACAGATTGTCCTTTCTGAGACTGAACAGATGGGTGCGGATATCGTTGTTGACGCAGTCGGCAGTCTGATGGGCGATGCGGTTGCAATTGCACGTCCGGCCGGAACCGTGATGCTTTTTGGTATGAACGCGAAGGCACATACGGATCTGGCGCAGTATCAGATTACAATGAAGGATCTGACCGTGCTGGGAAATTATATTGCGGTCAATACATTGGGGGATGTGGCGAATCTGCTGAAACATGACCAGGCGGATTTCTCGGGACTGATCACACATGAACTTCCGTTAAAAGATTTCGGAACCGGACTTGCAGCAATTCGCAATGGCGAGGCGATGAAAGTTGTATTGTATCCAGAACAATAAAACGTTCTATTTTTGCTTGACAATTCATTCGGTTTTGGGGTATCTTGCTATAAGAGTTTTGGTGTGCATGCTTGTAGTTGCTTTTGAAATCGCCAAAATCATACATAAATTTTTGATAAACGGGTGGTGACACGATGGCTTATTTCAAATATAAACAGGTTGCAGACCAGCTTTTGGAGGCAATCCAGAACGGAATATATAAACCAGGAGATAAGATCCCGAAGGAAGAAGAACTGTGTGCGCAATTCAATGTAGGGCGGCAGACGCTCCGCAGTGCGGTATCGCAGCTTGAAGAGTCCGGATATCTGAAGCGGGTGCAGGGAAGCGGAACTTATGTATGCGATCCGAATGCATCAGATCCGGCAGCGGAAAACGGAGATGAAAATCCGGTCAGCTTCATGCCGGCAGGCAATCCGGGCGTGATCGCTCTGGTTATGATGAACAGTGAAAACTATGTTTTCCTGGATCTTATGCGCGGTATTTCTGATTATCTGATGGAGCAGGGATATGTGCTGACAACAATGATGACAGACGGTGATTATGAGCGGGAACGTATCGCACTGGAGAATCTCTTACAGAATCCGCCTGCGGGCATTCTGCTGGAGCCGGTCTGGCCGCGTGTTCTTTCCGTGAATGAATCGCTGCTCAAAGAAGTGTCTCAAAAAATCCCCTGCCTGCTGCTGCATTCGGACGCGACGGATTTATTTCCGGCCTATCCGCTGCGTGACTGCGACGGTATGTATAAAATGACGGAGTACCTTCTGGAACTGGGTCACAAAAAAATCGGGACGCTGTTTTCGTTTGATGAAACGACCGGTCAGAACCGCTATCTGGGCTGCATGCACGCTCTGCGTGATCATGGTATGGCGCAGACAAGAGAACGCACGGTATGGTTTGAACATTCCAGAGCAGAAGATCTGTTTGAGCCGGGCGGAAGCATCGGAATTGACAGAATGCTGAAAGATGTTACGGCAGTGCTGTGTCATGACGACCGTATCGCCTACCGGCTGATACAGTATCTGCAGGACAGAGGGATCCGTGTACCGGAAGACATTTCTGTCTGCGGATATGATGACAGTTCCTATGCAACCATGGATCTTCCGCTCACTACGGTCCGATATGACGGAAAGTACTACGGAAGACGTGCAGCAGAGACGCTGCTGCAGATGGTCCGTCAGCCGGGAACAGATCTCTCCGGCATGCACGTCAAGGAGCCGGAGCTGATCATCCGTGAATCCACAGCACCTCCGAAAGCTGTGTGAATCTGGTTTCCGGCCAGTTCTGATTACAGGCGGTCCGGGAGGGTTTCCTATACAAATTTCTGGCTCAGGTATGCGGTGGGTGTAACCCCTTTCTCTTTTTTGAAGCATCGTGAAAAATAAGCAGGGTCATGGAATCCGCATTTCCAGGCGGTCTCCGGAATGCTGCGCATGCGCGTCGCGAGCATTTCGCAGGCGCACTCGATCCGGTAGTAGCGAAGATAGTCGACAGGCGTCCGGCCGGTATAATTCTTAAATAACCGGCACAGGTAGTTCGGATTCAGTCCTGCAGCGCGGGAAATATCTTCCAGTTCTATGTGTTCGCTATAATGTTCTTCAATATAAGATAATGCATTTTTGACAGGCTCCGGGCTTCCGGAGCCTTCATTTGTATCTTCAGAACGAACGATCTGTTCCTGCACCAGTGTGCCGAGCAGTTGATAAAGACAGCTCTGCACAAAGAATTCATAACCTTTCGGGCGGGACTGCAGGCAGGCGCAAAGCTGCCGGGTGATTATTTCCACAGAAGTTTCCGGCCCGAACAGATGTTGCCGCAGGGAGATTGTGTGGTTCATCATCCGCTGAATGACCGGCGCGCAGAGATGCCGGCTGACCAGAAGCATGCGCGGATGAAATACAACACATTCATAGTGGCAGTTTTCCGGCGTGCCGCCGTGCAGCACACCGCCGGGAAGCAGGAGGCAGTCTCTTTCGTTCATTCTGTAATCGGTTCCGTCCGCAGTGACCAGAAAAGATCCCTGAGTCACTGAGATCAGCTCATATTCATTGTGCCAGTGAAAGGGCATGACATAGCGCGGCGCGTGTGGATTTTCGGAATAGTAGGCGATCGGAAAATTAAAATCGCCGTGCTGCCTTTTTTCGCGGTAATCCAGATATTTCACAGGTCTGAGCTCCTTACGATAATGATCATAACTACAATCCATTCACCCGCCGGCAGGTACGCCTGCACGGCTTCTGAAATTTGGCACTATAGTCATTATATTATATCCTAAAAAGTGAATATTGTCCTGTAAGAAGATAATAATATTCCTTGTTTTAGATGGATTTATCCCTATAATTAATTCTGTAGAGATGAATATTTTCATGTAAGGAGCAAGATCATGCTGAAAGGAATTCCGAAAATACTTTCACCTGAATTATTAAAGGTACTCGCAGAAATGGGACACAGTGACAGGATTGTCATCGGAGACGGCAATTTCCCGGCCGAGTCCATGGGCAAAAATGCAATCGTCATCCGGATGGACGGGCACGGCGTCCCCGAGATTCTGGACGCGATCCTGCAGCTGTTCCCGCTGGATGCCTATGTAGAGCACCCGGTGAATCTGATGGAAGTCATGCCCGGGGACACAGTGGAAACACCGATCTGGGAGACGTATAAAGAGATCATTGCAAAACATGATGATCGCGGCGCGGATGCTGTCGGAACGATCGAGCGCTTCGCATTTTACGAAGAGGCGAAAAAGGCGTATGCTGTAATTGCAACCGGGGAATCGGCGCTGTATGCAAATGTGATTTTGCAGAAGGGAACGATTTAAGTAATAACAGGAATTAAGAGAAGAGGAGAAAAGAAATATGAAGATGCAGAAGGCGCGTGAACAGATTGTCGCATATGGTAACCGCATGATCGCGGACCGTCTGACACTGGGAACGTCGGGCAACCTGAGTATCTATGATCCGGCAGAGGGACTGATGGCCATCAGCCCGTCTGGTGTGGCATACGCCGACACAAAGCCGGAGGATATCGTCATCATGGATCTGGACGGCAATATTGTCGAAGGTGACAAGAAGCCTTCCAGCGAGCATGAGCTGCACAGTGTTTTTTACCGCAATAAGAAAGATGTCTGCGCGGTCGTACATGCGCACTCCATGTACTGCACGACACTTGCATGCATGGGAAAACCGCTGCAGTCTGTACACTATGCGCTGGCTGAGGCTCTGACCGACACGATTCCGATGGTGCCGTATTACACATATGGAACACAGGCGCTGGCAGACGGTGTCGCAGAGGCAATCAAAGGTTCAGAGAGCAGAGGTGTTCTCCTTGCGAACCACGGCATGATTGCCTGCAGTGAGACGATGCAGAGCGCCTACGGTCTGGCACTGACCATGGAGTGGTGTGCAGAGGTTGAGTGGCGCGCACTCGCAGCCGGCGGCATGAACGTGCTGACAGCGGAGCAGATGGCAGAAGTCATGGAGAAGTATAAAACGTACGGACAGGTCCGGGAAGACGGATCCAGACCGCGCGGTTACAATGGATAATGAAATTGGCCGGTTGAACGGATCTGTCTCAGGCACGCTTTCGCTGCCGCATCCTCGCAGCGGTACGAAACTCCCGCCGTGCGGATCGTTAAGGACCGGCGGGATTCGAAGCACCTGAGATCTGATCGGTTGATCTGGCAGAGAAGAGAAAGGAGAATAAGGAACTGGCAAAGAACAGATATATCGGCTCGTACCCGGTAATTGGCATCCGTCCGACGATTGACGGCAGAAGAGGCGCGCTGGGTGTGCGTGAGTCTCTGGAAGAGCAGACAATGAATATGGCGAAGTCCGCCGCAAAGCTGTTTACGGAGAATCTGAAGTATTCGAACGGTGAGCCGGTGCAGGTTGTGATTTCAGACACGACGATCGGGCGTGTGGCTGAGGCAGCTGCCTGTGAAGAGCAGTTTAAGAAGGCAGGTGTTGCGATTACCCTGACAGTTACACCGTGCTGGTGCTACGGTGCCGAGACCATGGATATGAACCCGCTCACAATCAAGGGTGTATGGGGATTCAACGGAACGGAACGTCCGGGTGCCGTTTATCTGGCATCAGTTCTGGCAACGCATGCACAGAAGGGTCTGCCGGCATTCGGTATTTACGGCCACGATGTCTGCGAGGCAGATGACACCGAGATCCCTGCAGATGTGCAGGAAAAGCTTCTTCGTTTCGGACGCGCAGCTGTCGCAGCGGCAACCATGCGTGATAAATCCTATCTGCAGATCGGTTCTGTGACGATGGGAATCGGCGGTTCTATCATCAGCCCGGAATTTATCGAAGAATATCTCGGCATGCGTGTCGAATCGATCGATGAGGTAGAGATTATCCGCAGAATGTCCGAGCATATTTACAATGAGGAAGAGTACCAGAAGGCACTCGCATGGACAAAGAAATACTGTAAGGAAGGTCTGGACAAGAATCCGGATTTCATCAGAAAGACACCGGAACAGAAGGAAAAGGACTGGGAGTTCGTCGTCAAGATGGCCTGCATTATCAAAGACCTCTACAACGGCAATCCGAACCTGCCAAAGGGCTGCGAGGAAGAAGCTGTCGGTCACAATGCAATCGCCGGCGGTTTCCAGGGACAGCGCCAGTGGACCGATTTCTATCCGAACTGTGACTATCCGGAAGCACTGCTGAACACTTCCTTTGACTGGGAAGGTGCCCGTGAGCCGTACATTCTTGCAACCGAGAATGACGTACTGAACGGCATCGGCATGCTGTTTATGAAGCTGCTGACGAACCGCGCACAGATGTTTGCAGATGTCCGCACCTGCTGGAATTCTGCTTCTGTCAAGAAGGCAACCGGTTATGACCTCGAAGGAAAGGCAAAAGAGGCTGACGGCCTGATTCACCTGATCAACTCCGGCGCGTGCTGTCTGGATGCATGCGGTGAGCTGCGCGACGAAAACGGCAATCAGGTCATGAAAGAGTGGTACGATGTTACCGACGAAGACATTGAGACCATTATGGATCACACAGAATGGTGTGCAGCCGACAACGGCTACTTCCGCGGCGGCGGTTATTCTTCCCGCTTCCTGACAAGAGCAGAGATGCCGGCTACCATGATTCGTCTGAATCTGGTCAAGGGTCTGGGACCGGTTCTGCAGATCTGCGAAGGCTGGACTGTACAGCTGCCGGATGAGGTCTCCGACAAGATCTGGAAGCGGACTGACTACACATGGCCGTGCACCTGGTTCACACCGCGCACAGACAGCTCCAAACCGGCATTTAAGACAGCATATGACGTCATGAACAACTGGGGCGCAAACCACGGCGCAATCAGCTATGGTCACATTGGTGCGGATCTGATTACACTTTGCTCGATCCTGCGAATTCCGGTCTGCATGCACAATGTACCGGAGGAGGATATCTTCCGCCCGGCAGCATGGAATGCATTCGGCATGGACAAAGAGGGTCAGGATTTCCGCGCATGTCAGGCATACGGACCGCTGTATAAGACAATCCGGTAACCGGATGCTGATCGCGATTTATTTCGACTCAGACGGTGCAGTTCCCCGCCTCTGCGGGCGGTGGGTATCGGATCAACCCGGATGGGGAGTCCCCCGCCTTTACAGGCAGTGGGTATTGAACTCAGTGGATCAGTCCCCCGCCTCAGGTGCGTAGAGCGCCAGGCGGTGGGTTTGAATCAAATTTGACGCAGCGGAGGGTAGCAGTCTGTCTGCGGAAATGTGACTTGAATCATGGGCCTGAAAAAATGCGGACAGGCAGATACCAGGGCGGTGCAGGCAATCTTGCGCCGCCCTGCTTTTTAATCCCGGTGAATAAGGCACGATCGGAGCTTATATTTTACGGAAGGCGGGTTCTGGATCAGAAATGAACCTTTTGGAAATTAATGTCCGGCAGAACATGAATGGCAGGCTCTGGCTTCTGACAGGGATTGTCTGGTCAAATGACTGTCCGGCGGAACGTGTTTTTACAGGAGAAGAAGAAAATGGGAAATACATATCTCGCAATTGATATTGGTGCTTCCAGCGGACGGCATATTCTGGGATACGTAAAAGAAGGCCGGCTTGTGCTGGAGGAAATACACCGGTTTACAAACGGAATGGAAAAGAAGAATGATAATCTGTGCTGGGATTATGATCATCTGCGCAATGAAATACTGGAAGGAATCCGGAAAAGTATGAATGCCGCATCTTCGCCCGTCAGCATTGGGATCGATACCTGGGGTGTGGACTATGTGCTGCTGGATGCGGAAGATCAGCCGATCACACCCACTTACGGCTACCGTGATCACCGCACAGATACCATTGACCAGGAAGTGTACAAAATCATCCCGCGGGAGGAACTGTACGCGCGGACCGGGATTCTGAAAGCGTCTTACAATACCATTTATCAGCTGATGGCTGACCACGTAAATACACCGGAGCGCCTTGCAGAGGCGGACTCTCTTTTGATGGTACCGGACTTCCTGAATTATCTTCTGACTGGCGTAAAGACAAATGAATATACGGAGGCGACGACCAGCCAGCTGGTTGACCCGCAGACCAGAAACTGGGATTATGAACTGATCCATAGACTGGCCTATCCGGAAAAGATTTTCGGGGAAATTGTCATGCCGGGGACAAAGATCGGACTGCTGTCTGAAGCTGTTTTACAGAAACTGCTGCCGGAAAATGCGGATGCTGCCGGCGGATCGGATATCAGACCAGGCAATGGCGCTGACAGCGGATCATACAATGGAACAGATAAGGCAGCCGGAATCGGACCTAATGCCGGACCGGAAAACAGGTCGAATGCAATACCTGGAAACAGGACGGGCGGACTTCCGGAAATGCAGGTCATCGCGGTCGGATCGCATGACACTGCCTCTGCCGTTGCAGCAATTCCGGCCACAGATGCAGAGGATTACCTCTATATCAGTTCCGGTACCTGGTCGCTGATGGGCGTTGTGCGGGAACAGCCGGACTGCAGCAAAGCTGCTGAGAAAGCGAACTTTACCAATGAAGGCGGATGCGGCGAAAAAATCTGTTTCCACAAGAACATTATGGGACTGTGGATGATCCAGTCACTGCGCCATGAATACCAGGATGCCTACAGCTTTGCTGAATTATGTGATCTTGCAGAAGAAGCAAACGATTTTCCGTCCCGCGTGGATGTCAATGACGACATGTTTCTCTCACCGGAGAGCATGCGCGAAGCAATTCAGACGTACTGCAGACAGAGCGGACAGCCGGTTCCGGATTCACCGGGCACCTTTGCGGCCGTGATTTATCAGAGTCTTGCGGAATGTTATGCGAAAACCGCCCGTGAGATCGAGGAACTGACCGGAAAAAAATACCAGAAGATCATGATTGTCGGCGGCGGCTCCAACGCGTCCTACCTGAATCAGCTGACGGCATCCGCATCCGGCAAGACAGTTTATGCCGGAATCGGCGAGGCAACTTCGCTGGGCAATATTATTACGCAGATGATCAGCAGCGGAGAGCTGAAAGATTATGCAGAAGCAAAAGAACTGATCGGGAAATCGTTCCCGATGAAGCGGTATGAACCGTAAATGAATCCTGTGAATAAACACCGTAAATGAATCCAGTAAATGAACCTGCCCGTAACCCGGGGACGGTTCCGATCGGAAGAATGCCTATATAAAATGCTTTTGTATACAGAGACTCTGATATATGGTAGACTACTCCAGGAGCGTCTTTGTAGTATGGTTTTCAGCAGCAGGCCGTAAACACATGGTGAAAATCCTGACTGTGGCCGATCACAGACGCACATAGTGAAACACAGTGGAAGATGCCTGCGTGCCGTGCGTGTCGCGGGAGGAACGCCGGGGCGTCTTTGCATTAGAAGCAGGGTTGGCACAATGTCAGAGAATCAAAAATACGATTATGCCCTGGAGCGGCGGCTATTAGAACTTTCACCGGAACTTCACCGGCGTTTTACCAATACAGTTGTTGCACTGCAGCATATTTTATCCGGATATCAGCGGCTGTTCCCAGATTTTACGGACCACACGGAGCTGCATTCAATGGCGGTGATTGCATTCTGCAACCAGCTGATCGGAAATCAGATCAGCCTGCTGAATGCGGATGAAATCTATGTGCTGCTGACGTCATGTTATTTTCATGATACCGGAATGGGTATTACAGAAAAAGATTATGCAGAATTTATCCAGATGATCGATTTCGGAGATTATTTTGAAACACACAGCAGGAATGATATTCCACAGATCGTCCGGGATTTTCATCAGGAGTTTTCGGGGCTGTTTGTCAGAAAGTATGCCGATTTTTTTGAGATCCCGTCCGATGTGCACCTATATGCGATTGTTCAGATTGTGCGTGGTCACAGAGCAACGAATCTGATGGATTCCGAGGAATATCCCGTGTCGCTTAAGGTTCCGGGCGGTAATCAAATCTGTCTTCCGTATCTTGCGGCGTTGATCAGACTTGCAGATGAAATCGATGTGGCTGCGGCGAGGAATCCGGCGCTGCTGTATGATATGGAAACCCTGTCAAATGAAAGAGATATCATTGAGTTTGGTAAGCACAATGCAATTCATAAGGTTGGAATGTCACGTGACTCCTTCACAGTTCTGGCTGACCGCCCGAATCAGCTGATCGTAAGACATATTCTGCGCCTGACTGAGAAAATGCAGAACACATTGGATTATTGCCGGAAAGTGGTGAACAGACGAACACGCTTTCACATTGAACAGACGAAAGTCCTGATCAGGAGGAATTCATAATTTTTTGAAAAAACAGGAATTCGTAACTTTTTGAAAAAACAGGTTGCTATTTTTCAAAAATCTGGTAAGATAGAATGCGTACGGACGGTTAGCTCAGCTGGGAGAGCGCCCGCTTGACGTGCGGAAGGTCATGAGTTCGAGTCTCTTACCGTCCATAAAATCTCCGGAAATTTATTTCCGGAGATTTTTTTTGAGGTTTATGAAATGTTTTCCCCGCCCTTGGGTGAAGAGCTGTTTCCCGACGGAGGGTGAGGAGACAGATGATGCGTTCGGGAAGTTCCCGGATTTCGGAAAAGCACAGAGGTGATTAACATGCCGGCAACATATGCAAAACCCGCATTTTTCTCAAAAAGCAAAAGTTTCTACAGGCGGCTGTTTACCATTTTACTGACAGTCTCACTGCAGAATGTCATCGCCTACAGTGTCAATATGGCGGATAATCTGATGCTCGGCAGTTATTCACAGGTGACACTTTCAGGGGCGGCAACGGTCAACCAGATTTTTTTCATGGTACAGCAGCTCTCAGTCGGAATCTGTGATTCGCTCGTTATCATCGGATCACAGTACTGGGGCAAGAAAAATGTGCCGGCTCTTCGTAAGGTCGGCGGCTGCGGTCTGAAGCTGGCAGTCGCTGGCGGCGTACTGATTTTTGCAATCTGCATGCTGTTTCCTTCACAGCTGATGGCAATTTTTACGACAGATGCAGACATCGCTGCAGAAGGTATGGCTTATATGGCCATTCTGAAATACACGTTTATTCTGTTTCTGGTGACGCAGGCACTGCTCGCCACGCTGCGCTGTGCAGATACCGTGCGGATTGCGTTTATCGTTTCCTGCATTTCCCTTGTCGTAAATGTCGGAATCAACTACTGCCTGATTTTCGGCAGATTCGGCATGCCGGAGATGGGAATCCGCGGCGCGGCAATTGGTACACTGATTGCCAGATGTGTCGAACTGCTCGTTGTTGTAGGCTATATCCTGAAAGTTGATAAGAAGGTCGTGCTCTTCAGTGAGAATCCGCTGAAAAAAGATCCAGGCATCAGTCACGATTTCTCCGTGCTGGCAACCCAGATCCTGGTGCAGGAGCTGTTCTGGGCCGTTTCGATTCCGATGCAGAGCGCGATTATCGGACATCTGAGTTCCGATGCAATTGCAGCAAATTCGATCGCAACGACTTTTTATCAGTATCTGAAAATAGTCGTGCGCGCGATGGCCTCAGCCTCAGCGGTTATGATCGGGAGCGCGATCGGACGGGGAAATATTGAAGAGGTAAAGGCAGAAGGGCGTACACTGAGTGTGATCGACCTGATCCTAAGTTCCATTCTGGGACTGATCCTCTTTTTACTGCACAAACCACTGCTCAGTTTTTATTCGCTGACGGATGCTGCCTACGTAATGGCAGACCAGCTGCTGGTGCTGATGGCTTTCCTGATGGTTACCATGGGCTACATGATGCCTGTCATGAACGGAATACTCCGCGGCGGCGGCGATGCAAAGTTTACACTTTACGTCAATATGATCAGCACCTGGGCCGTCGTTGTCCCGCTTTCATTCATGAGTGCATTCTGGTGGAAACTGCCGGTCGTCTGGGTCGTATTCTTCTCCCAGTCGGATCAGGTGTTCAAGGCGGTGATCGCGTTCCTGCGATTCCGCACATACAAGTGGATCAATAAGCTGACGAGAGATGCGTGAGGAATAAGAAAAGGGGCTGTCGCATTAACCATTCGAATGCATAATATACATCATAGGGACATCCGCAACGCCGGTACTTGGCGAATGCCTGCATGAGCCTTAGTACCGCTGCGTGAGGACCGAAGCGAGAGCGGTCCCGGTGATGTATATCTATGCATGAGGATGTTTAATGCGACAGCCCCTTTTTTGAATACCGTATTTTCAATTTCTCGATGAATAGATTCAGGCCTCTTCGTCCTGCTTCATCTGCGCAATCATCTCGTAATATGCCTTCAGTCTGCCTTTTGTAACTTTGCCGTCGGCGCGAAGATCCTGTACAAAGGCAAACAGTTCCGGTTCCTTTTTTGCCGAGATAACAATCTCCTTCGGAGACGGATCGTCTGTTTCTTCGCACAGATACTCATAAGAAGTTCCGAAAATCTGTGCCATGTAGCACAATGTCTGATAGGATGGGGTGCGAGCTCCGCTCTCATAACGCCCATATCCCATAGCAGTCAGATTCAGACGTCTGGCTGCTTCTGATTTATTAATTCCCAATGATTCTCTGACACTGATCAGTCGTTCGATTGAAAAAGCCAATTATGTTCACTCCTTTTTGTTGAAAGATACCGTTTGGTGTATTATAATGATGCAAGAAAATATATTATGTATACTAAATACACAAGGGATGTTATATGGAACAATTATAGTTTATGTTAGTTTTCTTTTGATTGCAAGATTAAGCGGGTGTCATAATGGCAATTTTTTTGATCGATTATGAAAATGTGAACGCAGCAGGCATGGAAGGGTGTGACTTGCTGAACAGCGAAGATGAAGTGTATTTATTCTATTCCGCCAGCTGTGCCAGAATGCGGAAAGAGCATTTGGATGCTTTAATCGTAAGTGGATGCCGTTTCCATGCACATAAACTGGAAGACAAAGGACAAAACGCACTGGATTTCTATATTGCAGTTCAGGCAGGTGCCTGCTTTGCGGGCGGGAGATCGGAATTGGCAATTATTTCCCAGGATAATGGGTTTAAAGCAGTTCAGCAGTTTGCAAGACTGAAGAAATCAAACAGCCATGTGATTCTGGCAGGCACTATTAAGGCGGCCATTGCCAAGATGAATGACGAATCTGATCAGCGAATTATAGAGGTACGTCAGGCACTTGAAACAAGAAGTATCGAAGCAGCATATAATGCCATGCGTCATGAGCAGAAGTGCCGCAGGATGATTGTAGAATTGCTTCATGATACGAAATATCAGGATGATGCAGAAGAGGTTATACGACTTTACGTCAAGAATAAAGGCAAGAAGGTGTTGTTGTACAGGGAACTACTTCATCAATTTGGAAAAACATCCGGATTAGAGCTATACCGGCTTATTAAGGACAGGCAAACAAGTTGATTTAAGAGAATAATATGTGGTCTTGTTTAGGGATGGTAGAAGTAATTTCACGCTGAGAGCCGCCGGGGACGGCGCGAAAGATGGAAAGAGCAAGACGCGTGGCCCCGCGGAGACGTTGAGAGCCGCCGGGGACGGCGCGAAAGATGGAAAGAGCAAGACGCGTGGCCCCGCGGA
>JAFRGW010000067.1 GCA_017433615.1 Eubacterium sp.
TACTGTCTTTCTGTACCGCAGGCCAGATTCTCCACCTGAGTCCCGAACAGACGGCGGAATACAGAAACCAGACGGCCGGTAATCAGAGCTGACAGGACCGTTCCTTCCCGGATCCAGCGGAAAGGGTCATGCAGGATCAGCAGGGATAAGCACAGACCGATCAATACGACCGAGCAGTCCACGATTGTCTTGACTTTGGCGAATGGTTTGCCAGCTTTCCTGGCTATGGCCATGGTGAGGCCTTCCATCGGCATCGGGATGATATCCACCGCAACATACAGAAATACCCCGAAAGCAACAATGACGATGCTGATGAACAGCATCATCAGACTGCCGGCATAACCGTCCATGATCCGCCAGTTTCCCATAACTCCCTTTGAAAAGGTCACAAAATAACCAAACAGTGTGCTGAAGAAGATCTGCAGGACGTTGAACAGCTTGAATTCCTTCCGCAGAATCAGGGCCTGCAGCAGGATATAGAAACAGAAGACAGCCGTGACAATCGAACCGACAGACGCTTCCCTGCCGATGCACGAAGCAATTACATAAGGCAAAGAATTGACCGGGGAAATGCCCAGACCGGCATTGGCGGAAAACGCAACCCCGAAAGCCAGGCACAATAGCCCGATACAATACAGAACAATACTGATTACCCACTGCATTCCGGATCTGTTTCTCATATTCATTCTCCTGTCCCTGTTTCAGACAGATATACTTTATCAGATATTCCGTTTCCGGTGAAATACAAGTCTGGATAATAAAAAAGCCGCATGTCTGCGGCTTCCTCAGTGATTCAGATATTCTTCGATTCTGGTTTCCACAGCCTCGATGCCGGTCTTCTTAAGCGATGAGCATGGTATGAGATTCTGTTTCCCGAGTTCAAGGGTTTCGGAAATGATCTTCAGCTGGGCGGCAATCTGATTGTTGCTCAGCTTGTCGGCTTTTGTGCAGGCACCCAGAATGGCCAGATGCGCCTGTTTGGCATATTCCACCATCTGGATATCTTCCGGTGACGGTGTGCGGCGGATATCAAGCACAATGACCATTGCCTTCAGCTGCTCACGGCGGCGGAAATATGGTTCCATCAGCCGCCCGAATACTTTGGCTGACTGGTCACCGCCTCTGGCATAGCCATAACCCGGCGCATCCACGAAAACAACACGGTCTTCAATCAGGAAGAAGTTCAGCAGCTGTGTCTTGCCCGGCGTCTTGCCGCTGTAGGCAAGGTTTTTCAGATTGGTTAAGGCATTGATCAGACTGCTCTTGCCGGCATTGGAACGCCCGGCAAAGATGACTTCGGGTAAATCCGATACCGGCCACTGACTTTCATAGGCACTGCTGGCCAGATATTCAGCCTTGCTGTACATCAGCGGACCAGCGCTTCCTTGAGTACCTGGGACATCGTTTCCACCGGCACGAATTTGACATGTTCCTTGACCGCATCCGGAATATCTTCCATATCCCGCATGTTGGCTTTCGGAATCAGGATCTTCGTAATCCCGGCCCGGTTGGCCGCAAGACTCTTCTCCCGCAGGCCGCCGATCGGCAGCACGTTGCCCCGCAGTGTAACTTCACCGGTCATGGCCAGGTCGGAATGAACCGGCGTATCGCTCAGTGCCGAAACAAGTGCGGTTGTCATTGTCACACCGGCAGACGGACCGTCTTTCGGTACTGCCCCTTCCGGAACATGGATATGAATGTCATGGCTGTCAAAGAACTGCGGATCAATACTCAGTTCCCGGGCATGTGCCTTGACATAGTCAATCGCAATCTCAGCGGATTCCTTCATGACATCACCCAGCTGTCCGGTCAGGATCAGCTTACCCTTGCCTTCAAAGTAGTTCACTTCAATCTGCAGGATGTCACCGCCGAACGATGTATAAGCAAGACCGGTGACGACCCCAATCTGATTCTGCTTTTCCTTGTTGCCGTATTCGAAGATTTCTTTGCCAAGCCATTTGCGGATCACTTTTTCCGTGACCGTAACGGTCTTTCTTCCTTCTTTCAGGATAGCCAGTACGGTCTTGCGGCACAGCGAACCGATTACCCGCTCCAGCTGCCGTACACCGGCTTCCCGGGTATAATGACGGATCAGGTAAAGGATTTCCTTTTCCTTCAGTTTGAACTGGGCCGGCTTCAGGCCGTTGGCTTCCAGCTGCTTCGGGATCAGGTGCTCGATCGCAATATGAACCTTGTCGATTTCCGTGTAGGACGGCAGTTCAATGATTTCCAGTCGATCCTTCAGCGGGGCCGGAATATTCTCAAGGTAGTTTGCCGTAGCTACGAAGAGCACTTTGGACAGATCATACGGTTCTTCCAGATAATGGTCACTGAACAGGGCATTCTGTTCCGGGTCGAGTACTTCCAGAAGCGCGTCACTCGGATCTCCCTTGTAATCAGCACCCATCTTGTCAATTTCATCAATCAGGAATACCGGATTGATCACCTGCGCTTTCTTCATGCCCTGGATAATACGGCCCGGCAGTGAACCGAGATAGGTTCTTCTGTGACCGCGGATTTCCGCTTCGTCCCGGACACCGCCAAGACTCATCTTGACGAATTTCCGATCCAGGGCGCGGGCAATGGATTTTGCCAATGAGGTCTTGCCGACACCCGGCGGACCCACCAGGCAGATAATCGGCGCATTCAGCGTACCTGTCATCTGTTTGACTGCCAGATATTCCATGATGCGTTCCTTAACCTTTTTAAGGCCGTAATGATCATCATCAAGGACTTTCTGAACACCCTTCAGATCTTCGTTGTCAGCGGTTTCCTGCCACCACGGTACTTTCAGCAGCCAGTCCAGATACGAACGGGAAACAGATGCTTCGCCGCTG
Organism: Eubacterium sp.; assembly: GCA_017433615.1. GTDB lineage: Bacteria > Bacillota > Clostridia > Lachnospirales > Lachnospiraceae > CADBRN01. The sequence continues at coordinate 2,838 of JAFRGW010000067.1, forward strand.
CCCGGCGGCAGCATCTCATAGCGCTGCAGTTCCTCACGGGCTTTTTCCTTGACGTGCTCCGGATACGGATTGTTTTCAATCATATCCCGCAGATTCTGCGTATCATCCGTGAGATTGGAAACATCACCGAGTTCTTCCTTGATTGCCCGCAGCTTCTCCCGCAGGAAATACTCTTTCTGTGAATCATCGATATGTTCCTTGACCTTGTCATTGATGGTCGCTTCAATCTGGGAATACTGCTGCTGTTTCTCCAGTTCGGCAATGATCTGCACAAGCCTGTCATTGACATCCAGAGTTTCCAGCAGTCTCTGCTTGACCGGAATATCCAGCGGGAAATACTGGGCAAACTGATTGGTCAGTGTTACCGCGGAAACACCATGGGTCAGCTGGTTAACGATGTCTGACGGGAACTGCGCGGTGATATTGCCGACCTTCTCGAATTCGCTGATAACTCTTCTGACCAGCGCTTTTTCTTCCATATCGGTACCGTGTACATCTGCCAGTTCTTCGACAGTCGCCATGATCATCATGCCGTCATCTTCCATCTCCACCAGCCGGGCTCTGGAGATGCCGGTAAAGGTTACCCGCATGAACCCTTCCTTGCGGCGGATAATCTTGATCCGGCTCAGCGTGCCAACCTGGTAAAGGTTGTTCTGTTTCGGGTCATCCACCATGATATCGTTCTGGCACACCAGCCAGACCATGCTGTCATACGAAGAGGATGCTTCATTGACCGCTCTGGTCGACTTGCTGCGGCCGACTTCGATCATGACATCCTGCCCCGGGAACACAACGATGCCGCGGGTGCAGACTGCCGGTACGCGAACTGTTTTGAATTTGCTCATTGCTGTACCTCCTGTTCTTTTTGACAAAATAAGACGCCAGGCGTCTTATTTCGGATTGTTTATTCAGCTGTTTCTTCAGCTTTCCTGACATGTTCCTTAACGAACTCGTATGCCTTCTGCCGGGCCAGATCCGCCTTGACAAGGTCTGCGTCCAGCTGCTTCTTCACGTCTTCAAGCTGCATGTTGTACATCTTGGACATATTGACGAATTCGTTCTCAACATCTTCGGCCGCGATTTCGATATTCTCGATCTTGGCAATCTTGTCCAGAATCAGACGGAGCTTGACGGAAGCAGCGGCCTGTTCCTTATTTGAATCGACCAGTTGTTCACGGGTCATGCCGGTCATGTTCAGGTACTGGTTCATGTTCATGCCGTACTGCCGCAGCTGCTGTTCCAACTGTGCTGTCATGTTCTCTGCTTCGTTCTGGATCATGACTTCCGGAACATCAATTTCTGTTCCCTCAGTCAGCGCTTTGCCCAATGCTTCATCAGCAGCTCTTTCAGCGTCCATGCGCTTGGCTTCTGCCAGTCTGTTGCGGATGAGTTTTGTCAGTTCTTCAGCTGTCTCGACGCCCGGGAAGTTGACATCCTTGGCAAAATCATCATTTACTTCCGGCAGAACCTTTGTCTTGACTGTATTGGCCTTGACATGGAAGACGACTGCCGCACCCTTCAGTTCTTCGGCATGATAGTTTTCCGGGAAAGTCAGGTTGAGATCCTTTTCCTCACCGGCCTTGATGCCGACCAACTGGTCCTCAAAGCCCGGAATGAAGGAATTGCTGCCGAGTTCAAGATCATAGCCTTCTGCTTTTCCGCCTTCAAAAGCAACGCCGTCCTTAAACCCTTCCTAGTTGATGTTCACAGTGTCGCCCATTGCGGCTTCGCTGTCTTTTTCGACAATATCGGCATACTTCTCACGCAGCCGGCCGAGTTCCTTGTCATATTCCTCTTCGGTAACTTCGAGGTCGCCGAGTTTATAATCAAGATCCTTATACTGTCCGATTTCGAAATCCGGTGCTACCGTGAATTCGAAGACAATCTCCGCGTGATCCGCATCAATGCCGCGGATATCCAGGACAGGCTGGGAAACCGGTTCCAGACCGAGTTCCTTCAGGCCGGCGATCATCCATTCGTTGGCATTGTCAGACACAGCCTGTACCTGCGTCTGGTATGCCGGGATTCTCTGCGCCAGAATCTGAGCCGGAACATGACCCTTGCGGAATCCTTCCACCTGAACGGTCTGGGCAAGTTTGCGGAATGCCTTGTCACAGACCTTCTTCCATTCTTCACCTTCCACGGTGACAACCATCTCACCGTTTGATTTTTCTTTTAAAGTCCAATTTGCTGCCATTTCTGTTCGCTCCTTTCAGCAATTTCAATAACTTTATAAGTATAGCAAACATCATGCGGATCGGCTATATGACAGCACGATTTCATGACAGTTTTAGCACTCTGCATGAATGCCTGCTAATACATTACAACAAGCGTTTAGCACTGTCAA
>JAFRGW010000068.1 GCA_017433615.1 Eubacterium sp.
AACCAGTAAGCAGCGGGCATATCTGAAAGGACTTGCCATGAAAGAAGAAGCCATTCTTCAGCTTGGAAAGACCGGTGTGACGCCGGAATTCACAGCTTCGCTGGATGAAGCGCTGGCGGCGCGCGAACTTGTAAAGATCGGCGTCCAGCGGACATTTGCAGAAGAAGAGGATCTGCGGGAAGCAGCTGAAACACTCGCAGAACGGACAAAATCCTGTGTCGTACAGACAATCGGCCGGAAAATTGTTTTCTACCGTCCCGGAGACGAGAAGCACCGCAGGATTGAACTGCCGCGCGCCAGAAAGACATCCGGTGCATTCTGATTTTCCGGCAGATTCTTTGATGACAGCAATCGTTGAATCGCGATCTCTGATCGCGCGCGAGCTGCGCGACGCACTTGTGCGTCTTCCTCTGCGCAGCTCTGCGATCCGCCGGAGGCTCAACTCAGATGGGGGATTGAAACCCTCCACTGAGTCAAGTTTGATTCAATACCCACCGCCTATAGAGGCGGGGGACTCCCATCTGAGTTGAATTCAGTGGATCAGACTCCTGCCTCAGACGCGTGGAGCGTCAGGCGGGACTTGAATAAAAAGAACAGGCCACAGCACAGCAGAGAGCAGGAGGATACATGACGAAACGACGCATCGGTATTATGGGCGGAACCTTTGATCCCATACACATAGGCCATCTGATTCTCGGAGAGGCTGCACACAGGCAGTTTCAGCTGGAAACCGTTTACTTTATGCCTTCGGGCAATCCGCCGCACAAGCGGAACCGTGCAGGGAGGGCGTCGGATGAACAGCGCGTGGAGATGGTACGCCGTGCAATTGCTTCCAACCCGCATTTTAAGCTGTCAGAACGAGAAATGCATCCGGACGGATACAGTTTCACTTACCGGACCCTGGAGGCGCTGAATGCCGAGTATCCGGACTGTTCCTGGTATTTTATCATTGGGGCAGACAGCCTCTTTGATTTTGACACCTGGCGTGAACCCGCCAGAATTGCTGCAGCCTGCAGCCTTGTTGTTGCGACAAGAAACCAGACAGATCCGATCCGGTTTGATGCCGAGATAGCAGCCAAACGTGCTGCTTACAACAGCGAATTTCTGAAACTTGACACACCGAATCTGGATATATCGTCGCGCCATCTGCGGGAAATGATCCGGATGGGCGAGTCGGTGAAATATTATCTGCAGGATTCTGTGATTGACTATATTCAGCAGGAACACATTTACTATGAAAAAGCAGAATGAGACCAACAGCACGGTAAATAAGGCACCTGATTTCACAGCGATTGAACAGCGCCTGTCCAAATTACAAAACGGACGCAGATTTCAGCACACGCTCGGTGTCACATATACCGCGTGCGCGCTTGCGATGCGGTATGGATGTGATCTGACACAGGCGCGGACTGCCGGTCTTCTGCATGACTGTGCGAAACACTGCAGCGGGATTGAACTGCGGGAAATCGCATCCAGAAAGCATATCAGCGTGACCCAGTTTGAGCGTGAACACACGCCGCTTCTGCACGCAAAAGTCGGCGCGTATCTTGCGCGGGTCGAATACGGGATTACTGATTTATCCATTCTGGAAGCAATCCGCTGGCACACAACCGGTAAGCCTGATATGACCCTTCTGGAAAAAATCGTGTTTACGGCAGATTATATCGAACCAAACCGGGATCGTGCACCGCATCTGACAGAACTGCGCGAACTGGCATTCCGGGATCTGGACAGATGTGTCTGTGAGATTCTGCGCGACACAAAGAATTATCTTGCCCGTAATCCCAAGGCAATGGATCCGATGACACTTGATGCACTGGCTTATTACGAATCACATACAGATTCCAAAGCGGAAGAGGAGGAATGATAAATGGCAACATCCAGAGAACTTGCGAAGATTGCGATCGAAGCAATGGAAGATAAGAAGGCGATCGATATCAAAATCATAGATATTGAGAAAATTTCCACCCTGGCCGATTACTTTATCATTTCAAGCGGATCCAACCGCAACC
>JAFRGW010000069.1 GCA_017433615.1 Eubacterium sp.
TCCACAATAGGGCAGAGAAGCGGACAGGCCTGATCGAATACGGTGATCTGCGGATCCTTTTCCTTTAACAGCCTCGGATACAATCCGCTTCCGATCGTACTGCTGGTAGCTGCCACCAGAATGCAGACCAGAATGAATGACAGGTTTTCCTTTAACATGGTTTCAGACCTCCTGAAAAAAATTTGCGCTCGAAGGAATTGCCTTCAAGCGCAAACACATTTTTCATGGGGGATCATGTGGAAGCACATCTTCTCTCATCCAGACTATACTGTCGGTATCGGAATCTCACCGATTCGGCCATAAGGCTCGCGGACTTTACCGCCGGTCGGGAATTGCACCCTGCCCTGAAGACTCTTCATTCGATTGACTGACTGTATTATATCACACTCTAATCAGAATGCAAGTGCTTTTTCACTTTTCATCGATAAATTGCCTTTTCTTGTGTTCCATGTCTTTCCGTGCTATACTGACAAAAGGAATCATCAGGAACGGAGGAATGCTCCATGAGTCAAAGCATCAAGCGTGGTCTGGTATTGATCCTGATAGCGCTTTTGATCTTCGGTGCGCTCTATTTCACAAATCACCAGACTGCAGAAGAGCCGATTCAAACCGCGCCACCGGAAGCGTCTGCGGTGGTCACTCCGGAAGCAAGTGAACAGCCGATTGCATCTTCAGAACCGGAAGATGCGCTGCTGGACGAAGACGGCAGTTATACCACAAAAGAAGATGTTGCTCTCTATCTTCATCAGTACGGTCACCTGCCTTCCAATTTCATGACCAAGAAAGAAGCACAGGCACTCGGATGGAGCGGCGGTTCCTTGGAGCCCTATGCCCCCGGTAAATGCATTGGCGGGTCGCAATTCGGCAACTATGAGGGATTGCTGCCCAAAGCTCCGGGAAGAACATACACGGAGTGTGACATTAACACCCTCGGAAAAAGCAAGCGCGGTGCCGAACGGATCGTCTTTTCCAATGACGGACTGATCTTCTATACCGGAGACCATTACGAGAGCTTTGAACTGCTGTATGGGGAGGTTGCGCCATGAGAGAATGTATCATTCACGGCGATCGCATCACCGGCTGGGACACGCTGTACGATCAACTATCCGCAGATTTATCTCTGCCGGAATGGTTTGGCCGCAATCTGGATGCACTTTATGACTGCCTGACAGATTTGCATGACAGCCAGATCACCATTTATCATTGGAGTGCGCTTTCCGAGCATCTGGGCGGCAAAGCTTCTGCGCTGCGTCAGGTGCTGACCGACGCCGGATTGGAAAATGCGTCTCTTACCGTCAGCATTCTGGATGAAGAACCCGATGAAATCTGAAGCTATCATACGCGGACGCTTTGCGCCGAGCCCCAGCGGAACGCTGCATCTCGGCAACCTGCTCTCTTCCCTGCTTGCATGGCTGGACGTTCGCAGTCAGGGTGGCGTGATGCTGTTTCGGTTGGAGGATCTGGATCCCGATCGCAGCTTTGAGCATTACGCGAATCAGATGGCTCGGGATCTCGAATGGCTCGGCCTGGACTGGGATGAGGGCTGGCGCCCCGGATCCGATCAGTGTCGGCAAGGCAACCGAACGGCGCACTACGAAAACGCTCTCAAACAGCTGCGCGAAAAAGGACTTGTCTATGACTGCTACTGCAGCCGGGCAGAGCGCTTGGCCGCTTCTGCGCCGCATCCCGGAGAAGCCCATGACGCCGGCTGCGGATGCAGATTCTTAACAGAGGCAGAAGCGAGGCAGAAACGGCACAGCGGACGATCTCCGGCGCAGAAATGTCTCATCATGCCGCAGACCATCCGTTGGACGGACGTGCACTACGGTTTTCAGGAAGATCCATTGCAGTCCGGACAAGATGACTTCATCATTCGCCGGTCTGACGGCGTATTTGCCTATCAGCTGGCTGTCTCCGTGGATGATATTGAAATGGGAGTCACGCGCGTTGTTCGCGCGCAGGATCTCATGCGCTCGACGGCACGGCAGATCTATCTGATTCAAACGCTCGGAGGTTCAGCGCCCGAATACTGTCACGCGCCGCTGCTCATCGCACCGGACGGACGCAAGCTCTCAAAACGAGACGGGGATTTGAACATGGATTATTTCCGGGAGCATTTTACACCGGAGCAGCTGATCGGCATTTTGGCGAAGCTGGCCGGGCTGCAGGCAACAAGCTCCCCGATCAAAGCCCGGGAGCTGGTCGAATCCTTCTCTTGGGAGTCGGTGCCAAGAAATCCGATCGTCATTCCAAGCGAGCTAATATAAAAGACTGAGCAGATTTCAAAATCTGCCCAGTCTTTTTATGATCCTTGTGTGATTTTCTTCAGCATGGCATCATGTGCCATCCGTTCTGCGCTGTCATCCAGCGGCTCAAGCTCCATCCGATCAGACAAAGCAGTCTGCAAGATAAAGTCACAAAGCTCCGAATTCTTCGGCAAAATCGGGCCGTGGCTGTACGTTCCGAACACATTGTGATAACGAACGCCCTCTCCCCCGTCTTCACCGTTGTTGCCGCCGCCGGTCAGAATCTTGCCGAGCGGCTGCACACCGCTGCCGAGATAGGTTTTGCCGCTGTGATTCTCAAATCCGACCACCTTGCTTCCGCCGGATTCCGGGAGGCACTCAAAGGCAAAGTTGCCGATCATTCTTTTCTTGGAACCAACGGTGTAATAATCAATCGCATGGATAAAATCGCACCGCACGCCGTCCCATGTCTCATAATAGCTGCCAAGCATCTGATATCCGCCGCAGATGGCCAGAATCGTCTTACCGTCTTCAATCGCTGCCTTGAGCTCACGATCTTTGCCGGAGCGCAGATCCGGCAGCAGAACTTCCTGTTCAAAGTCCTGACCGCCGCCGATGAAAATCATATCGCACTGCGTCAAATCCGCTTTTGTGCCGACCGGAACTTCGATTACTTCCGCCTCGATTCCGCGCCACGCCAAACGCTGGCGCAGACAAATGATGTTGCCGCGATCACCATACAGATTCAGGAGATCGGGATAGAGATGGCAGATGCGAACCGTCTGTTTGCTCATTCCCAAAACTCCTTTCCGCCGAGACGCTTTTGCAGCAGGCTGCGCAGATCCAGCATCGCCGTATAGGTCGGCATGATGAACACGCGGTGCTCGCTGCTGCACATGCGGTCGATCAGCTCGTTATAATCATGCATCAATGTCATGCGCTCTTCCGGCACACCGGCGTATTTCAGGCGCAGGAACATGTCCTCCGCACGAATGCCGGATACCAGCACTTGATCCAGACGATCCCCCATGGTGCTCAATCTCTCAAAATCCGCATCCCAGATCCAGGAGATATCCGTTCCGTCCGCATCATTATCATTCAGGCAAACGACAAACATCGCTTTGTCCGGCAGTGCAGACAGATACCGCATCACCTGATTGCATCCGGCCGGATTCTTCACGAGCATCATGCGGCCGGGGCGGCCCTCCAAATCAAACTTTTCCATGCGGCCGAAGCCACAGTCAAAGCTCGCGAGCGCGCTTGCAATCTCAGCGCGCTGAAACCCGAATACATCCAAAGCCGCGGCAGCCCCGGCAGCATTATAGATATTATAGACTGCAGGCAGATTGATGTGCAGGAAAAGATCCCTTCCGTTCAAGTCCATGTTGACACTGCTGGAATCCACATTCAGCGCAGAGATTTCCGTAACCGCATACTGCGGAATCGGTCTGGAATAGCCGCACTTCGGGCAGCGGAACCCGCCGAGATGTCCATAAGTATGATAATCGTATTCATACTCCGTCTTGCAGTGGATGCAGTGCGACGCATCAGAAAGCTCCTTCGAATCACTGTCATCCATCGGCACATTGATGCCGAAGAACACGACCGGATTCGGAACATGCTCCGGAATGGACGCGATCAGAGAACAGTCCGCGTTGAGGCACAGAAGTGACTCCGGCGTATGACTGATGCCTTCGATGATATTGTTGAGCGTATGCGTAATCTCACCATAGCGGTCAAGCTGGTCGCGAAACACATTGGTCGCAACAATGACCTCCGGCTTGAGATATTTCAGCACTGTTTTCGACGCCGCTTCGTCGCATTCAATGACCGCAAATTCCTTCCGGCAGTGTCCGGTCAGCGAACTGTTCATTGCAAACTCTGCCGTGATGCCGGAGATCAGGTTTGCGCCGGATTTATTGGAAAGATAGCTGCGCTTCTGATCGATAAATGCCTGCTCGATCATTCTCGCACTGGTTGTTTTACCGTTGGTGCCCGTAATGAGAATGGTTCGCACGCCTTGAGAAAGTGCGCCGAGAACATCCGGACAGATTTTCAGAGCCATTCTGCCGGGAAACGCGGTGCCGCCCCGTCCGAGCAAGCGAATGACAGCCCGCGACAGCTTACAGACGAGTACGGCAAGAAAGATTTTAATTCGATTCATTCGTAATTGTGTCTCCTTAACTTGCTGCTTTTACAACGGAATCCGGAACATCCGGAATCTGAACCTGATTGCCCAAAGCATTGACATGTGCGCGAACCAGAATATCGGTTGCGGTATTCACAAACAGGACACGGTATTCCGCGGTTCCCGTCAGCACAAGATCCGTCATCGTACCGCGAGCGCCGGTGAGTGACAGCTTGCAGTTGTGATACCGAAGATCAAAAGATTCGAGCTTGCCGAGGTATGCCTCCATAAAAGACTGCACCATATCATCTGGAACCGTGACCGAATAGGTGCTCACACCACGATCTTTGATTTTCTGAATTGAGAGATCGGATTCGTAAATCTTTTTTCCCCATTCCAGAAGTTCCATAAAGTTGCGCGGAATCCCGTTTTGCATATCAGCATTCTCATCGGAAGCAAGATTACGTCCGTTCACCTTATAGAATGTGTAGTCATCATTTTTCCCGACGATGGTAACCTGCGTAGCGGTGCTGCTCTGATAAGGAAACCGAACCGCGCGAAACTGCGCGTCGATCGCCTGGCCTGCCGTGTCTATCGTCACATAAAATGTGAGATCGGAGCAATCTTCATTATAGGTCTTTGAAAGCATTCTGGCACAGCTCACGTAGTCTTTCACGGTCCGGCTGTAAACCACATATCCCACGACGGCCAAAAGGCAAAGCGCAATCAGACCGAACAGAATGATCCGTTGTTTACGCCCCATGAGCGGCCCCCCCTTTCGACCTAGGCAGAAAAGAATTGGACAAACGAAATAGGTACGTATATAATGTACCACAGTTTTTCGCCTTGGACAAGAGGCAGCACTGAAAGGAGGAGCCCGGATGAAGCGTTCTGCATGGATGGCCTTTCTAATTGCAGAAGCGCTGTTGTATGGCTCTTTTCTGCTCTTGGATCTGCTCACTGACGCGGACACAAAATGGCTGAAATATGCATCCATCCTGTTAGCTGCAATCATAAGTCTGCATCTGGATGATAAGATCATATCAGCAGCGCTGTGTTTCGCCGCGGCGGGAGACATCTTCCTCCTTGTTCTGGATCAGTGGTACGGTATTGGCATTTTGCTGTTTTTTATTGTTCAGCTGATGTATTCTCTGCACCTGCACGCGAGAAAGATCCTGTGCATCCAAAGCATTCTCATCTTCAGTGCCGTACTGCTCGCGCTGGTTGTCAGGCGGATCGAACTGCTGGCAGCCGGTTATATTCTGATCTTTTTACTCAATCTGATCTGCGGAACCTTCCGCGCAGCAAAAGAGAGAACCGGACCAAGCATCCTGTTTTTTCTCGGTATGCTTCTTTTCTTCTGCTGTGATTTATGTGTTGGCTATTACAACATTGGCACCGGCGCGCTTCGGGCATTTGCCCGCGTTGCCATGTGGGGCTTTTATCTGCCCGGACAGATGCTCATCTTACTTTCCGCTTCAAATAAAGGAGATCTCAAATGAAAAATCGATTGGTTTCTGTATTGCTGATGATCACGCTCGCGCTGTTTGCTATCAGCGCTGGAATTGCGGCGCCCATTCTGAGCCGCAGCTTTTATAAAATGCATATCAGCAATCTGCATCTGCCTGAAATAACCGAGTGGTCCGCGGATGAAATCGTGGAAGCTTATGATGACGTCATGAACTTTCTGCTCCACGACAGCGAATTTGGCACCGGTGTGCTGAAATGGTCTGATGCCGGCAAGGCCCACTTCACCGATGTTCGAGGGCTGTTTCAGCTGGATCTGTGGATTTTTGGCGTCACCGGAGGTCTGTTGATCCTTCTGCTCTTGATCTCTGTCAAAATAAGGCCGACTCGATTTGGCAATCGCGGTCCCTCCTTCTGGGCAGGAATGGGCGTTTTGGCTGCGTTTCTGATCATCGGCGGACTCGGCGCTGCGGATTTTGACCGCGCTTTCACCGTGTTTCATCATATTTTCTTCCCGGGTAAAAACAACTGGTTGTTCGACCCGTCGGAGGATCAGATCATTCAGATTCTGCCCGAAATATATTTCAGGAACTGCGCCATTCTCGCAATCAGCTTGATCCTGCTTCTTTGTGTCATATACATTCTGGTCGGAAAAAAGAAGAAAAGCTGATCTTTACTCTTGCACATTAAATCGTTATATGTTATTTTATAGCAAGTCTAATTTCCCTGGAGGAATGCCAATATGATTGCTACCAACCTGAAAATCCGAGACGGTGTTTTAGAATTTGCGGGCTACAGCACGCCTGCGCTTGCAAAGAAATACGGCACGCCGCTTTACCTGATGGATGAGCAGCGAATTCGCGATAACTGCCGCATGTACCAAACCGCGATGAACGAGTTTTTCGGCGAGCATGCGCTGACGCTTTATGCCAGCAAGGCGGCGTCCTTCAAGCGGATCTACGAAATTGTCGGCAGCGAGGGTCTCGGGATTGACGTTGTCTCTTCCGGTGAAATTCACACTGCAGTCAAGGCCTGCTTTCCAATGGAGAAGGCTTTCTTCCATGGCAACAACAAAACAGACGCTGACATTGCATTCGCAATGGAAAGCGGCGTTGGTTATTTCGTAGTTGATAACGTTGAAGAGCTCTATGCCATTGAGCACATTGCTGAGCGAAAAGGTATTGTGCAGCGCTGTCTGCTGCGTGTAACCCCCGGCATTGATCCGCATACCTATGACGCAGTTGCAACCGGCAAGGTTGATTCCAAATTCGGCGTTGCCATTGGCACCGGGCAGGCGGAGGAGTTTTACAATTATGCCGCGGCGCTTCCGCATCTGCAGCTCGAAGGTCTGCACTGCCACGTCGGCTCCATGGTCTTTGATGAGGACGTCTATGAGCGCGCCGCGCAGATCATGCTGGAATTCATTGCGCTGCTGCATCAGAAGTACGGTTTTGAAACGAAGATCCTCGACCTGGGCGGCGGTTATGGCGTGCGCTATCGGGAATCCGAAGGCGTTGTGGACATTCCCTATCGAATCTCCGCGCTGGCCGATTTCATGAAAGATCTCGCCGCAAAGCTGGAAGTCCCCTTCCCGGCGGTCATGCTGGAACCCGGACGCAGCATTGTTGCAGATGCAGGTCTCACCATGTATACCGTTGGCAGCGTTAAGCGAATTAAGGGATATAAAAACTATGTTTCCGTAGACGGCGGCATGACGGACAACCCCCGCTATGCACTCTACAAATCCAACTACACCGTCTTTGCACCGGAGCGCATGGAGGCGCCGCCGACACTGCACTGCGATGTGGTCGGTCGCTGCTGCGAGAGTGACGACATCATTCAGCCAGACGTCTGGCTGCCGGAGCTTCGCCGCGGAGACCTCCTTGCAGTTGCGACAACCGGTGCGTATAACTACGCTATGGCGTCCCATTATAACCGCATTCCCAATGCGTCGATCATTATGCTGTCTCCGAAAGGAACCAGCATTGCAGTCAAGCGCGAGACCTTGGATCAGATGATCAAAAACGACGTATAAAACGAAAAGCCGCACCACGAGGTGCGGCTTTTCGTTTTGAAGCTTATCTCAAGGCCGGAATCAGGAGCCTTGCAATGTTAAAGTAAATCA
>JAFRGW010000070.1 GCA_017433615.1 Eubacterium sp.
ACTGCATCCTTTGGCAAGAACACAGCTACTTCACTTCCGTGCGCGGTACGCACGCGACTCAACATTTGTGAAGCTTTATTAGTCTAACACTCACTTTTGGGTGTGTCAAGCACTTTTCTTTGAAATAATTGTTGCGAATTTTAACCACCTTTTTATTGTCGCGAAACATTTTCCAAACCTTGTGCCGGATTCATTTTTAACCACAAGATTCTGTGGTTTTGGGCCTGTTCTTTCCTGTATAAATACGCTGGAAACCCGGCATTTATTTTTTATTGCATTTTTATTACATTTTTGTTAAGATGTATCTGGTTGTGTTCTTCACATTATTTACGGAAATAATCCGCCTGGACACGCGATTGAACCATCACTATCTGACGGAGTTATACTATGTTTAAACATCTCAGCAAAAAAGCAATCTGTTCCATGCTTCTTATCCTCACCCTGCTTCTCCCGCAGGCTGTACTGGTACAGGCAGAGGAGATCCGGGCAATTGAAGATTCTGTTTCCGAAGCAGATTTGCAGGATTATTTATCTGATACCATTTATTATGAGAATGATGATCCTTACACTGGTCTGGTAACAGATGAGGATACCGGAAAGCAGTATTATTTTGAGGATGGCGAACTGCAGACCGGATTTCAGAAATTCGGAGAACCTCAGAGAACCTACTACTTCAGCAAGAAGACCGGCGCGATGGTAAAAGGTTTTCAAAAAATCAAAGGAAAGAAGTACTATTTTAAAAAGAAAACCGGCGCAATGAAGACCGGATGGCTCAAGTACCGGGGCAGCCGTTATTATTTTAAGAAGAACGGCAAAATGAAGACCGGATGGCTCACCTATAAAGGCGAGCGCTATTATTTCAGGAAAAACGGAAAGATGAAAACCGGCACCCTGAAAAAAGGCGGCTATATCTACGAATTTGACAGTGACGGTGTTCTGATTGACAAGTATCCAAGAGAAGGTGATGCGTCAGTTAAAACAGGAAGCGGCACCCGCACCAAAGCTTCCTCTCTTGCGGGACTTACCGCACAGGAAGTTATCGAGAAGGTAGGACCGCTGTTCACAGAGGACCAGAAGAAAAGCGGCGTTCTCGCCTGTATCAGTCTTGCACAGTTCATCCTGGAGAGCGGATATGGAAAATCCGAGCTCGCAACCAAGGCAAATAACTGCTTCGGTATGAAGCAGTCTCTCTCCGGAAATACCTGGAAGGGATCAACCTGGGACGGCAAATCCGTCTACACAATTAATACGGTTGAATATAATTCCTACCGCACCCGCGCTGCCTTCCGGAAATACAGCTGCATCGAAGATTCCATCGCTGATCACAGCGCTTATCTTACCGGCGCAAAAGATGATTATGGTCTCCGCTATGCAGGGCTGAAAGGCTGTACGAATTACACCACTGCTGCAAGAATTATCCTGAACGGCGGATACTGTACCGGCGGTTCCTATGTCTCACAGCTGTGCAGTCTGATCACAAAATGGAATCTGACACGATTTAATGCAGATACGCAGTAAGCAGGCGGGCATCTGAAACCGCAGCTGAACAGACAGGTTTCTTCATGGACGTTCTGAAACGTTCTCTATTATGCAAAAGAGGATCGGCTTCATTCCGGTCCTCTTTTTCTTATCTTTCTTAATATGCCTGGCGATTGTCCTCTTCAGGTCATATGATCTCCTCCCGCACAGAAAACACCTTCGCGAAACACCCCGTCAACAGCCGCTTCGTAGGCCTCAACGGTCTTCGCTTTTCTGATCTGTTTCAGATAGCGGTCTGCGCCCATAAACCGTTTCCCCGCGTAAACCCACAGCTCCTTCATCTTGTACATCACGTTCATATCACCAGAGATCACGCTGTGGTACGCTTCATACAACTGCACGAGATACGCACGCAGTTCTTCTTTCTGCAGGGACAGTCCCCCCGCTGCCTCCCGGATCAAAGCCGGATTCTGCAGCAGACCACGTCCGATCATAAGCATGCCGGTTTCCGGAAACCTGTTTCTGAAATCATTGATATCTTCCACTGTGAACAGATCCCCGTTATAGCAGACGGGATGTGTGCTCTGCGCCTGCATTCTTCCAAATGTCTCCAGATCCGGCACCCCTTTGTACCTGTCAATCCCGCGCCGCGCATGAATGATAATCAGACTGATCGGGTACCGATTGAAGATTTTCATCAGCCCGTCCGCCTCAGAGGCATCCTGCAGACCGATTCTGGTTTTTACAGAAATCCGAATTGTGTCTCCGATATTGTCTCCCGAAAAGATCTGTCCGGAAGCTCCGGACTGTGCCGCCGGCTGGTTTTCCACGGCGCAATTCTCAACAAGATGCAGTCCTGTATCCTCCAATTTTCTGATACACTCTTCAAAAAAACGGTCCAGCGCGTCCTGGTCGGCCAGAAAGCCGGCGCCGCGCTTTTTGGTGACCTGCATCGGCATTGGACAGCCCAGATTGAGATTGACCTCCGTATATCCGAGTTCCTGCATTTGCAGTACCGCGTGAACAAATTGATCGGCACGGTTGGTCAGAATCTGCGGAACCGTCGGGACGCCCGCATTATTTTCCGGCAGAACATCCCGCATTTCCTTATTTTTGAATTTCATTGTCTGGTTTGCCACAAGAAACGGTGTGTAGTACCGTTCCACGCCCGGAAACATCTTATGGTGTGTCTGACGGAACGGGAATCCGGTAATACCTTCAAGTGGTGCGCACAGAAATTTAACAGGATTATTCAACTGTCACAACTCCGTCGTCGCCGATCTTGATCAGCATCCCGTTCTGGACATATTCGAGAAATTCATCGCCCAGACTGTCGATGGTCGGCATTTTCTGATCCGTCCAGATGTCCGTCAGCAGGACACCCGCTGCCGCAAGTGAATCAATCGGATTAGCAAACAGCATGCAGGCCGGATTCCTTCCCATATAGGACGCAGCGTAAAGAATCATGCCGCCGGTTGTAGATCCGATGGTCTGCGGAAGACACAGGGCCGCGCCCGCCATCGGCTGCTGGTACAGATCCGGGTTGTTCTGATCACCGCAGGTCGCCTTCTTATCTCCGAACATCAGGCTCTTCTGATAACTGGCAAGTGTATTGAAACCATTTTTTGAAACAAGCGCACGCGCCTCGGCATGCCCGGGAACCACGACTCTTCCTTTGAATTCACGCATCGACATACCCTCCTGTTATCTTCTGCAAGAGCTTTTCATCCTCATAGAACCGGCAGCTCGTATACGTGCGCAGCTTGTTGGAATTTGTGATCACCGGCTTCTTCCCACAGAGCGGATTGTTCATATACATCAGCGGGCAGATATAGCTGATCACAATTCCCATTTCCATGGCCGCCCGGTATTCTTTCGTCTTTTTGAATTCCGCAAGAACACCCGGCGCACTTGTCATAACCGTCGGAACCGCTACCTTCTTGCGGTTGTGTTTGCGAAGTTCTTTCCAGATATTCCGGATCCAGGATTTCATCTGATCCTGCGTCAGATGCGGACATCCGATAAAGCAGAGTTTCGGCTCTGCATCCGGCTTTTTCCAGATTACTGGATAAGATTTTACAATCCGCTCAAGTTCTGCGTCGTCAATCACGTAGGACTGCGCATCCTCCGTCAGCAGTGTCTCTCCCAGTTCAACTGCCTCCGGCGTCAGATTTTCAATATGATACAGGCCAACCGCTCCGTTCGACGCGGTCGCCGCACCGAAATCCTTAAGATAGGAACAGACTTCCGGCGTCAGTTCCTTTCCGAGAAATGTGTCAAGTCCGACAATATATGGAACATCTTCCATAACCTTCATGCCGATCGCAGACCCGAGCACCTGTGCATTCGGTTTTTTTGTCGTCCGGACTTCCACCTTCCACGTGGCTTTCCGTCCTTCATCGGTGAGCAGACCGAACTTCGGCACATAGCCGAGAATCGATCCAAAGAGTTCGATGATACCGGAATTCCGGTTGCACCGCGCGCCGAGCACAGAATTGGCATAGACAACCGCCGAGGACTCCGCCCAGCTCAGGACTTCCCCTTTTTCCGGCAGATTGCCGACTTCGTCAAAATAACACGCGCAGGTTGCGGCATCCTTATTCAGCAGTCCCAGCTTCTCCAGCTTTTCTTCGTAGTAGTCCTGCTTTGAATACATGATTTTCTTAAATACGAAGTCTTCGATCAGGCTGGAGGGCACATTCTGATCAAGCGGCCGCGGATCCATCGAAAATTGCTGCTGTGATACAATACCGGCACCGATCAGTTCATCCATCAGATCATAGACCGGTGTCAGGACGCCAAGGCCGAAGCTGGTGACCAGATGGCCGTACTTACCCGTGACCGGAACCATTTCTTCTGCACCGAACAACTCTCCGTAGCGGACAAGCGTCTTCATTACCTTTGCAAGCGTCTCACCCTGTTTTCCGTCGAAGATCGCCTGCTGTTCTTCGTTTAAACGCAATTCTTATCACACCTCCTTTGCTGCTGCACTGCTTTTCTTGAACTCAGTGGGCGCTCCACGCGCCTGAGGCGGGGACTGATCCACTGAGTTCATTATACATCCCGGAAGCTTTTTATGCATCCGGTTCATATGTCCGGATCGCCGTATTCAGGCTGTTCAGAACCCGCTTTTTATCGGCACTCCACTGCGGTGCGATCAGCAGCCGTTTGGGACCGTCTCCTGTCATTCTGTGAACGACAAAATGCTGTGGCAGCAGTGCCAGACATTCGCAGACCAGTTTCGTATACCGATCCAATGTCATCACTTCGAATTCACCATTACGATATGCCGCGGCAAGATCTGTCCCTTCCAGCACATGGAGGAGCTGCAGTTTAATTCCGTCCGGCGCAGCAAGCTGCTTATTTTCATATGTTTCAGAAATCTGTACCACGTGTCGCACCGTATCCTTCATCATCTCCGGCGTCTCACCAGGAAGGCCCAAAATAACATGTGTGATCACTGACAGTCGCGCCTCTTTCAGACGTCGGACTGCGTCATCATAGACCGGAAGTAAATACCCTCTGCGAATGTATTCCGCAGTTTTTTCATGGATCGTCTGTAGACCCAATTCCACCCAGACCGGTTTCTCGCGGTTCAGTTCCGCAAGCAGTGCAATCACTTCATCCGGCAGACAATCCGGTCGGGTGGCCACGGATAGAACCGCAATATCCGGATGCCGGATTGCTTCCGTAAACAATTCCCGCAAATGCGAAACAGGCGCATACGTATTCGTAAACGCCTGAAAATATGCAATATAGCGGCTGCCCCGGAATTTCTTTTCAACACGCGCCTTTCCCTTTTCAATCTGTTCTGTTACGGAAAGCGATGGTGCTTCTGCAAAATCGCCTGATCCGCTTCCGGAACAGAAAATACAGCCGCGCGTCCCCAGTGTACCGTCCCTGTTCGGGCAGGTAAATCCGGCATTAACCGCTATCTTATAAAGTTTTTCTCCAAAAGCATCCTGCAGATACCGGTTCAGGGAGTAGTATTCCATATGCTTTTTCCACTTCCAAACAGGGACTGTCTCACCAGGCAATCGAATGCATAATGCGGCAGCCCCCTCTGATCATTCTTATGCACACACAGCACCTGCCTGCATTTCATCGCGGCGGTACCGCATAATATCCAGCAGATAATCCTCTCCCAGCCAGGAGACCATTTCCTTTACACCCGGCTGCTTTCCGTTGAGATTAAAAAATGTTCTGGTACACATTGCGACCTTCAGTTCCCGCTCTTCTCTCACACGATTCATCTCTCTTGTATTCATACTGCACCTCCATAATGCTGCTTCACATCTCTTATGGTTTGCATTTTAATACGTTTACCTAAGAGGAAACTTAAAGAAGCCTGTTATTTTCAGTACAGAACAAATCCTTCTCCCGGATTCTTACCAGCGAATCGTCCTCTGCTTACCTTTTGCATTTGTATATTTGAGATATTTTCTGGTCATATCTGAAATACCGGTTGCCCTAAATGTCTTTGTCAGTGTTTTCTTCTTCCCGTTTGATAATTTATAGCGTCTGACTCTTACCTTTGCTCCATTCTGCGCTAAGATATTGCCGCTCCTCTGTTCTGCATAATAAACATATTTGGATGTCGTCACCCATCTGATCGGATTTTTTGAAATCACTTTGAATTTACCGGCGCCGGCATTCCAAATACCCAGATAAGAATATCCGGCTCCGGTTCCGTCAGCCAATACAAAGTATTTTCCTGCCTGCTCAGCCCGGGAGACGGTTCTCCCAAACGAAATCTTCTTAACTGCTTTATTCTTAAGATTGATTCGTGCAAATGTCCCTTCCGGCACATCGATAATAAAATAGATTTGATTCTTATAGATCCCGGCCAGATCTATGTTATAAGCTGATTTTGACAGAGTCCCTGCTTTCTTACTGGTTCCGGTGTTCAGATCCGCTTTATAGAGACACCACTTTCCGGATGTCTTTGCACAATAATATACGGTCTTGCCATTGCTGATAACAGTTCCCCCGTTAAAGTTATTTGTTATCAGAGTGCTGCCATTGTTTCGATTCGCGAACAGCGCGTGACCCGATCCCTGATAGCTGCTTGAGAATACCGTTCCCCCGGAGGTTCTTTTGTCAGCCGACCAGCCCGTATTCGTATAAACCGACTTAAACCCCGCGGCTGAAACCGGTAAAGCCGTTAAAAGCATCCATACTGCGAATACACCTATCATCAACCATCTTCGATTTCTTTTACCCATAATCATACTTCTCCTTTCAGGTAAATTATAAAGTTTCAGATTCCAGAAGATCGCTTCTGTACTTTTGTGTCCACGCAACAGCCTGCTCTTTCCGCCACTGCCGGATCTTCTCGTGATTGCCGGACAGAAGTACACCGGGCACACGCACGCCCCGGAATTCAGCAGGGCGGGTGTACTGCGGGTACTCCAGTCTCCCGTCTTCGAAGGACTCCTCTGCGATACTTGCCTCCTTAATATTTCCGCGAATTAATCGCGCAGCTGAATCCAGCAGGACCATGGCCGGCAGTTCACCGCCGGTCAGGATATAGTCGCCGATGGAAATCATTTCATCCGCATACGGATAGATCCGCGCATCCATTCCCTCATAGTGACCGCAGATCAGAATCAGATGCTTCTGTTCCGCCATGCGGTGGGCGTCGGCCTGGCGGTACGTTTTCCCGACCGGCGCCAGGATCACGACATGGCTGTCCGGTGTCCGGACCGATTCAAGTGCGTCGATGACCGGCTGACAGCGGAGAATCATCCCGGCTCCGCCGCCGTACGGCGAATCATCAACTGCGCGGAAACTGCCCGGAGCAAAATCCCGGATGTCCAGAATCTCAAGGTTCAGTTTACCGGATGCCTCTGCGCGGGCAATCACCGGTGTCTTCCGAAAGTCACCAAATTGTTCCGGACAGATGGTTAGGATCGTACATTTCATAAAGTTTCTTCTCTCTACACTCTGGATAAACAAATACAACGTTTAGCCGGGGCTTCACACGTCTGAGGCAGGGGACTGATCCACTGCGCTCAATCGCGATCTCCGATCGCGCGCGAGCTGCGCGACGCACTTGTGCGTCTTCCTCTACTGTGTATACAGAAGTACTGCGAAATCATAGATTTCGGTACTTCTAGTATGCGCAGCTCTGCGATCCGCCGGAGGCTCATTCTTCAACGCGGGCTTTTAACCCATGTTGAAGAATGATTGTTCCCGCGGAAACATTTTCTCCTGATCACAAAATAGGTCGGCATCACAAGGAGTCCCGTGAGAACCCAGGAAGCCGGATATACCAGCAGGAGCATCCGGAATGTATCGAATCGCGGAAAAATTGCCATGACCCAGAAAATCCGGAAAACACATGTCCCGAAGATCATCAAAACTGTCGGCGTCAGAGAGTATCCCATCCCGCGCAGCGCAGAACCGGATATTTCATAGGAATTCACCAGAAACTGAAACGACAGCACGCAGAACAGCCGCGTCGCAGCAAAGGTGTATACTTCCGGATCGGATGTGAAAATGCCGATCAGCGGCCCGCGCGCAAACAGTACCGCATAATCGAAAACAAGCGTCGCGATGACAGACGCTATCAGCGTGATCCGGAAAACGGATCTGCAGCGGTCATATTTTCCGGCAGCATAATTCTGGCTTGTAAATGTGACAGCCGCCTGGTTAAACGACGAAACAAAATAATACGCCACAATCTCATAATTCAGCGCCGCTGCCGATCCCGCAGAAGCCATGGAACCAAAGCTGTTGATTCCTGACTGAATCACCGTATTGGACAGAGAGAACACCACGCCCTGCAGACCTGCCGGCAGTCCGATCCGGAGAATTCTTGCCAGATGCTTCCGGTGAATCCGCAGCTTCCTGATTTCCACCCGGAATGCATCCTCTTCGCGGCTCAGCACGACGAAGATGATTCCCGCACTGATCGCATTGGATGTCACAGTAGCTGCGGCAACGCCGATGACGTGCAGATGAAATACAATTACCAGCAGCAGATTGAGGAATACATTGACCGTACCGCCTGCCATCAGGGCATACAGCGGACGGCTGCTGTCTCCTTTGCTTCGCAGAATTGCCGAGCCGAAATTGTAAAACATGATGAACGGCATTCCCAGAAAATAAATCCGCAGATACAGCGACGCGAGGTCAATCACATCCTCCGGCGTATTTACCATGCGCAACAGCGGCACTGCGATCAGCTGCCCCGCCGCAAGCAGAATCAGACCGCTGCCAAGCGCCACAACAACCGCCGTATGGACCGCATCAGAGATCTCATCTGTCCGCTGCTGCCCGATCAGGCTGGCAATGACAACATTTGCACCGACCGACATGCCGACAAACAGCGCGATGATCAGATTGATGATCGAATTGTTGCTGCCGACAGCGGCCATCGCCTGGCTGCTGGCGAATCTTCCGACAACAGCCGTATCCACAGCATTAAACAGCTGCTGCAAGATGCTCGTCGCAGCCAGCGGCAGCGCAAAGATGATTATTTTTGAGAGCAGCGGACCGCTGAGCATGTCGACAGAGGTCCTTCTTTGTTTCATTCTGTTAAGTCTCATAGTATCGTATATCTTCCGGACGGTTCTGTGTCTCATTCTCTGGAGAGTCATACTGAACAGGATACAAGTTCCAACGCAGCAAATTCCACCTGAGCTGCGCGGGAACGTGTATCCCGAGCCCTAAACGGAGACAGAGAACCGTCCCCTGTCTCTTATTTCATCAGTTCCAGCACCCGCAGCACATACTGGTACATACGTTCCGCTGACGAAACCGAAAGCCGCTCCTCTGTCGTATGGATATCCAGGATATCCGGTCCGATCGAAACCGCATCCAGTCCCGGAAGTTTTTCTGCCAGGAGACCACATTCTACCCCGGCGTGCAGAACCGTTACCTCCGGCTTTTTGCCGAACATCTCTTCATAAACGGGCATCATCACATCGCGCAGTTCTGAATCTTTCCGGAATTCCCATGCCGGATACTCTCCGCTTCGTCCTGTGACCGCACCATATGCTTCTGCTGTACGAATTACTTTTTGCGCAAGCTTTTCAAAGGATTCTGCCACGGAGCTGCGCAGTGAGTAATGGAGCTGCATTGTTTCGTTTCCGGCTTCCTCTGCTGTTTTTGCGATTCCCAGGTTCAGCGATGTTTCGACAAGATCAGGAATGTCGGAACTCATATTCTGCACACCGTTGGGGATCTCCAGAATCATTGCAAGCAGTTTTTCTGCGGTTTCGGCCGTGAATACAACTCCATCCGCCGGTCTGCTTTCTAATACTAATTTAATATCCGGATCTGCATTTCCGTATCGCGCACAGAATGCCTGTTCGATTTCTTCCAGTTCTTTTTCCAAAAACGGCTTCCTGACTTCCGCAATCAGAATTTCTGCAGACGCTTCACGCGGAATCGCATTGTCTTTGTTTCCGCCGGCAAATGAACCAACTCTGAATTCCTGCGATGAAAATTTTTTATTGAGTGCCGCCAGTGTCTCTGCCAGCAGGATCACCGCATTTGCTCTGCCCCTGTTGATCTCCGTACCGGAATGACCGCCCGTGAGGCCGGTGACTTTTACTGTCAAACTTTCATATCCGTCGCCGGTCATTTTTTCCCGCTGTACAGGAAGATCTGCCACCACTCTTCCGCCGCCGGCACAGCCGCACATCATTTCATTTTCTGTTTCCGAGTCCAGATTAATCATGCGTCTGCCTCGCAGCATGCTGACATCAATCCCGGAAGCGCCCTCCATACCGGTTTCTTCCGAAACGGTGCAGACAAATTCAATGCGGGGATGTTTCAGTGTATCGGAAGCAAGAATTGCAAGCGCATATGCGACGGCAATTCCGTCGTCACCGCCAAGTGTCGTCCCGCGCGCAGACAGATAATCACCCTCCACAAAGAGATCCAGCCCTTCACACTCCGGGTCGACCGGGCTGTCCGGCTCTTTCTCACAGACCATGTCCATATGCCCCTGCAGAATAACAGGCGGCGCGGTCTCATACCCGGCTGTTGCTTCTTTGATGATGATAACGTTGTTCAGTTCGTCCTGATAGTGCTCCAGATGATGCTGCCGGGCGAAACGGACCAGGTAATCGCTGATTGCCTTCTCATTGCCGGACGGGCGCGGAATGTCCGCGATTTCGGCAAAATAATGAAATACTTCCTTCGGCTCCAGCTGTTCAAGATGATTGTTTGACATTGCCATACTCCCTCATATTTTATTGATCAGATCTTGTTGTTTCAGTATCCATAAATAATACTTCCGCCAGCGGAATGTCCTCCGGCGTTGTGATTTTGATATTCTGATACGTCGCCTCTACCAGACGCACCTTCGTGCCTGTCATATATTCAGCAACCATTGCATCATCGGTGATGGTGATTCCACGGGCCCGGACCTCATCAAGCTGCGCCATCAGTTTCCGGTGTGCGTCGCGGATCAGTTCAAACGTGAATACCTGCGGGGTCTGCACGATCCATACATCGCTCCGGTTCGGTGTGACAGAAACAAATCCATCGGCATCCGCTATTTTCACGGTATCTTTCGAAGGCATGGCAGCCACACATGCGCCGTCTCTGCAGACCGCGTCATAGAGCCGCTGCAATGTCCCGTGATCAAGAAACGGCCGCGCACAATCATGAATGAAGGCGTAGTCGCAGTGCCAGTGCACCGCCTCCAGCCCCAGATAAACAGAGTGGAACCGCTCCATTCCGCCAGTCACGACAGCCCGGATTTTACCGCCTTCTGTCGTTCCTTTCATTCCATATGCCGCCAGCAGCTTCCTGAGCATCTCCTCATCTCCCGCCGGGGCCATCACGACAATGTCTGTAATCAGGGGATCTTCCGCCATTGTCCGCACAGAATGCAGCAACAGCGGTTCTCCGCCGATTTCCAGATACTGTTTTCTGACATCCCCGCCGATCCGGAGACCTTTTCCGGCCGCGAGCATGATTGCCGTACAACGCTTTCCTGTATTTTCATTGCTCCGCTGTAACATCATTTCCTCTCCCCGGATCTTTCCTGCTGATTTTCCTTAACTTTCAAGTTCCGCCCCAGCGGGACTTGGCGCTTCACGTAACTGAGGCGGTGCTGTTCCATTGTGCTCATATCAGACAGGGATCTCCCTGCCCAGTGTTATTGAATACAAATACATCTCTTTTACATGAATGTCAAGAATCTGTTCGAGTGCATGCTTATAATACAGCAGCTGTATGCGGTATTTCTCTGCGAGATCCCGGCCGTCCCTGTATTTCACCCGGTCCGTCTTGTAATCGACAATCACATATTCCCCGTCTTCTTCAAAATAGGCATCGATCACGCCCTGTACCAGAATCGGCTCCGATGTTCCATATTCTCTGCTGATTGCATCTGCCGGAATATCAATGACGAACGGCTGTTCCCGCACCAGCGTCCCCGCCTCTGCCGCCTTCTGCATACGAATCCCGACAGGACTCTTCAGAAACTGCAGCAGATCTTCCATTTCCACTGCATCTGCCTCTTCCGCGGTCAGCCGGCCGTCCGCAGTCATTTCTTCGATTTGATTCTGCAGATCCTTTTCTCCGGATATGCGCGGAAGGTTGAGCGCTGCCAGAATCTGATGGTAAATGGTTCCGCGGGCCGCGCCGGTAAATATTTCTGCGCCGGCAGATGTTTCTGTACCGGTAAGCGTTTCTGCGCCGGCAGGCTGCGAATCTCCAGATGCAGGCTGCGAATCTCCGGATGCAGGCTGCGTATTCCCGGCAGGCAACGCATCTCCGGATGCGGACAGATTCGCGGTCTCCTCCGCCGCATCGGCCGTTTCCGCCTGTTTGATAAAGTCAGGAATCAGTGGAATCACCGGCGCTTCCTCATAGAGTTCCAGCCCTTTCTCCTCCATCTGTTCCTCAATCGACCGTTTCTTAATTTCTGAGACAGAAAGTTTTGCGGGCAGTTCCGCCAGCTCTTTGAACGGATACCGGAAAGCTGCTTTTGCCTCCAGAAATGCATACAGATCAGGATCCACAGATTCCGGTACGGAAACTTCTTCCTGCGCTTCTGTCCGCCGGGCGGACCCGGATTCGCCGGCTGATCTGCTGACTTCCGGCACCTGTCCCCGGCCTTCGTTTATCACCAGCTCCCGCAAATCGGCAAGACGTTCAGAAGTTCTGTATTCTGCTTCCATTTCCTCCAACCCGATATCCGCAGGCTCGACCAGGCTGACATCAACCGGCGTTTCCGGTGAGAGCGCCATCAGAATCCAGTCCAGATAGCTTCCGGCACTGCTGCGCTGCATATAAGATAACGTTCTGCCACTGAAAACAGCCGGCACATCCTCCGGACTGCTGATGGTCGATGTCAGGATCAGTTTTTCCTTCGCGCGCGTCAGTGCAACATAGAGAACCCGAAGCTCTTCGCCAAGCATATCCCTGCGGTTCATATTGCGGATCGAGCGGTGCAGTAATGATGACCGTTTTGTTCTGGTTTCCAGATCAACTGCGTCGGTGCCGATACCAAAGCGGGCATGAAGCAGAACCGTATGATTCAGATCTTTCTGATTGAACCGCCCCGCCAGCCCCGTGAGAAATACAATCGGAAATTCCAGCCCTTTGCTCTTATGAATCGTCATGATCCGGACTGTATTTTCTCCTTCTCCGAACAGATTGACTTCTCCGTAATCCACATCGTAGGAACCCATCTGTTCAATATATCGGATAAACTGAAAGAGGCCGTGATAACTGGTCTGCTCATAATTGACCGCTGTCTCGACAAGCATCTTCAGGTTGGCGGCGCGCTGTTCGCCGGCCGGCATTGCGGCCGCAAACAATCCGTATCCGGTCCGGTCCAGAACCTCCTGAACGATTTCATGGATCATCGTGTACGGCACTTTCTCACGGATCTGTTCATAGGTGCGCAGGAAGCCGGCGAGTTTCTCCTGCAGTGCAGCGCTTTCGTTTTCTGCCGGTGCTTCCGTACATGCGCCGTCTTCTTTCGCTGCATATTGTACCACTGCGTCATAGACCGGACCTTCCGGGCATGCCGCGCGCAGAAGTGCCAGCTCTTCGTCCGTACACCCGCACATCGGCGAGCGCAGTACGGCAGCAAATGGTATATCCTGCAGCGGATTTTCCAGGATCCGCAGATAATTCAGCACAAGCACAACTTCCGTCGCAGAAAAATATCCTTTTCGCGAAGTCGCGTATGCGGGGATGCCGACGCTCTGCAGAACACGGACATACACGGCGGCAGAACTTGAAGCCGCCCGCTGCAGAATCACAATATCCCGGTATTCCACCGGTCTCAGATTTCCGGTGATTTTGTCACAGACTTTCCCGTTCTGGACCAGTTTCCGGATCCGCCCTGCAACCAGCATGGCCTCCGCTTCCATCATCGTTTCCTTGCTGCGGTCATCATCAAATTCCGGTGCCTCTTTATTCAGAAGAAGCAGCTCCGTGCGATAGGGATCTTTGCAGTCCGGCATTAGGTCTTCGGCTGTCTCCATCCGGGCGCAGCTGTCATCTTCTTCCGGAAATGCCGCTCCCTGGTACAGCGCCGCATCCGCATCATAACGGATTCCGCCAAGATCCGGCCACATCAGTTTCTCAAAAACCGCATTGGCAAAATCCAGCACCTGCGGACGGCTCCGAAAGTTTTTACCCAGCGTAATCCGGCAGGAGACAGGGGACGGTTCTCTGTCTCCTGTCTCCGCAAGCGGCGGATATGCCGCATATTTCTCCAGAAACAGTTCCGGACGCGCCATGCGGAAGCCGTAAATCGACTGCTTCATGTCTCCGACCATGAACCGGTTGTGCCGCCCTTCCTGCTCACCGGATACGGCCGCGAGCAGTGTCTCCTGCAGCAGGTTACTGTCCTGGTATTCATCAATCATGATCTCGGCAAACTGTTCCGCCAATTCCCCCGCAACCTCTGTGCGGTGCCAGCCGTCTTCCCGTTTTTCTGTCAGAATTCGGAGCGCGTAGTGTTCCAGATCGGTAAAATCCACGATATTCCGGGCGCGCTTCTTTTCGGAAAAACGTGTCTCAAAAGCCGCGGCAAGCCGCGTCAGTTCCCCAATCATCGGGCGGATTTTCTGAAGGTCTGCAAGGATGTCTTCGATTGTGTCGGCAAACTGCTTCTCCTTCATGTCTTTGATTATTTTCTTGAACTGCTCACGCCCGGTCCGGAATTGCTCCACAAGATCCGGGTCTGCGTCCGCATCCGTCTTCTTTTTGCGCGCAAGTGTCGCAAATTTCATTTCCGCAAATGCCTGCTGCAGTTCTGTATAGCTGCTGCAGACTGTCAATTCATCGATCAGTTCCAGATCTGCCTCCGCTGTCGGAATAAAATATGCAGGGCCGCCGGGTGCTGCTGCAATGCGGCGGTTTTCTTCGGCCGCCTGCCGGACTCCCGCGAGGATTCGCTCTGCCTCAGCGAGCGTCTCCCGCATCCAGTCCGTCTCCAGCAGCTGGGCTTCTGTCCGGGCACTGACCGCGCTGTTACAGGCGTCAAGCCATGCCTGCGGATCCGGATTCGCCATCGCGTAATCACTGACCCGCTGGATAACCTCCTCCAGCTTCTGGTCATTTTTCCCGGGTGCGAATGTCTCGGTAAAGCCAAGAAAATCCGGCGCGGCATTCTGATATTCTTCCTCGAGAAGTTCTTTGACGGCCGTGCCGCGCACTTCCTTCAGTTCCCCCTCCTCGGCGATCCGGTAGGCCGGGTCCAGATCTGTCCGGAAAAAATAATTCTGAATGACATAGGTGCAGAATCCATGAATGGTACTGATTTTCGCATTATGCAGAAGCACGCTCTGCCGCTGCAGATGCTCATTTTCCGGATCCGCCTGCAGCCGCTCTTCAATGGCACTGCTGATCCGGTCCCGCATTTCTCCGGCAGCGGCACGCGTAAATGTCACAACAAGCAGCCGGTCGATGTCGACCGGATGTTCCGCATCCGTGATCAGTGCGAGAATCCGCGCCACAAGAACTGCCGTCTTGCCCGATCCGGCCGCGGCAGACACAAGCATGTCCCGGTCACGTGTATTGATTACCTGTTCCTGTTCTCTGGTCCAAGTTACGCCCATCTGTTATTCCTTCTTCTCATCCTTCATTCTTTCCAGCGCCTCATCTGCTGTCAGCGTTTTCATCCGGCGGAAGCGATAGCCCGGAATCCGTTCATCAAACCCGCATACGGACCGGTACGGACACCATTCGCATGCCTTTTTCGTGCCGAGCAGGTACGGCGAAACTTCTGTTCCGCCCGCCATGATCTGTTCGCCGATCGCACGGATTTTCCCTGTTGTAAACTGCTGTATATCAGAAAACTGCGAAGCCGCGGCCACGTGGGAACGGCTGTCGAGTGTTCCGTCCTTCTTTCTGGAAACATGGATGACTTCTGCCGCGCCGGGTGCAGCCGTCGTTGCATCCAACAGCTTCAGAATGTCATCTTCGTTCCTGGAGATCCCGTCCATGCGCAGTTGCTTCAAAAACGCCTTTCTGACCGCATCCGGATCTTCTGCATCCGCCTCGATAAGCGGATCGCTGATATTGTAATAATAGATGCCGGCCGGCTCCGCGCCGGTCATCTCCTGCGCAGCATTCATATAGAGCGGCAGCTGAATCTGCAGACCATAATATAATTCAGTGAGATCCAGGGACGTCGCCCCTGTTTTATAATCAATGATACGGACGTATTTTTTTCCATCCTTCTCACACAGATCAATCCTGTCAATTTTCCCGCGCAGACGGAGTTTTATATTGCCCGAAAGATCCACCTGCATAGTCGGCAGATCTGCCATCTGAAATCCGGCCTCTGCATCAGCCGGAACAAAGCTGCTGCGCCTGAGCTGCTCCTGCAGTGCCCAGACGGTCCGCTGCAGAATGTGCCGGATTCGTGTGATCTGGTACTGGCTGCGCACCGTGCTCTGCAGAATCGTATTTCCATAATCAGCTGTCAGCTGATACAGTGCACGGTCCGCCATGTCCTCGCGTACCTGATCTGGCAGTTCCGCCCAGTTCAGATGCTGTGCCTGCAGTTCCTTTGCAAACAGTTCAAGTGCGCCGTGCAGGATTGTTCCCATGTCCGCCGGTGTAAATTCATATTCCTCCCGCTCATCCAGACGCAGTCCATACCGCGCAAACTGAGAAAATGCACAGGCGGCATACCGTTCCAGTCTCGTAGCGGAATTCACCAGCGCTGCGCCGTACAGCGCGCGGGCTGTTCCGGGCGTGATTCCCTCTTCCGGGCGGTGCATGCCGGCCGCATCCAGAAGCCGCAGAAGAAACTGCGCGCTTAACCCATCCAGACCGGCAAGTACCGGAAAATGTGTCACCGCAGTCAGCAGTGTCCGGAACCGCCTCTCCCGGTCTGTATTGCTTTGATTCCGGTACACGTTGTCCTGCTTCTGATCCGCAGCTTCAGCTGCTTCCTGTTCCTGAAGCATGCCGGCAGACGCCATCTGCCCGGGCAGATCTGCATCTGCAGTCAGGATTTCTTCACTACCTGCATTTCGGATCCCTTCCAGACATGCATTTCTAATCCCTTCCGGCGTCTCTAATTTCACGACAGACGGAACTTCCGCATACGTCTCTGTACGAAGGGCCGGGTACATTTTCCGGATAACAGCAATCAGATAAGACGGCATCAGACTGCTTCCGTCGAGCCCCGTCTCACTGCACGAGAGATAGAGTCTGTCTCCGGGTTTCGTCATGGCCAGATACAGATAGAACCGCTGCCTGTACACCAGAGTTCTGCCTTTGGGGGCCAGTTCAATCTTCTGCTGCTCCAGAACCGTTCTGTCCGATGCAGACAGAATCCCGTCTCCTGCAGAGGCACGCGGAACGATTCCCTCATTTACACCGGCGAAAAACAGTACCTTGATGTGTTTCAGGCGTGTCCGCTCGATGTCACCGATCATCACCTGGTCCTCACCGGGCGGAATCAGGCCGACACGCAGCTCAGCGAGCCCGGCTTCCAGAATCTGCGAAAATGCTGTCATACTCATTTTTTCCGGACCCAGTGATTCCACCATGCGGTCCAGCAGTGTTATGACGAGCGGATAGATCTGTGCGTACTCTCTGGCTGCAGCATATTCGCCGGAATCCGTAAAACGCTGCTCCATCGCTGCCGCTTTCTGCTGGATCTGCTGTGCTTCCAGCAGGCGGTACAGCACTTCTGTGCGGTGACGCATTGTCCCGCCGCGCATACGCATCCCTTCTGTAAATGCCCCGTATTGTTCAACGAATCGCTGACGGAGCATATTCAGCGATTCGATTTCTTCCGGCTTCAGATACTTCGGAAGGCGTATCCAGCGCTCTGTATACTGTTTCCATCCGCGAACGCCGACTGCCAGACAGTAATTCTCCATCTGATCTGTCTCCTCCGGCGTAAATCCGGCCAGACCGCTCCGCAGAAGCCGAAACACACTGTCATATGTAAATCCGCGCAGCACCATATCGACAGCCGCGCGTATGAATTCCACCACCGGATTGGGCAGAAGCGAACGCTTCTGATCCAGGAAATACGGGATTCCCGCAGATGTCAGCTGACGCGCCGCCTCCCGTCCGTAGTGCTCCAGATCTCCTGTTATGACTGCAAAATCCCGGTACCGGTATCCCTCTTCGCGCACAAGACGGCTGATTTCTCCTGCTGCAAAAGCAATCTCTTCACGGGGATCCCGTCCAACCAGAATCCGGATCCGGTCCTGTTCATTTTCATAGATCCGGCTCCCGTACCGGAACAGATTCTTCTCCAGAAACTGCAGCGGCGGATTTTCCCCGAACCGCCCCTTCTCTCCCGAAATCCGCCGGACCGGAAGGATCTCGCAGCCGACTTCGCGGGCAATCTGATACAGGGAACGAACCATCTCGCTGCTCATATAAAACAGGTGCTGCGGACTCTGCGGGCGTGTCAGGTCAGTTCCTGCGCCTGCTGTCACAATCACACGAACCGCTGAACACAGACGCAGCAGTTCCTTCACAACCTGAAGCTGTACAGGTGTAAATCCGGTAAATCCATCCAGTACAATTTCTGCATTTCTGACAAATGCAGATTTTCCCAGCACCTGGCAGAGGCGTTCCGGAACTTCCTCCGTCGTCACATAACTGCCCCTTAACGTGTCCATAAACGCACCATAGACTGTGCGGACATCGTCCAGCTTGTGGGTCAGCAGTGAATTCCGGGCCGGCAGTATTTCCTGCCAGTCCGCAAGATCTTCCGGTCTGACACGATACTGGAGCAGTTCAGAAATCAGCGATTTCATCTCTTCCACAGAACCGGTCTTCTTCAGTGTGCCTCCAAGCACCGACAGATGCCTGGTCTGCTCGCCGATCACTTTCTGCAGAATCAAAGTTTTCCCGAGATCGTCCAACACCGGCTCCTGATTGCCGCCGACCTCTTCAAACACCCGCCACGCAAGGCGGTTAAACGAAAGCACATCCAGATTTAACAGTCCGTGCCGCGGATGCATCTGCACCAGATCCTTCTGGGTCTGCATCGTAAACTGCTCCGGCACAATCACAAGATATGTACGTTCCGGATGGGCAATGGAGGCTTCGATCAGTTCCTGATATATCGTATATGATTTTCCCGCGCCGCTTCCGCCGGCAATAATCTGAAGTGACATAGTGGTATTCCTTCGTGTTTTCTTATCCGTAAACCTGCGATATTATTTCATTCATTTTGTTTTTCAGGGGGGAACTTTCGGACTGCCCGGTACTTCGCACGCCCGAAATCCTGCGCCTCGGCTACCACGAGTATACCACATATCAGATTGATCTGATGCGATTTTCCCGATTCGTATTGACGCCGTAAAAAATGTTTCTTATCATGTTTTTATTGGGATTCTGCAACAGAATCCGGCAGTTGCCGCATTCTGCATCCGATTGCTTCGTGCAGCAGTCCCCGAACGGAACAAATGATCTGCTCCGCGCACACGCGCAGAAAATGAGAGGTTATCATGCTGAAAAATCCACAGAAAACAAAAGATGAAATCGTTCAATGGATCCGTGATTATATGCAGGCAAACGGCCCGGACTGCAGCATTGTCGTCGGCGTTTCCGGCGGAAAGGACTCCAGTGTTACCGCAGCACTCTGTGCCGAGGCACTCGGAACAGACCGTGTGGTCGGCGTCCTGATGCCAAATGGTGTCCAAAGTGATATCAGTGACTCCGAGGCGCTCGTCGCGCATCTGGGCATCCCGCATATCACGGTTAATATCCAGGCCGGTTTTGACGGTCTGTCCGGTGCGATCAATGACGTACTCGCACAGGGAACCCTGGAAGGTGTTGAGACCCTCTCCCGTGATTCCATCATCAATCTGGCGCCGCGTCTTCGCATGAGCACACTGTACGCCATTGCCCAGGCGCTTCCGAAGGGAGGCCGGGTTGTCAACACCTGCAACCGCTCGGAAGATTATATCGGCTACTCCACCAAATACGGCGATGCAGCCGGCGACTTCAGTCCGCTTGCAAACCTTCTGGTTCATGAAGTCATCCAGATCGGCGAAGTGCTTGGCCTGCCGGAATATCTTATCAAAAAAACCCCGTCCGACGGCCTTTCCGGCATGTCAGACGAGGACAAAATCGGTTTAACATATGCAACACTTGATCACTATGTTCTGACCGGCGAATGCCCGGACGAAACGATCAAGGCAAAGATCGACCGGATGCACCGGCTGAACCTGCACAAACTGCAGCTGATGCCATCCTTCCGGCCCGCAGACTGACAAGCCGGGGTTGTCGCGTTCAAGCACGATCTTTGATCGCGCGAGCTGCGCGACGCACTTGGAGACAGGGGACGGTTCTCTGTCTCCTTTTGCATGATCGTTTTCTTCACCGGGATGTGATTTTCAAAACAGCGAATTCCATCTGAGCTGTGTGAAAATCACATCCCGCGCAGATAGAAGAAGGAGACAGAGAACCGTCCCCTGTCTCCTCTTTACGCGCGCTGCAGCAGCGTGCTGATCTCATCAACTTCAAATGTATAGTCCGTGCGGCAGAAATCGCAGTGCAGTGTGACAGGTTTTCCCTCGCCGACCAGTGACTGCAGTTCTTTCTGACCGAGGCTGATCAATGCTTTTGTCACGCGTTCCCGGCTGCAGTTACACTGAAACTGTGTCGGGATTTTTTCGTTGATCTCCAGCTCCAGATTGCCGAGCAGCCGCTCGAGAATCTGCTCCGGCGTCATGCCCTGTGACAGCATAACTGTGACAGAATCGACACCTGTCAGATTCTGCTCCAGCTGTGAGATCACTTCTTCGGAAGCATCCGGCATAAGCTGGATGATAAATCCGCCTGCCTGCAAAATGGTATCATCCGTATCGACCAGAACGCCGACACCTACTGATGACGGGATTTGCTCACTGGTCATAAAATAGTAGGCAAGATCATCTCCGATCTCTCCGCTCTGCAGATCGACCTGGCCGGAATATGGCTCTTTCAGCCCAAGATCCTTGACAACTGTCAGGGTTCCGTTTCCAAGTGCTGCGCCGACATCCAGCTTGTGCTTTTTGCTAATCAGCACCGGTACATTCGGATTGTACGGAAATCCCTTGACATTTCCATGAGAATCCGCCGTCACTGTCAGGCCGCCGATCGGGCCGTCTCCTTTGACCGTCAGACTCAGAAGATCACGGTCTCCCTTCATCATGATACCCATCATGGCACCCGCCGTCATCAGACGTCCGAGGGCTGCACTCGCCACCGGCGTCGTGTCATGAATCTGGCGTGCGCGTGCGACCATATCATGTGTATTCGCCGCAAATGCACGGATCTGCCCGCCTGCTGCTGTTGCTCTTACAATGTAGTCCATAATATTCTCTCCTGTGAATTCCTCTATATGTAAACACGAGATGTAAATTTGTCTCCTGCGAATTCCACCTGATCAAGGAGACAAATTTACATCTCGTGTCCCCAAAAACTTAACGGTTGTTTTTCTTTCCCTGCTCCCGTGCCATATACAGAACCCGCTCCGAATCCCCTGATACAGTCCGGCCTGTATAACCATCCCAGGCTGCAAGAAATACAAGTCCCGCTTCATGAAGCAGATCTTTTACTTCATCCGGGCTGTAGGCGCGCTGACAGTGATACTCCTCCGTTTTCCGGTACAATGTTCCGTCCCGATCACCGGATTGTGCTCTGCCGGATTCCGCGTCACCACATTCCACTGCGCCGGATTCCACTCCTTCTCCCGCCAAAGGCAGCTCCGGCAGAAACAATGTCAGCAGATATTCATTAATCTGACTTTCCGGGTCATACTGGTTTTCCCAGATAAAACTGCCCTCTTCCCGGTTCTCGGCGATTGTATCATCGCCGATGGAAGCATACCGCACCGGCGTATTCATGTCAAATAGAAAAATCCCGTCGGGATCCAGATAATTATTAACAAGCCGGAACACCTGCAGCAATTCGGCCGGATCTGTCACATAATTCAGACTGTCACATACACTGACGATTGCCTTCACCGTCCCATACAGTTCAAAGCTTCGCGCATCCTGCAGCAGATACAGGATATCATGACCGGATACCAGTTTCTTTTCTGTGGCAGCCTCCAGCATCTCCGGCGAGGCATCGATTCCGATCATATCATAGCCGGCTTCCGCCAGCAGCTCCGTCATCGTGCCGGTACCGCATCCAAGCTCACAGACGATTCCATCCTGAATATTCTGCTGTTCAAGAAGTTCTCTGATGCGTGCAAACCACTGTCCATAATCTATATTATCCATAAACAGATCATAAACTTCAGCAAATGCAGCATATTGATCCAATGTCATTTCAGTGCTCCTCTTCCAACAATATTCCATACATTCGAGTCCGCTGTCCGGCGCTCCGCGCAGCTTAAGAAGAATGGGCTGCTCAGCCACATTTCATCTGTGGACGGCACAGCCGCAAATCGTGCGCCGTATGTCACAGGGCTGCCACATGAAGCAGCCCAATACGCCATATGACCCGCTTTATGTGACAGCCCCATCAGCCTTTAAATAATTTCCTGAATCCGTTCCGTCACCTCTGACGGCTTCCAGACAAATGCCGTACTTTCCTCCAGTTCTTCGCGGCTTCCGTAACCGTACCGGCAGCCAATAAACGGCACATTTACCGCCTTTGCGGCTGCGAGATCACTGTCCCGGTCGCCGACATACGCACAGATCCTGTACTGCTCCTCTACAGTTTCGGACCCACAGCGTTTTACCGGCGACTTATCAAGTGCGCCGCGAAAATCTGCAGCAATGTCTTTCAGAATCTCATGCTTCGGAATCCCGTTCCATGTTTCGCAGGCAAAAAACACCGTGAACCACCGGTCCAGTCCGTAGATATCCCACTGAACCTGCGCATGATGATTGCCACAGTTACTTAACATTGCCAGCAGATACCCTTCTGCACAAAGTGCATCCAGCATTTCTTCGACGCCGGCATACAGGCGGCCTTTTCCGTTTCTCAGATTTTCCTGCATATAATCACCGACCATCCGGCCGGCTTTCTGCCGCAGATCCGGTTCCAGTTCCGGCATAAAGTCACGCCACATATCCGCCATATTCATGCCGAGCCAGCTGCTGATCCGCGCATCAGAAGGCTGCGCAACAGGAATGCCGCATTCTTCGTTGAGCCATTTCACGACCGATACAATCGCCGGCTTATAAATGTGCATCGTCTCGTGGAGCGTGCCGTCAAAATCAAATATAATTACATTCTTCATGATCTTCTTCGCAAAGTTGTAATACGCAATGGCAAAACTGTCTGAATATCTGTCTGCAGCCGAATTGCTTTGCACATCTCACGCACGATCAGAGATCGCGGCTGAATCACAGCTGTTCCATCAGGTTGACCATCTCAATTGCACCGAGTGCACAGTCATATCCCTTATTCCCGGCCTTGCTGCCTGCCCGCGCGATTGCCTGCTCGATATTCTCAGTTGTGACGATGCCGAACATTGTCGGAACACCTGTCTGCATTGCAACCTGCGCGATTCCCTTGGAGACCTCGTTGCAGACATAATCATAATGTGTTGTCTGGCCGCGGATCACGGTGCCGAGACAAATCACAGCATCATACTTGCCGGACTGCGCCATCTTCAGAGCAGCTGTCGGAATCTCAAATGCGCCCGGCACCCATGCTGCTGTAATATTGGTTTCCTCAACGCCGTGACGAACCAGGCCGTCAACCGCGCCGCCGACCAGCTTATTAACGATGATCTCATTAAAACGTGCGGCAACAATACCGACCTTCATGCCTTCCTTCGC
>JAFRGW010000071.1 GCA_017433615.1 Eubacterium sp.
CGCATTTTCAATCTTTACGACGCGCCAGGGCTGTTTGTTGACAGCGGAGGGGGCCAGACGAACGGCTTCAAGCGGCCGGAACAGGCTGTCTGCTTCTGCCGGCGTCATCGGCCGGCTGAACGTACCAGAGAAAAAGAGTTCCTCAAAGGGGAGCCTGGAATCGGCTTTGACCCCTTTTCGCATCAGGGTTTCCCGCAGGCTCATTTTTTTGGCGGGATAGCCGAGCGGGCTCACGCATGGCATGATCTCGCCGTTTTCCAGCTGCATGGCTGTTTCAAAAGATGACCGGTCCATCGTGCCGCCGATCCATGTCGTGCCGATGCCAAGCGACTGGGCGTAGAGCACCAGCATCTCAAAGGTATAGCCGAATGCTTCTTCTGCGTGAGGAATATGACGGACTTTTGCTGCGATATAGTTGACGGCGCCGGACAGCACGTTGCTGGAGAGCCGGTGCTCCGATGCATTTAGAATACGGAAGTGTACCGGGATTTCGTACGGATTCTCAATCTGTTCAATAAAATCCAGTAATTTTGTCCGGTCTTCAGTGGTTAAAATGCGGCCGTCAAATGTACGGACACTGCGTCTGGTTTTGATGAGCTCAAAGATCTGATCCATGTGTGAACCTCCGGGAATGTGTGCCAGAACGAAACTCAAAACGCATGCCGGACTATTCGAGAAACCCCATGAATTCGTTCGATGCTGTAGACTTCTTATCTAAATAGAATTTTAATCCAGAGTGTTTTTTCAGTCAATTGCGAATGTACAATCTGAGTATCCTGACTTTACCCATATGGAGAAATCCGCTATACTGGATAAAACGTATGGCTGTGTATATAGGTGGATCTTTCGCACGTGCTGTACAGGAAGCCGGTATGAGGAGAGATGCGGATGAGCAGAAAATGGTTTCAGCGGTTTTATCTGGACAGAGAAAAGGATATGATCGTCGATCTCTACCGTGAGAACGATGATCTGTTTTATATTCTGAAAACACCAAACCACGGGACGGGCAATCTGATTACGAATCTCGCAAAATTGTGTGATCTGCCTGTTTCCTTTGACGCGCAGGGGCTGAAGATTGTTGAGGGAAAAGTGCCCTGCTACATCGACGGCTACAACCGGAAAATCTACATTTTCCGGCTGGGCAACACGAAGGTCGCGAACATTTATCCGGACGGAACGGTGGAGATGAAAGCTTCCGTGCCGGCAATCTCGAAGACGCTGATGAGCCAGACGAAGGACTACCGGCTGGACATCAAGAAGACCATCGTGAAAACATTTATTCTCAATGAATGCAAGTTCCGGACGGACCTGCACACGCATATGAACGCAAACCTGCGGCCGGATATTCTGATCGCGCTCGGCATCGTGCACCAGATCCGGTATCCGCTCTACTACATCAAGAAGCTGAAGCTGCGGTGCACGGACGCGCAGCACGAGAAGCTGCAGGCGCAGCGGGACCGCGTCGCGGCACAGTTTGCGGATTCGCAGCTGGGCGGGAAATATCTGACCCGGAAAATCGACGACAACACCTTTATCAATTTTGCAGATCTGATTCTGAACAATCCGGAGGATGCACTGTACAACATCGCCAGGATCCGCACGTCACTGGCCGTGATGAAAGACGGGCAGGCGGTATTTACCAATCTGGAGAAGGTCTATATTTACCGCTATGTCTTTGCCAAGGGCGTGGAGTCGGCAGAGAAGATCGACCTCGGCAGCAGCGAGATGGGCGTTGAACTGCGGGCGGATCATGATGAGAACAGCCTGATCCGCAGGATTCCGGACAAAGACATTCTGCAGTATGTGTTCCAGATGCTGGCCGACCGGCAGAATCCGGCTTACGCGGACAACTCGATTTTCCAGGACAAGCTGCTGTGGATTGCCAGAAGCAGCCGCGCGGCCGGCGTGCAGTATCTTGAGATTTCCGATACGACGCTGGTCAAAAATCCGCAGGCCGCGGATATGCTGGCCGAGGTGCATGCCGTGATGCCGGCCATTTACGAAGAGACCGGTGTCGTGATCCGTTTTCTTGCGGCGATTAGAAGGATCGCGCTGACGATCATCAAGGACAATGTGACCGCCGGGGACTATTTCCGGGAAAATCTGCAGGTGCTCGATGCGGTCGCGGAGGACCCGTATGTCGCGGGCGCGGACATCATCGGCGAGGAGATCAATGATATCCGGGAACTGAAGCCGGTGATCCGGGAAATTGTCCGGATCGCGGAGAGGGATCCGTCCTTTGTCGTGCGGATTCACGCCGGTGAAAATGACAGTCTGCGGGACAATGTCGCCAACAGCATTGCCTGTGTGAAAGATTCCCTGGAGGAAGGGCAGGAAATGCCGTTCATCCGGGTCGGCCACGGCCTGTATACGGCAAATCTGCACTCGAAAAAAGGAAAGGATCTGATCCGGGAACTGAATGACTGCCATGCCGTGCTGGAGTTCCAGATCACCTCCAATGTACGCCTGAACAACCTGACTTCCCTGGAACATCATCCGCTGCGGCAGTATCTGGCCGGCGGCGTGCGGTGCGTACAGGGAACAGACGGCGGCGCGCTGTACGGAACGAACTCGATCGACGAGCAGCTGTCGCTGGAGAAAATGCTCAACCTGACTTATGAAGAAATGCTGCGGATGCGGCAGTGCGAAGATGTGATTCTGGAGAAGAGCATGGACGGATTCCGGCGGAAACAGGCGCGGTTCGCGGAAGCACTGCAGGAAGAGGCGGCCGGTCCGGACATAGCCGCATACTACCGCACCCGGATCGACGCGCGGCAGATCGACAGCAGCATCTCATTTATCGATGCGAGCAAGCTGGTCTCGCAGGAGGTGCTTGCGGGACGGATCGAGGAAATGCCGGTCGACGGCATGCCGGTGGTCCTGATGGGCGGCAGCTTCAACAATGACCGCAGGACCACGACCGCGAAAGAATACGGCACGCGCATCATTGACGCGGTGCTGGAACACGCGGATCCCGAGAAGATCTTCTTCGTCGTCGGACACAGGCTGCGCGGTTATGAACAGTATCTCGTGGAGCAGAACCGGACGCGGTACCACAGAAAATTCCAGATTTTCTCGATCGTGCCGACGATGATTACACAGAAGGAGGCAGACGTGCTCAAACAGAGCGGCGCGGCGATCCGCGTCTCGATTGAGCCGACGCCCATGGGCCTGTACAAGAGCTTCGCGTACGAGATCTTCAAGCGGCGTCCGTCGGTGCTGCTGGCATTTGACGGCAACAGCTCCGGCGCCAATATGATCCAGGAGGCGAAGAACGCAAAATTCAAGTCGCGGATATACGTCAGCGCACATGCACGTATGCTGAAACAGAAGGCAGAATCGCTGGAGGGATATGTGACGGTCTTTGCGGATGAGCGCGAAGTACTGCCGCAGATTCTGGAGGATCTGCGGGGGTGAATGCAGACAGCCGGGTGATGCTGAATGCAGCCGGTGCAGTCGGGGACTGCAGGTGCTCTGCAGAAAAAATGATCAGAAACCGCAGCGCAGCAGACGTAATATTATAAAAACAGACAGAACAGGAAACAGGACAGAATGAAAAAGAAAACAGCACGGGGCAGATATATGTTTTTAACCGGAATGATGACGGCATCGCTTCTGCTTGCGGCCTGCGGAATGGGGAATACCTCGTATTCTGTAGATCAACTGGAAGAGGTGAGCAGTTCCGCCGGATCAGAAGAAATGACTGCAGACGGTGCAGCGAGTGCATCGAATGCAGCAGGAAACGGTTCCGCAGGGAACACGAGTGAGACCGGAAACGGAAAAATTTCCGGTACAGGAAGCGGCAGCGCCGGGAAAGCAGGTCTGCAGGCTGACAGGGTTACGCCGACACCGACGCCGGCGATGCCCGCAAAGGAAAAAATCAGCTTTGATCCCACATGGGAATATGCCGATGAATCAAAGATCCACACAGATCCGGTGACACTCTGGCACGCAAAGGGTACAACACGGAAGGATATCGTTGTTGCAGTGAATGCGGGACACGGCTGCAGCGGCGGGGACACGGTGCAGACCTACTGTCATCCCGATCACACGGCCAAGGTTACCGGCGGCAGTACTTCCTCCGGCGCCACGATGGCGACGGCTATCAACAGCGGCATGACATTCAATGACGGAACAAAAGAGGCGGAAGCGGTTCTGCAGCTGGCGAAGCTGGTTAAAGAGGATCTGCTGAAAGCGGGATTTGATGTGCTGATGATCCGGGATAATGACGATACGCAGCTGGATAACATCGCCCGGACGGTCTTTGCCAATAACTGTGCGGACTGCCATATCTCGCTGCATTATGATTCGACTGCAGGGGATAAGGGATTTTTCTACATCCGTGTACCCGACAATGCTTCTTATAAAGCAATGGAACCGGTGGCTTCAAACTGGGAGAAACATGATGCACTCGGTGAGGCGATCCTCGCAGGTGCAGAGGAAAGTGGTGTCCGGATCTTCAGCGGCGGATCGATCGCGCTGGATCTGACCCAGACATCGTACTCGACGGTACCGTCAGTCGATGTGGAGGTCGGAGACAAGAGCTCGGACCATTCTGAGGCTGCGCAGAAAATTGTCGCGGAAGGAATTACAGTCGGGCTTGAGAAATATTTCCGGGAGAATCCGGTGAAGGACGGCGCACTGGCGCGGCTCACACAGAAAAACGGGAGCCTGTCGGGAAAAAACAGTGAATCCGGGAGCAGCCGTCTGACAGAAACTGACAGTGAATCCGGGAGCGGCCGTGCAGATGAGAATGGCGGGTCTGAAGAAGAACAGGCTGCGGATGAATAAAAAGGCACAAAAAATGCCGCCGGCTGCCTAGTGTTCCACGGGAAATCTCTGTAAATGTGAACCTGGACACAGGCAATACCCCGTATTTCAGGGGCACCCCTCCGAAGGACCGGCTGCGTAGTTCTATTATAAGAAATGTATAAGAATTCTGCAAGAAGAGTTGTGCAAAATGTCGTCTGATATTTACAGGCGGCATTTTGTTTTGTATAATATTGCCTATAGTTTGCTCCGCTGAGGAGACAAAAAGCGGGATGCCTGTTTATGCAGATATGAGTAGTTGACGTCAGTGCATCGCGGGTTACTCGTAAACAGTAGAGGGAAGAACAGGAGGTAGTTTATGGATTACAAGCAGACAGCGCAGGGCGTGCTGGATCACGTCGGCGGACCGGGAAATGTTATTTCGGCGGCACATTGTGCGACGCGTCTTCGCCTGGTTATTGCAGACAACAGCAAAATGGACAAGGCGGCGGTTGAGGATGTCGACGGCGTCAAGGGATGTTTTGAGGCATCGGGCCAGATTCAGGTCATCATCGGAACCGGTGCAGTCAATAAGGTCTATGATGAGTTTATCAAGCTGGCAGGCGTTTCGGAAGGATCCAAGGAGGATGTCAAGCAGGCAGCTGCATCGAAGCAGAATCCGTTCTTCCGGGCAATCAAGACACTCGGTGATATTTTCGTGCCGATTATTCCGGCGATTGTTGCGTCCGGTCTTCTGAACGGTCTTCTGGGCGGCATGACCCAGATCTGGCCGGATATGGCAAACAGTTCGCTCTATGAAATTATCAATCTCTTCGCAGGCGCGGCACTTTCGATGCTGCCGATCCTGATCGCGATCAGCGCGGCGAAGAAATTCGGCGGCAACCAGTTCCTGGCAGCGGTCATTGGATTTATTATGGTGCATCCGTCTCTGGTAAATGCGTGGACGCATTATATTGACGACGGAACCGGCAATATGATTCTGAACCCGGCGATCAAGGAATTCTTCCATGTCGGCGGCTACAGCGTCACAAACCTTGGCTACCAGGGTCACGTTATCCCGGTCATTATCGCAATCCTCTTTATGTGCTGGATTGAGAAGAAGCTGCACAAGGCAGTTCCGGAGATGCTTGATCTCTTTGTCACACCGCTGGTAACGGTACTGGTTACAGGCCTGCTTACCATCGCAGTCATCGGACCGGTCTTCTCAACGGTTGAGGGCTGGATTCTGGCAGCAGCGAAAGCACTGATCGGACTGCCATTTGGAATCGGAGGACTGCTGGTCGGCTTCCTGTATGCATTTACAGTCGTTGCAGGCTTCCATCATATGTACAACATGATCGAGGCGCAGATGCTTGGCGCCGGCGGCCTGAATACCTGGATGCCGGTCGCAACCGCAGCAAACGTCGCACAGGGCGCTGCAGCAATGGCAGTTTCGTTCAAATCAAAGAACCCGAAGACCAAATCCGTGGCAATGCCGTCCTCGCTGTCCGCATTCCTCGGCATCACCGAGCCGGCAATCTTCGGTGTCAACGTGCGTTACCGCACTCCGTTTATCGCGGGCTGCATCGGCGGCGGACTTGGCGGTATGGTTGCAACCCTGACAGGTGTCGGCGCAACAGCATACGGTGTAACCGGTCTGTTCGGTTTCCTGATCACACCGGGATTTACCCTTTCTTACGCACTGATCCTTCTGGTTTCCTTCGTGGCGGCATTTGCAATTTCCTTTATTCTGTATAAGGATCCGGCCGAGGAGCTGGAACGGCTTCAGAAGAAAGAAGAAAAGACAACATCAGCTGTAGGTGAGACTGTCGCGGCAGGTGCCGCAGCAGCTGCAGGAACAGCAGCGGCAGCATCTGAAGCGGGTGCAGCATCTGAAGCGGCTTCCGGCGAACCGAAAATCATCTATGCACCGGCAAAGGGCAAAGCAATTCCGTCCGCTGAGATTCAGGATCCGACATTTGCGGCAGAAGTACTCGGCGCCGGCATCGGAATCATCCCGGAAGACGGCAAGATCTACGCACCGTTTGACGGCTCTCTGGATCTGCTTTATGACACAAAACATGCGCTCGGCCTGACATCCAAAGATGATGTCGAGGTTCTGATTCACGTTGGTATCGATACTGTACAGCTCGAAGGCAAGTACTTCACGGCACATGCAAACAGCGGCGATGAGGTGAAGAAGGGACAGCTTCTGCTGGAGATGGATCTTGCAGGCATTCAGGCCGCCGGCTACAAGATCGATACACCGATCATCGTTACGAATACCGATGATTACGCAGAAGTTAAAGGTATTAAGACCGGACCGGTTGAGCCGGGCGAGCCGGTCATTGAGGTGAGATAAATTCGGGTTTGTCGGGTTTGCGCCCGCTTTGCAGAATGCCATTTTCTACGCGGCTCAGATAGAATTCGCCGCTTTAGAAAAGGCATTCTGCTACGGGCGCTTACACGACTGCTGTAAGTACTAACGGCTGCTGTTTGCTTCAGTTTGACATTGTGAGCAGCCGCATTGCCAAAGTGTTAGCGACGCAGTGATGCATGCGATCTGCACGCGACTTGACAAAGAAAATGTCTGAGAGACAAAAGCTTAGAGTCCGTCAGCGTGCCGGCTATAAGCGTTGCTTTATCGCGAATCGGCGGCACGCATACGGAGTCTTGGCTTTTGGCTCGAAGCGTTTTCGTCGGAGCGTAAAGAGCGCATCATCATCTGCGGAGCGTACAAGGATACAAACAGCGCTACAAACCCCAATTTGAAGAAGAGGGAGAAAACTATGGCAAGAGACAACTGGCGTCTGGCATATCATCTGATGCCGCCGGACGGGTGGCTGAACGACCCGAACGGTCTGTGCCAGGTGAACGGCCGGTATCATATTTATTTTCAATATGCGCCGAACACGCCGGGACCGGACGGAAAGAAACACCGGACCTGGGGGCACTATGCCGGCTCTGATCTGATTCATCTTGATTTTGAAGGGGTTCCGTTCTGGCCGGAGGAACCGGACCGGGACGGATGTTACTCCGGCAGCGCATTTGTTCATGAAAATGAGATCTGGCTGTATTATACCGGGAATATCAAACTGGCCGGTGATTATGACTATATTCATGACGGCCGTGAGAGTAACACAATTCTTGTCCGGACGAAGGATGGAAAGACGTACAGCGGGAAGCAGGTGCTTTTCGGCACGAAGGATTATCCGGCAGAGTGCACACGCCATGTGCGGGATCCGAAGGTCTGGGAGCAGGATGGCATTTATTACATGGTGCAGGGTGCGCGGATGAATGATGACAGCGGATCCGTTCTGCTCTATGAAAGCGATGATCTTTTTGCGTGGAAGCTTGTGAAGATCATTGCCACAGAGGAGCCCTTTGGCTACATGTGGGAGTGTCCGGATTATTTTGAACTGGACGGTGAGCAGGTACTCTCGATCTGCCCGCAGGGTATGGAGGCAGAGAAATTCCGTTATCAGAACAATCACCAGGCAGGCTACTTCTTTATGGAAGGAGATCTGCGCGGGGAACAGACTTTTTCTGAATTCAGAGAGTGGGATTATGGACATGATTTTTACGCGCCGCAGAGTTTTGTGGATGAACAGGGAAGACGCCTGTTCATCGGCTGGGCAGGACTTCCGGACAAGCCTTACGGCAATCCGACGAATGTGCGCGGATGGGAAAACTGCCTGACACTGCCGCGAGTATTACAGGTAAAGAATGGTGTCGTGACGCAGACACCGGTGGAAGAACTCAAAGCTCTCCGTTTTGACGAACAGACAATTGCGCCGGACGGCACACTGGTACTGCCGGATGCAGCCGGAGATGTTGAAATCCGTTTCGCAGACCCGTCAGCTGCATGGAACATTGCAATTGGTGACGGTGTGACGCTTGCATTTGCCGGCGGCGTTCTGGAACTGAATATGACAGAGGCAGTCGGATGCGGCCGCGGTC
The DNA here is from genome assembly GCA_017433615.1 of Eubacterium sp. Classification (GTDB taxonomy): domain Bacteria; phylum Bacillota; class Clostridia; order Lachnospirales; family Lachnospiraceae; genus CADBRN01. The sequence goes on from JAFRGW010000071.1 coordinate 8,710, forward strand.
CGCGCAGGGTAAAAGTGGAAACAATTTGTGATCTGCGGATTATGATTGACCGCTCGATGCTGGAAATCTACGCCAACGACGGTACGGTTGTATTCGCATCCCGCTTCTATCCGAATGATCCGGACGAGAAGGAAGAACGGGCACTGCGGGTGCAGTTCAACTGTACAGGCGCGGATATTACAGCATGGCAGATGAAAGCACTTCCATTTAATGAAAAATATTAAAAAGCAGACAAACGCCATGCCGGGTGATAAAGTGATGAGTATTACAGAGAAGGAGAGATAGTATGTACGATGTAACTGCGCTCGGTGAACTTTTAATTGACTTTACGCCCTGCGGGGTGAGCGAAGCGGGACGTGCACTTTTCGAACAGAACCCGGGCGGTGCCCCGGCCAATGTGCTGGCGGCACTCTCGAAGCTGGGCTGCAGGACGGCATTTATCGGAAAGGTCGGAAATGACATGCACGGCGCCTATCTGCGCGGTGTGCTGGAGGGGCTGGAGATCAACACGGCAAATCTGATCAGTGATCCGGATGTATTCACGACGCTTGCGTTTGTGGCACTGCAGAATGGAGAGCGCAGTTTCTCCTTTGCCAGAAAACCCGGCGCCGATACACAGCTGAAACCGGAGGAACTGAACGAGGATTTGCTGAAACAGACGAAGATCTTCCACTTCGGCTCGCTGTCTCTGACCGATGAGCCGGCCAGAAGCGCGACATATGCAGCGGTGAAAACCGCAAAGGAAGCGGGCGCGCTGATCTCTTACGATCCGAACTACCGCGCGCCGCTCTGGCAGAGCCGGGAAGCTGCGATCCGCGAAATGCGTGCAGCCATTCCATATGTGGATATCATGAAAATATCAGATGAAGAATGCGATCTGCTCACGGATGCGTCCGACCCGGATGAGGCGGCAGTCCGCCTTCTGACGGCCGGTGTCAAATGCGTGTTTGTGACATGCGGCGGAGACGGTGCACTGCTGAAAACTGCATCTGTCAGTGCCAGGGAACCGGCGATGAAATGTGAACTGGTTGACACAACCGGCGCCGGTGATTCTTTCTGGGGCGGGATTCTGTATCAGTTTGCTGCCAATGACTGGAAGCCGGAAGATCTGGACATGGAAAAAGCGCAGACAATGCTGCGCTTTGCAAATGCCGTTGCGGGGCTGTGCGTCCAAAAACGCGGAGCCATCCCGGCGATGCCGTCGAAGGAAGCAGTCGAAGCAGTTCTGAACACCTGACATCACGCGCGGCCGTTTCGCACGGCGGCATACAGACGCGCGTCCGGGGTATCACTGGCCGGAAACCGGCTTCATCATCTCATGAATGAACTGGATCAGCTTCGGATGACAGTGATCTTTTACAATGATAATACTTTGTGTTTTGGAGACCAGCATGTAGAAATTCGTGCTGGTCTCTATGATTCTCTGCAGATCCGTGTATTTTACGGAAGTGTGGCCCCGCAGACTGTGCTGCTCAAGGTGATCTTCGTAAAATTCTGTCTTCATGACCATGTTGTGGGCGGTTTCATTTGCCAGATACATCCGTCGCTCCATGTAGCGCGGGATGAACCAGGAAATCGCCGGCAGCAGGATCAGCATAATGACATAGAGCTGGATCGAACTGCGGTTGTGACTGCGGATCGAGAAGATCAGGAGGCCTGCAAGAACGGCCTCAATCAGCAGAATTACAGCTGCCATCGTGCGGCGGTTGGAGAGCGCATGATTGAGCTTGCGGAACTCGTCCAGTGTGATCACGGTTGTTGTTTCATAAAGGGGTTTGTGGAAATTCATAAGAAAACTCCTTTTTTAGTTGCTGCAGGCATGTGCGATTGCTTCAGCCCGCTCGAATGCTTCATCAGTCCAGGGATAAGATGAATCGGAGATGCCGGCATCTTCCAGCAGCGATTCGCCTTCTGCAGTCCGGAGTGTATTCAGCGTGTCGTCCAGCAGCTGAAGCTGTTCCGGAAATTCATCTGCGGCTGCCTCATGAAGAGAGTCATAGTAAGCATAGGTCATGGCAGCGATCATGTCCGCATTCAGATCTGTGCCGAGTGCAAAGTCAAGTGCATCCGCTGCTGCCTGCGCAGATTTGAGACTGGCCCCGGCCTCGCCCGGGTGAACCATGTCCTTGATTTCTGTGAGAACAACACTCAGACCTGCGTCGACATCTGAAATCGTGATTTCGGAGGAAGAAGCGGCGGCCGGGTTGCTATCCGAAGTGGCAGTTTCTGTCACAGATTCGGCAGATGTTCCGGATTCCGAACCTGTCGGAGCATTTTCGCTTTTGATGCTGCCGGATGCGGCGGAGCCGCAGGCTGCAAATAACAGAGATAATAAAGTGATCAGTAAGATCAAAGTGCGTTTCATGATGAACCTCATTTCTGCGCTGCTGCGCATCGCTGCATGCTCATGCCGGGGCGGGTCAACGCCCCGTGTCCGCGATTGCATACTGCACCGCGTCCAGAGCCTTTGACCCTGGTATCATCACATTGTAAATCATCCTTGGGAAAAGTGCAAATTGCCTCACAGGGGAATCCGTGATAAACTGATTTTTCAGGAATGGAAAGGAAAGAAAACACTATGGATATTATCAAAACCCTCGCTGCGGAGCTGGAGATCCGGCCGCAGCAGGCAGAAGCGGCGGTAAAGTTGATTGACGAGGGAAATACCATCCCATTCATCGCCCGCTATAGAAAAGAGGCAACCGGTGCACTCAATGATGAGGTGCTCCGCAATCTGTTTGAGCGTCTGACATATCTGCGCAATCTGGAGGAGAAGAAGGCACAGGTTCTCGGGACCATCGAGGAGCAGGGAAAGCTGACGCCGGAGCTGGCAGCAGCCATTGAAAAGGCAGAGACGATGGTCGCGCTGGAGGATCTGTACCGGCCGTACCGCCCGAAACGCCGCACCCGCGCGACGATCGCGGTGGAGAAGGGGCTGCAGCCGCTGGCAGATCTGATCCTGATGCAGGAGATCAGCACACCGCTGGAGGAAGCCGCTGCGTCCTATGTTTCGGAAGAAAAAGGTGTCGCAACCGCAGCCGAGGCCATTGCCGGTGCTTCTGACATCATTGCAGAAGAGATCTCCGACAATGCTGAATACCGCCACGGCATCCGCAATCACACCCGCCGGACCGGCATTCTGGTGACTGCTGCTGCGAAGGATGCAGAGGAAAATGGCGTCTATTCGATGTACTATGATCATCAGGAGGCCGTCGCGAAAATCCCGGGTCACCGCGTACTGGCGATCAACCGTGGTGAGGCGGAAAAGGCGCTGACTGTGAAGATTCAGGTGAATGAGGAGATGGTGCACCGTTTTCTCGCCCACAACATTATTAAAAAAAATAATTCAGTCACGACACCGGTACTGCAGGCTGTGATCGCAGACAGCTACAAGCGTCTGATCGCACCGGCAATCGAGCGTGAGATCCGCAATGAGCTGACGGAGGCGGCTGAGGACGGCGCGATCAAGGTCTTCGGCAAGAATCTGGAGCAGCTCCTGATGCAGCCGCCGATTGCCGGACAGGTTGTACTCGGATGGGATCCGGCATTCCGCACGGGCTGCAAGCTGGCAGTCGTGGACGAGACCGGAAAGGTTATCGATACCGATGTGATTTATCCGACGGCGCCGACCAATGCGAAGAAGCAGGCAGACGCCCGCGCAGTACTGACAAAATTTATTTCCAAATACAATATCTCGCTGATTTCGGTCGGCAACGGCACCGCGTCCCGCGAATCGGAGCAGTTTATCGCGGAATATCTGAAGACCATTCCGGCGAAGGTACAGTACGTGATCACCAATGAGGCGGGCGCGTCTGTTTACTCAGCCAGCAAGCTGGCGACCGAAGAATTCCCGGAATTTGATGTGGGACAGCGCAGTGCCGCATCCATTGCGCGCCGCGTGCAGGATCCGCTGGCGGAACTGGTCAAGATCGACCCGAAATCTATTGGTGTCGGCCAGTACCAGCACGATATGAATCAGAAGAAACTCGGCAGCGCACTCGGCGGTGTCGTGGAAGATTGCGTCAACCGTGTCGGCGTAGATCTGAATACCGCGTCCGCGCCGCTGATGGAATACATTTCCGGTATTTCCAAACCGATTGCGAAGAACATCGTGGCCTACCGCGAGGAGAACGGCCGCTTCCAATCCCGAAAAGAGCTTCTGAAAGTGCCCAAACTCGGGCCGAAGGCATTTGAACAGTGCGCCGGATTTATGCGGATCGCCGGCGGCAAGGAGCCGCTTGATGCGACAGCTGTCCATCCGGAGGCATATGATGCAATGAAACGTCTGCTGGAGCTGTTGGGCCTGAATATGGAAGATGTGCTGGCCGGGAAGGAAAATAAGCGGCTGTCCGAAGTGATCCGGGAGATGGGACGCGCCGGGAAATCCGGTAAGGGCAGCGAGGCGGATGCTGCCGGACAGACTGCCTCAGAAAAGAAGGCCGGACCGGATGCTGCACAGCTGGCACAAATTCTCGGCATCGGCGAAATCACTCTGCGTGACAACATCAAAGAGCTCATGAAACCCGGCCGCGACCCGCGTGCGGACATGCCCAAACCGGTGCTGCGCAGCGACGTCCTCGAGATCGAAGACCTGGAAGAAGGCATGATCCTCAAGGGAACCGTGCGCAACGTCATCGACTTCGGCGCATTTGTCGATATCGGCGTGCACCAGGACGGCCTGGTACACATCTCACAGATGTCCAATAAGAAATTCGTCAAACATCCGCTGGAAGTTGTCAGCGTCGGAGACGTCGTGGAAGTGAAGGTAATCTCCGTAGATGTGAAGCGCAAGCGGATCGGACTGTCGATGAAGCTGTGAGGAGACAAGGACTGGTTTTCTGTCTGCTTCTGATGTTTCAGGATGCAATTTCCACGCAGCTCAGGTGGAATTCGCTGCTTTGGAAATGGCATCCTGCTGAGTGCAGGGAGACAGAAAACCGTCCCTTGCCTTGGAGAGATAATAAAAAAGGACTGAATTAGTATGGCTAGAAGGATGAAAGTGTACAGTAAGGTGGCGGAGATTCCGACGGGGAATGCGCCGGATGTGATTACGGAGGGATGCCTGGTGCTGGAGGGCGGCGCGTGGCGCGGGCTCTATACGCAGGGCGCGCTGGATGTGCTGATGCAGCACGGGATTAATTTTCAGACGACGATGGGCGTCTCGGCGGGCGCGATGTCTGCGACGGGCTATGTATCGGGACAGATCGGTTTTTGCCCGCGGATCAATCTGACGCACCGGCATGATCCGGAATATACGGGAATGGGCGCAGTGAAGAAAGAGCACGGCGTCACAGGATTTACGTATTTGTTTGATACACTGATGGGCGGTGAAAATCCGCTGAACCGGGAGCGTTTTGATGACCCGGCGCGGCGTCTGGTCGCGGTGGCGGCCAACGTCCAAACTGGCGAAGCGACGTTTTTCGAGAAGGGAAAATGCAATATTTTCCGGGCAATTCAGGCGTCTGCGACGGTTCCGTATGTGTCCCGTCCGGTCGTGATCGGCGGCCAGCCGTATCTGGACGGCGGCTGCAGCGTGAAGATTCCGTATGATCACGCCGTGCAGGAGGGTCATAAGAAAATCATGGTGATCCGCACGCAAGACCGCACCTACCGGCGCAAGGAAAAGAAGGAAAATGCATTTGACAAAGTGCTGTATGGCAGGCATCCGGAATTTATCCGGGCCATGGAGAAGGCTTCCAATGAATACAATGGCCTTCTGGACCGCATGGACGTGGATATGGCAGAGGGCAAGTGCTTTGTGCTGGCACCTTCCCGGCCGGTCGGCATCAGCCGCTTTGAAGGGGATGTCGAGAAGATCGGCGCGCTGTACGAGCTGGGACGCGCGGATATGGAGGCGGAGATGGACCGGCTGCTGGCGTATCTGGAACAGGATTCATGAATTTTGGGATGCGATCCTTGTATGTTTTTATGTATTCTAGTATACTGGGATATATATTTACATAACGAGGGCGGTGACATGAATAGACCGAAGCTTACAATTGATGAACAGATTCTTGATATGCAAAATAAGGGAATCACATTTGACAGAACCAGTATTGAAGAAGCAAAGAAATTCCTGAGAGATAGTAATTATTATTTTAAACTAAAAGCCTATGGTCGTAATTATGACAAGTATTCAGCAACATTAAGAAAGGACCAATATATAAATCTTGATTTTGCTTATTTGAGGGAATTATCGACAATTGATATGTATCTCAGGAAGTTAATTATATCTATGGCTCTTGATATTGAGCATGCGCTAAAAGTTCAATTGTTGTATGATTTAAGCGAGAATACTGATGAAGATGGATATTCTATTGTAAAAGAGTATCTTAATACGAACTATCTGCGTGTAAAGTCACTTCATGATAAGATTGGAAGATCTGTAACCAGCGATCTTGTGAAGAAACATGCAGTTAATGAAGATCGTTACGCATTATGGGAACTCGTTGAAATTCTATCTTTTGGAGAGTTCGTTGATATATATCAGCTGTATTATTCAAAATATAAAAGAAAGGATGATTACAGTTCGTTTCTGTGGTCTGTGAAATTTTTGCGTAATGCGGCAGCTCATAATAATTGTATCATTAACAGTTTGAAGGCACCTTATCAAGTGTCTTTGCATAAGAATAAAGACATTCTTTTTCAAGTTTCAAAGATTAAATCAATATCAAAAAAGAGTAGAGATACGTGGATGCAGAATCCGGTTATACACGATTTTGTTGTCACTGTATATGTGTATCTTAATGTTGTGAAAAGCGAAGGAATCAAGCAGAAGGGAATACAGAATCTGAAAGAATTGTTTTATGATCGTATGCTTAGGCATAAGGATTATTTTGAGAAAAACAATAGTATTCGTGAAGGGTATCTTTTCACTGAGAAATGTGTATCAACATTTTGCAATAGGTATCGGAAATAGGAATTGACAGTGATCAGATTTTCTGCTTATAATGTGGATGAAGATCAAAAAACGAAAGTTTTTCCGAGGAACTGATGCCTGCATTGGTTCCTTATTTTTTTAGGAAATCCCGCGGGAAACTTCCCGATGTAAACGATAGATCGCAGGAAAATGATTTCCGATCATAGACGGATACCATGACGCACCAGACGGTATGATAACGGAGAAATGATTATGGCGGGAAAACTGTCAGAGGCCGTGGCCGGGGTCTACGAGATCTGTGATTATATCCAGGCACACGGCGTCGTCAATCAAAATATCAGTGTTTCGCTGCGGGATATGCAGGCAGAATCGTTTCTGAACTTTCTGCTGTATCTCGCCTTCAGCGACGGCTCGTTCAGTGACGAAGACAGAGCATTTATCAAAACAGCGCTGGGGCGTGATCTTTCACAGAAAGAGGCGGAGGATCTCCGCCGCGCGCGCAATCTCACGCCGGACGGCTACGCGAAGCTGATTCCGCTGTCGGTGAAATACTTTGTGCTGGCAGATGCGGGCAGGAAGATTAAGCGTGACCGCTATAAGAATAAGAAAGCAAAGCAGCTGACACAGGTTTACCGGATGCTCGGGGAGGAATATCTCTCCGGCAAGGAGACCCAGAGTGATGCTGTTATAAAAAATCTGACACGCTACCTGATCGCGCTGGATGAATTTCTGAAGGAATTCGGACTGCTCAGCCCGGACCAGAGGACTGCCCCGGTGCGCCAGAAGGGCGGCACGCGGCGGAATACGCTGCGGAACCGGACTACCGGAGATACCAGTACGGGCAGCGGCGCTGGTCAAACAGGATCCGGCAGCGGCGCCGCAGCATACAACAACGGAAATGATACCGGTCGGCCAGGAAGTCCCGGAGGCAGCGGCAGCGCCGGCACAGCCCGTACCGGAAATGCAGCTGTCGGAAGCAACACCTCCGCAGCAAACCAGGACGTCGCAGCACCATATGACGACGAGCCGGAGAAAACCGCAGAGGAACTGATCGCCGAGCTCAATGCCCTGATCGGCCTGAAATCCGTCAAGGAGGATGTCAACAGCCTGATCAATCTCGTCAAGGTGCAGCAGATGCGTGCGGAGCGCGGGCTGAAGACAACGAACATCAACAAGCATATGGTATTTGCGGGCAATCCGGGCAGCGGCAAGACGACAGTCGCACGCCTGCTCGCAAAGATTTACGCCGCGATCGGCGTGCTGGAAGAGGGACATCTCGTAGAGGTGGACCGGGCCGGCCTGGTCAGCGGCTATATCGGCCAGACGGCCATCAAGACACAGGACGCCATCGAGGATGCGCTGGGCGGCGTACTCTTCATCGATGAGGCATATGCCCTGACCAACAACAAAGGCCAGGGGGATTTCGGCCAGGAGGCCGTAGAAACGCTGCTCAAAGGCATGGAGGATCACAGGGATGACCTGATTGTGATCTGTGCCGGCTACACCGATGAAATGGAGGAGTTCCTCGATTCCAATCCGGGACTCCGCTCCCGCTTCAGCAAGGTCATCGTCTTCGAAGATTATTCCGCGGAGGAAGAGGTTGCGATCCTCAAGTCCATGTGCAGGAAGCAGGATTATACTCTGTCAAAAGAAGCGCTGGAGACCGCGGCAGAATTTTTCACAGAGCGCTGCACGAATAAACCGAAGACCTTTGCAAATGCACGCGATGTCCGCAACTATCTGGAGAAAGCAATTACCAACCACGCCGGCCGGGTTGTCACATTGACAGGCAGAAAGGCGACAAAGAAGGCGCTGTCGACGATCGAGCGCGTGGATGTGGAGAATATTGTGCTGTAGGAAACGGTAGATTTTTAGAGACAGTTGTGATAAAGTGTAATAGAAATCCTGAACATAAAGAAGGCGAAATCATGGAAAAGCGAACAAATGCGCTCGCCGGGTCACTGAAGAACCTGATCGGCGGCAAAACAAATAATAAGAAGACAAAGACTGCACCGGCCCGCGGCAATTCCGGGGGCGCACAGTCTGACGATTCCATTCAGAAACTGACACGTCTGGAACTTCTGGAGATTCTGGTAGATCAGCGAAAAGAGATCGACCTCCTGCAGGAAAAACTGGCCGACGCACAGAAGCGGCTGGAGCGGGATGATGCACTGATCCGTAAATTCATCGGACGTGATCACACAGAATTAAAAGTGAGGCGGGAAGTAAAAGATGAGTGAGACAGCTAATAAGGAAACCGCACAGGTTATCAAACCTTCAAAAGAACAGCTTGAAATGGAGCTGCAGCGGGAGCGTTATCGCAAGACATTCTTCGGAACCCTGCGAAGCACGATTTTCACGCTGCTGGTCGTTGCGGCCGTCGCGATTCTGGTCGCAGTCCTGCTGCTCCCGGTTCTGAAGATCTACGGCAAGAGTATGACGCCGACCCTCACGGAGGGAAGTATCGTTCTTTCCGTCAAGGGCAGTGATTTCGAGACCGGCGATGTCATCGCGTTCTACTACAACAACAAGCTGCTGGTTAAGCGCGTCATCGCACAGCCGGGCGAGTGGGTTGATATTGACAAAGAGGGCAACGTCTACGTCAACAACCAGCTGATCAACGAGCCGTATATCACTGAGAAGGCGCTGGGTCAGTGTGACCTGGACCTGCCCTATCAGGTACCGGAATCCCGTATCTTCGTCATGGGTGACCACCGGAGCGTCTCGGTCGATTCCAGAAGTACCGCGATCGGCTGCGTCGCAGAAGAGCAGATCGTCGGAAAAATTGTATTTACCGTATGGCCGCTGAAAGATTTCGGCCGGGTGAAATAAAAGTAAAAAATCTAAGATAATCTGACTCCAATGATTAAAATCCTCTGTATCTTGAAAAAATACAGGGGATTTTTTGTTGACATTTTTTGTCATTTCGTGGATAATTGGTTTACCGTCGGGTTATTCTGCCCGTCTGTTTTGTGATGAATAAAACAGGGAACAGATCTGTATCATTGACGTTTGATTAGATGGGAGAGCAGGTATCCTGTCTGTATGACAGTAGGCGGACGGAAATATTGGAAATGCAGGTGAAATTGTTCATGATCCCGTTCTTCCGGCCCGATGAAGCAGTAAATGATATCTCAGAAGTTTAGAGAGGTTGCAGTTCCGTGAAAAGCAGAGTTCATTCCGTTATCAATTATTTTTTTGGTTCGCAGAATAGAGGATCACGCAAACGTGTATTCTCGATAATCGCGTGCGTGATGGCATTCATCACGGTTTATTCGCTGATTATTCCTGCAGTAGCATTTGACAGGAGCACTGCGGCCCAAACCGCGGGCACAGACGCCGGCAGCGGCTATCAGCTTGCCTGCACATACGAAGTCCACAAACATACAAAAGACTGCTATGAAAAGCAGCCTGTTTATGATGCGGACGGAAAACAGACCGGAACAGAGAAGGTTCTGATCTGCGGGAAAGAAGACTATGTCGGGCACGAACATGACGAGAACTGCTATGAAACCGTCGACAAAACCATCACGGAAAACGGAAAGCAGAAGACCGTTGCAGAAAAGAAGCTGGTATGCACGCTCCCGGAGATCAAAGAACATAAACATACAAAGGAATGCTATGCAGAAGAAAAAGTCCTGACCTGCGGCAAGACCGAGCAGGAGGCACATAAGCATTCCGACAAATGCTACAAAGAGAAGAAAACACTTGACTGCGGAAAAGAAGAACACAGACACTCTGAGAAATGCTACGCAGAGGTTGTTGTCAGCAGTGAGAGAGTACTGCAGTGCGGCTATCAGGAAGGCCAGGAAATCTCCCCGGCCGTTTATTCCGATCCGGTTGTCGACGACGAGACCGGTGAAGTCATCGAAGAAGTACAGCTGATTCAGGAGGCTGTCGTGCATCATCACGACGACAGCTGTTATCAGACTGTCGAAAAGACAGAGAAGCAGCTTACATGCGGTCTCACAGAGCATACGCACTCTGATAAATGCTACAAGACTTCGAAAGAGCTTGTTTGCGGAAAAGAAGAAACAAAAGGACATAAACACAGCAAATCCTGCTACGGCAAAGAGAAAGTTCTGACCTGCGGCAAGCTGGAACTGCATACCCATACCATCGACTGCTATGAGAAGGGTCCGAAGAACGAGAGCCCTGAGAAGATGGGCTGGGTTCACTATGAAAAGGATGCGGACGGAAACAAGATCCTTGTCGGCGATCCGAAGCACCTGATTTGTGGAAAGACGGAACTCCTTGCGCACCAGCATGACGCGGACTGCTGGGTGACAGAGGAAGAGGCAGCGGAGATCGCAGAAGCGAAAGAAGCTGCGGCGAAAGAAGAGACGGCTGAGGAAGCGGCAGATACGAAGGATGCGGCTGTGGAGAAGGATCCGGTGGCGGAAGAGATCAAAACCGGGACAGACGTTCCGACAGATGCATCAGCCAAGAGCAGTGCAGCTGACAAAGGTGAGGAAGCTGCCGATGCCGGAAGCGGCGCAAGTGTCCTGATCTCAGAAAGCGACAGCTACACAGTCACTATTAAATATGATGAAAATGCAAACATCCCGGAAGACGCTGAGATCGATATCAAGGAGATCCCGGAAGCATCCAGACAGTACCAGAGCTACATGAGCGAAGCAGAGAAGCTGCTCATCGGGGATGCGAACGGAGAAAACGGCGCGAAGGCTGAGAACGGTGAGAAGGCGTCCGGATCCACAGCGATCAACTACGCAAAGATCGTCGATGTCAACATCGTATCCGCAACCGAAGGAACTGTAACACCGGAAGCAGACATCGATGTAGACATCGCCTACAAAGAAACAGAAGAAATCGCAGAAGGAACCGTCATGCAGGCGCTGTCATTCAATGGCAGAACCCCGGAAGTCGAGAAAGACGCCCTGGTATACGGCGGCGAGACACACGTCGACGGCCTGCAGGTGACGACAGATCAGTTGCCCGTGTATGCGATTGTCGGGACGGAAATCCTTAGCACACAGGTCATTACGGCTAATGGAGAAACATATACGATAGAAGTTACATATGGGCCTGAAGCAGGAATTCCTGAGGGAGCAGAACTCTATGCAAAAGAGATTGTTGACCCTGAAAAATATGACGGATACTTGCTTCAAGCTGAAGATGCATTGAGTAATGAGAATGATGATGTTTCTATTAGCTATGCACGTTTTTTTGACATTGAAATCAGAGTAAACGGAGAGAAAACAGAACCTAAGGCACCGGTTGAAGTAAGAATCATTAACTCGATTTCTCCCAATATCGAGACAGAAGAGACAATGAGTATTGTTCATTTTGCAGATGAGGGAACAGAAATAATTAATGATTTATCTATCAGCGAAGATGGAAAAGAGATTACTTATAGTCAGGATGGTTTCTCTGTAACTGGCGAAGTGGCTGGAACATTTAGCGGTAACAATTGGCCTTCAACAGAGTCCGGTCAATATGTACTTGTTGTTTATAGCGGCAATGGAGCACCTTATTATGCCGTTAATAGTTCTGGGGGACTTGTTGAAGTCGAGTATAATTCCGAGACGGGTAGAGTAACATTTCCCGATAATGTAGCACCCACAACTGATGACCTTGATGATTATTGGTGGACATATTATGTGAGTGGTGGAAACCATAGACTGACAAGCGTCGCTAATACGAACAATAAAATTTATCCAGTTCAAACAGAAGGCGGTTCAGCACTGAGTAATTCTACAAATAGCCCAGCCGCTAACCAAGGATATATATATCGAGGAAATACAAGTAACAGGTATTGTGTAGCAATTAATAATGCTGGAACCAGTTTAATGAGCACTAAAGTTTCTTATGGTTGGACGACTGGTTATACATACCCATCAAACGCAGCACATTTTATTTTTGTTAATAACTTTGAAGAAGATGGAACAGGTGCCTATGGAATAGCGCAAAGTACTATTCTATCCGGAAATAGTAAAACACTCCGTATGGCAGAAGTAACTACAGCTGATGAAGATTTGATAGATTTTGATGGATTCACCTGGAGAAGTGCAAATACGTCAATTGCTACAGTTAGTACAGATCCTGATACAGATGCCCCAATAGCAACAGCGGTGGCAGTTGGAACCACAAAGATTATAGGTACTCGTACAAATGCCGATGGGAAGGTAGACGAGGTTGTTTGGACTGTAACAGTTAAAGATAAAACAAATAACTCGATTGTATTTTTACATCAGCCGCAGGATAACGCAAACTTCGCAAATCAGGACAATATTCGTCCACATGATGGATACGGGAATACTGAACCAACAAATTATGTGAAGTTTGTGGTTGCTCTAGCAGATGAAAATGGAAATATCCTTCTTTACAACGGGAAGCCCAATGTAGAACTCCCTGAAGGATCTATTGTTCCGGAGAGATATGAGTTTGAACTTGATAGTACAGGTGTACTCGCTATAGAAGAAGATACACTTTCGGGTATTTCAGTACCAGGATATTCTTATGCAGGGACATATGCATATTTTGGGTGGTACAACAACACGGATCTTGAAAATATGGCAGTTGTAAGCCAATTCAAAAACATGGGCGCGATTAGCTCCAGATATCCGAACTACTATAGTGTTCTTGGGTTCATGACATCGAGGGGTAATCCTCAGTATCAGGATTATTCGCAGACAGCCTTCGGAAATGCAGGTTACGGTTACTATGCATATAATCCTACAGGAGTTTTGATGCTAGTTCTTCAACCTGTCAGCGAGAATATTGCGTACAGAACAAGTTATCATAATGATTACGTTCCGGGAGGTGTTGCGAGAACTAATATCATTGATACTACCAGGGCAAAAATGACACGGGGAGAATGGATTCCGGACCAATATAGATGGGACTGGTATGGCGAAACCATAATGACAACAAAAACCGGTACAGATCTCATTTCTCCAGCTGATGGATATGAATTTGTCGGATGGTTTGATGCGGTTGATGCAGAGGGAAATGGTACAGGTAATCAGATAGTCGGACAGACAGAAGAAGGCTATTACTACGCATTAAGAGATGGTGAAAAGATTGTTATCCGGCAGAATAATGATTTTTATGCAAAATGGCAGCTTGTCAGGGGTACAATTACCATCAATAAAGAGATCATTGGAGATTTATCAGATGCTGAACTGAGCCAGCTCAAAGAAGCATTATCGTTTACCATAACGGATGATACTACAGAGGTAGCGATAACAAAAACTGGTAGTGATATTACATGGAATCAAAAAAACGGTACGGTTGATGTAAGCGGACTTTCTGCAGCAACTACATATACGGTAACAGAGTCTAATGCAGATGTTACCAATTATGAAGTCACGACAGTAATTACAGATGGAACTAACATTAAAGTCTCTAAGACAGGGGCAAAGACAGTTTCAATAACGAATACCTATGTGAAGAAAGTTGCAACCATTAAAGTCATTAAGATGGAAAGCGGTACTTCTACAAAACTGGCCAACGCATCATTTAATCTCTATAGACCTGCCACAGATGATGATGCAGAAGTGCAAATGATAAAGGTTAATGGAACGGATACACCAGTTGTTTTTGTACAGGGAGTATCTGTTGGATCTGAAGGCGAAGTTGAGGTTGTTAATCTTCCACTGGGTTCTTACTACTTGGTTGAGACAGAACCACCTGTGGGTTATGAATTGCTTACAACAGTTATCGGTTTCGAGGTGAGTGGAGAAGCGATTAAGCTAAGAACCAATGATCATGTTCGAGCTAATGGACTTGAACTAACAGTATTTAACGATTCTGGAGTTTCACTTCCGAATACTGGAGGTTCCGGTACACTAATTTATACATTAAGCGGCATTGCATTAATGCTTAGCGCCGCTATCATGTACGGCTTCAGGATGAGGCGTAGAGAAAGGAGGTTAAACTAACAGCCTCTGATCTCGACGAATAAACTGACGCCGAAATTCTGAAGACGCATAAAGTCGATTCTGCGAAAGCAAATATGTAAAACTGGCGGACGCAGTAGAGACAATAGCTTAATCAAGGCGGGAAACCACAGACAGCAGAATTAACTGGTGATCATGGATTCCTGGTTATCATCACTAATACTTCTGGCGTTGAGTTGCCTAATGCTGGCGGCATTGGCACATTATCTTATACATTATGCGGTCTTGCCTTAATCATGGCAGCCACAATGATGTACTGCGTCAAAATGCGTAGAAAAGGAGGTGACGGCCTATCGTAATGGACTTTAATTGCATACGAAACAGAGCTGGGCTGAATAACCTTGTATTGGATTACTCCCGGGACAGGGCAGGCCCTCCGTAATAGAGAGAAATAGTAAAACACAAGATGTAGTAAGAAACAAAATTGATACCCATTATATAGAAAAATGAGAAAAATGACAGAAATAATGTCAAAAAACGAAAGAAAAAAGAGTTACAAACTAAATATTTTGACGCTTTACATGACGCAGATTTATGTATTATAATGGGCATAATAGATAGTAGGAATAAGGAATGAAAACACATCTAAAAGTGTTAAATAACCAAATTCCTGCAAGCAGTATGAGCCGGCTGGTATCTGGTTCCTGCGACAATTCAGTATGAGGTCAGCCGACATATAAGTAACACGTAAACCTATTTTATTCGGAAGGAGATCCTTCCAAAGTTCCCGATCCGGTGGGTACAAATGTATTGCAGGAAGGGAGAACAAGGGAATTGCTTCAGCTGTTGAAATGTGAGGGGAACAGTGAGGCAACAAAAGAGCAACTGGAAAATCCCCTGCACAAAAAAACAAGGGAAGGACGAGCCTCCCGAGAAAGGATGATAGTATGAAACATATGAAGAAGATGATGGCTTTGGCGCTTGCCATGGTAATGGTACTCGCTATTAGTATCCCGGCAATGGCCGCGACAATTACGATCAATAGTACGGCCGACACAGATGAGGCCGCTACCGAAACCACTGCTTATAAAGCATGGAAGCTGTTGGATGCAGATATTGAAGATGCATCAAAGATTACTGTTGACGAAGACACTGGTGAATTCAATGGAGCTACCGAAGGTGATGATGTTCCGAAGGTTGCTTACTACACCACGAGCGCTACCGCTAAGGCTGCTCTTTTGGATGCTGGACTGTTCACCTTTACACAGGTCGGAACTGAGCAGAAATGGTATGCTACTGCTGTTGATGGACTTACTGCAGATGCTGTTACCGGTGCATTTGATGACTGGACTGACGCTGAGATGACAGCGGCATTCGGTAGCCCTGCTGAAGGCGCACAGACTGCACCCGGTGGTAGCGCTGAAATCAGTGTTTCCGCTCCCGGTTACTACTTAATCAAGTCCACACTCGGTGATGAGTTAGCAGTTCAGACGCTTGCCGATGTGACCATCAACACAAAGAACAGCTATCCGACCGATGAGAAGGAAGTAGCTGACGCTGGTAAGCATGCTCAGATTGGTGACACTGTTGAGTACACACTGACTTTGAACATTCCTGCTTCTGCCAATGATACCATCGTCCTGACTGATACTATGGATGAAGGTCTGACCTTTAAGGAAATTGACGCTACTTTCAGCGATGATGTTGCTTACACCTTTGCTCCTGAAGCTGGGACTGCTGCCGCTGTTACTGCTAATGGCAACAAATTCACTTTGACACTTGACGCTGCTACTGTTAAGGCTAATCAAGGTGCTGAACTGACCATCACTGTAAAGGCGATTGTAAACGAAAAGGCTGTTGTTGGTACTCCTATAAAGAATAAATTGGATCTGAAGTATGGCAACAATTATACGGCTGTTCCGAAGGAAGTCCAGACCGAAACTCATAGCTTCACCTTCGAAAAGGTTGACGGTTCCACAAAGCTGTCAGGCGCTGAGTTCCAGTTGCTTGATGGTAGCACAGCTGTTCAGCTGGTTGAAGTCACTGAAGGCGTTGAGTACAGAGTTGCTACTGCTGAAGAAATCGCTGATGCTAACGTTGAAACCACTGATACCATCGTTACCAAAGGCGTGCTTATTACAGTCAAAGGTGTTGACAGCGACAGCGACCATAGCTACAAGCTGCATGAGACTAAGGCTCCCGCCGGTGGATACAACCTGTTGACTGAGGACACGACTGTCACTGTTGATGAAAACAATACGCTTGACTTCGACGTCGAGAACAACAAGGGTTCCGTACTTCCGAGCACTGGTGGCATCGGTACCACAATCTTCTACATCATCGGTGCAATCCTTGTTCTCGGCGCAGGCATCCTTCTGGTAACCAGAAGAAGAATGAACGCTAACTAATAACAACCGTTGTGAAAACATACACTCTGAGCGAATACTCTGAGTAAACAATGCTTACAAAGAAGCAGGTCGTTCTACATGAGCGGCCTGCTTTTTTTGAAAACGATTGGTGGTGCTACATGAAAGCTATCAGTAAATATGTACTGGTTTTTCTGATTGTCTTTTTCGTACTCTTCGCATTTCTTCTCGGCGCGGCGAACATCCCGGACAGCGCGGGGCAGAAGCGTTTTGAGGAATCCGGAGAATACATGGCAGAACATGACACGGTCACGCTGGTGCATGAGTTTGCCCAGTCCAGCAGGCTGGATTACTACGCTGATTGCGTTACGCTGTCCATCGCGTACTATCTGCACGGAGAGCATCCGCTGGAATCCGCCATGTGGGCGAACTATTACGGCAACAATTCCAACATGATGAACCAGTATCTGTTGGAAACTGTGCAAACGGACGTGGAGCCAGATCAGGAGTACCTGCGCTACTGGCACGGGAACGCCGCCGCCATGCGGTATCTGCACCTGTTTTGGAATATCAAGACAATCTATA
The DNA here is from genome assembly GCA_017433615.1 of Eubacterium sp. GTDB lineage: Bacteria > Bacillota > Clostridia > Lachnospirales > Lachnospiraceae > CADBRN01. The sequence continues at coordinate 26,403 of JAFRGW010000071.1, forward strand.
TGCTCCACACGGTGCTCATGGCTGCGCTGATATTGATACTACTGTGGATACTTTGGAAAAACGGCATGAGGGGAGAAGCTGTGGCCTTCATTCTCGCCATGGTATCCGCCGCTGTCTGGATCGTCCCGTGGTGCCTGGAATATACCTATGCCTTCCTTTGCATGCTGGTCGCAGCAATCATCGGCACACTGCTTGCCTTACGGGGGAAAGACTATTGGATCGGGTCGCTCTTCATGATCACAGGCATGGTGACGGTGTTCTTCGATTTCCTGACCACGGAGACCTTATCCCTGTTGATTCCGCTGCTGCTGATTCTCAGAATTCAGCGGAAGGAAAAGAGCGTCAAGCAACTATGGCTGACGGCTGTAAAATACTGCGCCATGTGGCTAATCGGTTATCTGGGCATGTGGGTGATGAAGTGGGCGTTGGCCTCTGTAATCCTTCATATCGACGTGATGCCCTATGTGCGCGGCCACATCGTCGAGCGGCTGAACGCCTACGTTGCCAGCTATTATGTGACCGGAAATTTCTATCTGGATGCGTTGGTCAAGAACCTGCTGAAGATTTTCCCGCTGGAGTATGGCTTTTTCGGGAAGGTACTGATATTCGCGCTGGTGTTCGGGCTATTCATTCTGCCGGTAGCGCTGGGCAGGATAAACCTGCGTGAAAAGATCAATGGCAAGCGGATCGCGCTGTATGCCGTCCTCGGGTTTGTTCCGTATGTACGTTACCTCGTCGTGACAAATCATTCCTTTGTCCACTGCTTCTTCACCTACCGGTCACAGGCCGCCACAGTGCTTGCCATATGCCTGATTATGTTGGAACTTGTACAAAGAACTCCCCGAAAGGCGGTAGCGCAGGATGGATGAAAAATTAAATATCGAGCTAACCATTCTCATGCCCTGCCTGAATGAAGAGGAGAACATTGCTTTCTGCATTGAGCAAGCGAAAGAATACATTCAGAAAAACCATCTGTCCGCTGAGATCCTGATTGTGGATAACAATAGCACTGACGATTCAGCGGATATGGCCAGAGACCATGGCGCAACTGTGATCACCGAGCACCGGCGTGGTTATGGCCGGGCACTGCGCAACGGACTGGCTGTCGCTAAAGGTGATGTGATTATCTTTGGCGATTGCGATAGCACTTACGATTTTGCCAATCTTGATCCACTGTATCTTCCTCTTGCAGAGAATAAGACAGATTTTATGACCGGCGACCGCTTCGGCGGTCAGATGGAGGACGGTGCTATGAGTTGGTCGCACAAGTTGGGTGTGCCATTCCTGTCGTGGTGCGGGCGCGTTAAATTCGGTGTGAAAATCCATGACTGGCACTGCGGTATCCGGGGAATTCGAAAAGATGCGCTGAAGAAGTTGAACTTGCAGACGGACGGTATGGAATTTGCGACAGAGATGATCGCGGAAGCGAGTCGGAAGGGTCTGCGTATTGGAGAAGTCAGCGTGCCGCTGAAAAGGGCGCAGAACGAGCGGCAGGAGAAACTACAGACGATCCGGGACGGGTTCCGGCATCTCTGGTACATAGTGAGAGCATAGGCCAGTGGCAATTGAGTCCGCTGGCCTTTTTTTCTTGCAGAAATGAGTTCTTGTTGAAAAAGGTAGCTTTTTGATGTATGATATTTGAGTAAGAGTTTAACCATTGCTAAGAGGTGAGATCTATGGCACGCCAAAAGAAAAACGGACAGTATTTGAACGTAAAAATCGATGTGAATGTGTACCAGAGATTAGAGGAATTCTGTGAAGAAACCGGGTACACAAAGACGGCTGCCGTAGAAAGAGCCCTTACAACCTTGATGAATAACCATGAAGCTGATCAGGAGACTCTTCGGAGAATTGCGGAAGGGTCAGTAAAACTCGTAGAGACCGGGGGTGATGTGCATGCCTAAGACGCCGGAGCAGATTGCCCGGGAGGCGATCGACCGGAGGCTAATTGATGCCGGATGGGTCATTCAGGATATGAACAAAATCAATCTCTCGGCAGCTCTTGGAGTCGTAATCCGCGAATTCCCGACGAGTACCGGGCCGGTCGACTATGCCCTTTTTGTGGCAGGAAAGCCTGTGGGGGTCGTCGAAGCAAAGAAAGATACAGAAGCACAGAATATCACCGTGGTTGAAGGTCAGTCCTTCAGATACGCCAACAGTACCTTCAAGTACCTCGATGAAGGTTATGAGATTCGATTTGCTTATGAGGCAACCGGTACCCTAACGCGCTTTACAGATTTCCATGATATCAAATACCGGTCTCGCTCTGTCTTTTCCTTTCATCAGCCGGAAACGCTCCGTGACTGGATTGCTGCCCCAGACACAGTGCGGAATAACCTGAAGCATCTGCCAGAACTGGATACCACCGGTTTCCGTAAATGTCAGGAGATCGCCATTAAGAATCTGGATACATCCTTTGCCGAGAACAGACCGAAGGCACTTGTTCAGATGGCTACAGGTGCTGGAAAAACCTTTACTGCGATTACTGAATCCTACCGACTGCTTACTTACGGGAAGATGAACAGGATTCTTTTTCTCGTGGATACGAAATCTCTCGGAGTACAGGCAGAGCAGGAATTCCGTGCATATGTGCCAAATGGAGAGCAGCGTGTCTTCTCGGATATCTTTGGCGTCCGCCTTCTGAAGAAATCTGTCATGTCTCCATCCAATCAGGTTTATATCAGCACGATCCAGAGAATGTACTCTATCCTGAAGGGCGAGGAACTGTCCGAAGAAGACGAGGATATAGAAGACGAGATCGACCGTGATCAGGAGAACAGGCCGCCGGTCACTGTCGTCTATAATAAAAAGTATCCGCCGGAATTCTTCGACTGCATTATCGTCGATGAGTGCCACCGGTCGATCTACAACGTGTGGTCACAGGTGCTGGAATATTTTGATGCCTTCATTATCGGTCTGACTGCGACACCTGAGAAGAGAACATTTGCGTTCTTCAACCAGAACGTGGTCAGCGAATATTCCCGAGAGAAAGCTATCATTGACCGGGTTAATGTCGGTGAGGACATCTATCTGATCAATACTGAAATCACCCAGAACGGCGCTATGATCATGAAGCGTCTGGCGGAATACCGGGATCGTCTGACCCGGGCAAAGCGCTGGCGGCAGATGGATGAGGATATGGCCTATAATCCGGGAATGCTGGATGTGGATGTTGTGAATCCGAGCCAGATCCGTGCCGTCATCCAGACATATCGGGATAAGGTCTTTACTGAGCTGTTCCCGCGCAGGAAGAACGTACCGAAGACGCTGATCTTTGCTAAAAATGACAGCCATGCCGATGATATTGTTCAGATTGTCAGAGAGGTCTTTGGTGAGGGAAATGAATTCTGCCAGAAGATCACCTGCAAGGCAAAGAAGGCGGACGAGGCACTGAGCAATTTCCGTAATCAATTCTACCCGCGTATCGCAGTGACGGTCGAAATGATCGCCACCGGAACGGACGTGAAACCGCTGGAGTGTCTGATCTTTATGCGTGATGTCCGGAGCAAGGGCCACTACGAGCAGATGCTCGGTCGTGGAACCAGGGTGCTGAAGTTGGAAGACCTGAAGATGGTCTCTGGTGATGATGCCACAGAAAAGGATCATTTTGTCGTGATCGATGCTGTCGGCGTGACGAAATCTAAGAAGACGGAAACAAGGCCGCTGGAGTATAATCCCCATGTGAGCCTAACGGAGCTCATGAAGCGGGCATCGCTCGGGACGAAAGATCCAGAGATGCTTACTTCACTGGC
>JAFRGW010000072.1 GCA_017433615.1 Eubacterium sp.
GTTCGGCATGCGGCGCGATAAAGAAAGAGCTGCGTCTGGATGAGCGGATCTACATCTGCGGATGCGGCAATTGTATGGACCGGGATGTCAATGCAGCATTGAATATCCGCGAAGAAGGGCGCCGGCTTCTGGAAGCAGCATAAGAAGGAAAAAACAGAACCAGGCAAACAAGACTGTCCGGAACGGACAGCCTGAAAAGAACCGCGGGACACGCGGGGATAGCCTGTTGATACTCACCACATCAGGGGTGTTGAGCAGGAAGCCCCCACCTCAACGCATCGCGTAGGTGGTGGGAGTATGTCACAACAGGGAATAAGCTATAAGCAGAAGGCAGTGACATCCAGATATTTACAGGAGAAGCGCCACTCTTACATTGTGCTTAGCACGCATTTGGGATATAATTAAATAGTCCTAGAAGATGTTGTGAAAGATGTACCTTTGTAGGTCAGGAGGTATTGCTTATGTTTTCAGGAAATATGAAAAGAGTTTGTGCAGTGCTGCTTATGGCACTCCTGTTCCTTGTGATGATTCCGGCTTCCGTATTTGCAGCCGGAGATAAAGAGCCGCGCTACACGATCAAGGCGGCCGATGTAGAAAATGGATCAATCGCTTTTGTAGACGGGAATAATCTGGTGAAGGAGTTGCAGTTTGCTCCTTATGAGCGGGTTGATATCGAGGTTACACCAGAGCAGGGGTATGAACTTACCCAAATCGATGCGATCGATAAAAATAAAAACACGTACAGCGTCAGTGAATCCGGCGGCAGATACTATATCGCTGTGAAGCCGGATTCGGATCTGACAGTCCGCGCGGTATTTGGTGAACACATCCAGCACAAAATGAAGCCTCATGCATATCTGGCGCCCACATGCGAAACAGCCGGGAATATAGAATACTGGTACTGTACAGTATGTAAATCCTTTTTTGGGGATGAGGAGGGCCAAAAGGAGATCGGGCAGCGCTCCGATATCATCCTTCCGGCCACAGGCCATAGCTGGGGAGCCTGGACTGTGGTAAAGAAACCGACGGCAACAACCCCGGGAGAGAAGCGGCGCGTCTGCAAAAATGACCGCTCTCATTTTGAGACAGAGGAGATCCCGGCAACAGGTAAAAAAGAGGAGCCGAAACCCACACCAGAACCGGAAAAAAAGACAAAGTCTTCTGCCAAAGCCGTTTTAACTGCCAAAGCGACTGCAGCAGCCAGTACTGCGCTCACGTTTTCCTGGAATAAAATCAAAGATGCGGACAGATATGTTATTTACTTCAGCAAGTGTAATAATGGCGATCATAAATATGCGCCAAAGAAGATTAAAACCGTAAAAGCCGGCGTCCGCAAGTACACGGTCAGAAAACTTGAAACCGGCATGTGTTATAAATACAGGGTCATTGCGCAGAAGAAAGTAAAGGGCAAATATAAGAATATTGCGAAGTCGTCGCTGAATCACACGATTACGGGAAATGAGAGCACAGCATATACCGTACCGAAGAGTCTGAAACTGAATAAAAGTAGAATGACACTCAAGAGGAACAAGACAGGTAAGCTTGAGGGAGCGATCGCGCTTTACAACGGCAATAAAGAACTATTGTCACATGCGCCGGCGCTCAGATATACCAGCAGCAATACTTCCGTTGCGTCTGTGAGCAAGAGTGGAAAGATCAGGGCAAAAGGCAGAGGAACGTGTACCATCTATGTGCAGACGATCAATGGCCTGTCCAGAAAATGTAAGGTAACGGTTAAATAATCGATCCATGAAAGGGGTGTTCATGATATGAGCAATTTATCAGAGAAAGAGCTCGTCGCGAAGGGTAAGATCAAAGGAAAGCTTGAGGAACTGATGCCGAAGGGAACAGTTGTGGATGATGCACTGCTGGAAAAAGTTGCAGGTGGTCTTTCTGAGGAGGCATTTCTCTCGCAGATGGCGGGTCTTGGTTTGATTGTGGCAGATGCCAAACCATATCCCGGCGGTCTCGGCAGCGGAAAAACAAAGTAAACCGGGGTCCTGCGTTTTGAAGAATCAAAAATATATTTCACTGAAAACAAAAGCGTTCCGTGTCATTCTGGCCGGAACGCTGTTGTTGATTCTGATGATCAGTGCGGCGGTCTTCGGGCTGTATACATTTGACGCACTGCGGAATTTTCACGATGAAGCCGAGAATCTCATGAATTATGCGATGTCTCTGGAGGATGCGTCTTATATCGAGAAAATCTTCCGGGAGACAAAGGAGATCTATGCAAATCTGCCTGATGATGTCCGGCAGGATCCGTCCGCAGAGAAATTTATGAATGCGTTCTGGCCGCTGGTTGATGATGACTTTTATGCAGCGCGTGAGATTCTGCTGAACTGCTGGCAGGAAACAGAGAACCGCAACGTCTTTCTGATGTTTCCGGACCCGGAACGGAATGCCATCGTCTATGTGGTTGACGGCGATCAGCTGGACTGGGCATATCTGCCCGGGCAGTGGCTGGAATCTGATCTGGAGCAGGTGAAGGAAATCGCGGATTCTTCCTGGCGGCTTCGCATCACACATACGGATGATTACGGATGGATCGGAACAGATTATCAGGAAATTAAAGCGGCGGACGGAAGTCAGCTTGGATATATTGTCATTGATGTCGACATTAATGATTTCTTCCATAAGATTAACCGTTTTTTAATGGTTCTGGTACCGGCTGCGGTGCTGATGATTGTCCTGACTGCAGTGCTGGCCTTAAGAATGCTGCGCAGATATGTGATTCAGCATGTGACAAATCTGGCAGCGGCCGCGAAGTCCTATACTGAGCGGGATAAGCTGGCCCATCTGGATGAAGCTGCTTCGCATTTCATGCAGCTGAATATGAATACGCATGATGAGCTGGAGGATCTCTGGCAGAGTATCACCGAAATGGAAGCGGATATTCAGGATACCATGCGCCGTCTGGTAAAAGTAACATCTGAGCAGGAGCGGCTGAATGCAGAGCTTTCGATCGCCACGGAAATTCAGGTGGGGACACTCCCGCATACGTTTCCGGCATTTCCGGACCGTCATGAATTTGATATTTATGCATCGATGGTGCCGGCGAAAGAAGTCGGCGGCGATTTTTATGATTTCTTTCTGCTTGACGAGGACCATCTTGCGCTTGTAATTGCGGATGTATCCGGCAAGGGTATTTCCGCGGCACTCTTTATGATCAATGCCAAGGCTGCAATTCAGAACCAGACACGCCTGGGGAATCTGGATGTCTCAGAAATCTTTGCGCGTGTCAACGAAAGTCTCTGTGCCCAGAACAAAGCAGAAATGTTTGTGACGGCATGGCTGGGTATTCTGGAAATATCAACCGGACATATTTTCTATGTAAATGCAGGTCATGAGTATCCTGCGATCCGCAGAGCGGATGGCAGGGCTGACGGGAAGGGCAGCGGCCTGTTCCGTCTGGAAAAGGATGTTCACAGTATGCCGCTTGCTGCGATGGAGGGTGTGCAGTACCGGTCAGGCGACTTTTCACTTCTTCCGGGTGACACGCTGTTTGTTTACACAGATGGTGTGACGGAGGCGAATAATGCGGCAGAGGAACTCTTCGGAACGGAACGTTTGCTCGCGGCGCTGAACCGGGATCCGGCGGCGGAGCCCCGGAAACTGGATGAAAATGTCCGTGAAGCTGTTAATGCGTTTGCAGGCGATGCGCCGCAGTTTGATGACATGACAATACTGGGCCTGAAATATTTTGGCAGTACCGTCGGACGGGATTAACAGACGTTAAAATAATTTTCATTGGCTGGAGGCTGAAAAGCATGGTAAAGGTTGATTTAATCACAGGATTTCTCGGGAGCGGCAAGACGACATTTATCCGTCACTACGCCGATTATCTGGCGCGTACCGGGCAGAAATATATGATCATCGAAAATGAGTTCGGTTCGATCAGCGTGGATCCGATGCTGCTGGCGGAATTGAATGTGCCGGTGAAAGATCTTTCCGGTATGTGTATGTGCTGCGCCGGCTTTGAAAAATTCCGCGGTATGCTGATTGAAGGCGCGAAAAGCGGATGTGACCGCATTCTCGTGGAGCCGTCCGGTATCTACGACGTGGATGAATTCTTCACGATGATGCATCTGGATGCGGTCCGGGAATGCTGTGAGACCGGATCGATTATTACCATTGATGCACCGGACTGCGCAGGAGCGACAGATGAAGTGGAATATCTGATGTTTTCCCAGCTGCTGGCGGCAGGCAGTGTGCTGGTGAGTAAGACACAGCTGTTTTCAGAGGAAGCAGTAACTGATACGGTGGAGCGGCTGCAGAATACCTTGCGGCAGCGGGGGGTGGAAGAGATCCCGGCAGAACGTATTTTTCTGAAGTCATGGGATCAGTTAACTGACGCTGATTTCAGGCAGATGCAGAATAACGGGTATCATTTTGCAGATCATTCGCGGGAAGAACTGAATCATCAGGAACTGTTTAAAACCAGCATGATCGTTGTGCAGAATGCGGAGCCTGACCGGCTGAAGGAGCAGGTTACACATCTGTTTAACGAGCCGGAGACCTTTGGAACTGTGCTGCGAGTCAAGGGATTTGCCCGCTGCGCGGATAAATCCTGGCTGGAAGTTAACTGTACGCCGGGAACGATGCTGATTCAGCCGCGCATTGTGAAGCGCGGGATTCTGGTCGTGATCGGGCAGGGGCTGAAAGAGGATTCGATCCGCCGTGTTTTTATAAAAGAATAAAAAAGGTGCCTTCAGAAACCATGAAAGCAGGATGTCAGAAACCGGCGTCAGCGTAGAGGAATCAAGCCTATGAACAGAAAACAGATCATCGCAGTCACAAACCGTCATCTTGCAGACGGAGATCCGCTGGATGCAATCCGGAAAATCGCCGCGATCAGGCCGCGGGCACTTATTCTCAGGGAAAAAGATCTGTCGGAAACAGAATATGCACAGATGGCTCTGCAGGCGCTGGAAATCTGTGATGCCGCCGGTATTCAGTTATTTATGCATTCTCATATTGAGACGGCGCAGGAGATCGGATGCCGCGCTGTGCATCTTTCCATCCCTTCACTGGAGTCGTATCTGGAAAAGGATGGAAAAAATCTGTCGGAACAATTTGATGCAGTCAGCGTTTCATGTCACAGTATCGAGGAAGTCCGGGAGGCCGTGGCAGCCGGCGCCACACAGATTATTCTTGGCAATATTTTCGAGACAGACTGCAAGAAGGGAAAACCGGGCAGGGGGCTGGATTTTCTGCGGGAGGCGGTTGAAGCTGCCGGCTCTGTGCCGGTTTATGGAATCGGCGGAATCACGCCGGAGAATCTGGACACTGTGCTGCAGACGGGGGCCGCGGGCGGCTGCATGATGTCGTGGTGGTACCGGTAAAGCGGCAGAGTGAAAGCCGTTCAGGCGGCAGGATGCCCCTGGATACTTGTAAGATACCGGCAGGTTTAGTAAAATATTTGGTATATGCAGAGTATGAAATCACAGCTGTTATATGTTTATCGCTGCAGTCATAAACATGCAGGCAGATAAGGAGGTATATTTTGGGGGACAATTTTTTATTTAAAAGAAACGAAGTACTTGCGCAGAAGGTGATCAAGGGACTGGAATCACGCAACATGTCAGGATACTATGCTGCAAATAAAGAAGATGCGCTGAAGATCGCGCTGGATCTGATTCCGGAAGGCAGCAGTGTTACGATGGGCGGCGGTATGAGTGTCCATGAGATCGGTCTGCCAGATGCATTAAAGACCGGAAATTACGATTTTATCGACCGTGATGAATATGAGGACAAGCGCGCGGCAATGCTTGCGGCCTATGATGCGGACTTCTATCTCTCCAGTGCAAATGCTATGACATCAGACGGTGTTCTGGTTAATATCGACGGCAATGCAAACCGCGTATCTGCCATCGCACAGGGACCGCACAAGGTCATCTTTATTATCGGAATGAATAAAGTCTGCACGGATGTTGATGATGCCATGAAGCGCGCGCGCAATTATGCGGCGCCGGTCAATATGCAGCGGATCGGCGGGAATACACCGTGCGTCAAGACGGGACAGTGCATGGACTGCAAGTCGCCGGATACGATCTGCTGTCAGTTCCTGATTACGCGTTATTCGAAGCATGAAGGAAGGATTCATGTGATTCTGGTGAATGAGGAGCTGGGGTTCTGAAGAAAGGAGAAGGCGGTATGGTAAGGAAAGAAACGTATGTGATTAAGGAAGGTCTCGGCGGGGGAACCGGGATCGGACCGGCGAAGGTGTATGATATTGTAGCGAAGGAGGATCTGTACGGACACGGCCGCATGTATGCGAAAATTGTGCTGCCGCCGGGATCGAGCATCGGCTGGCACCAGCATGTGCATGAGACGGAGCCGTATTATATTCTTTCAGGAAAAGGTGACTTTAAGGATAAAGACGGCGTCACAGAAGTGACAGCAGGAGATATCTGTACGATTCTGCCGGGCGAATTTCACAGTCTGGCAAACAGCGGAGATGAGGATCTGGTGTTCATCGCGCTGATCTATAACGACTGAGCAAACAGATTTACATCCTGCCGGAGAGGTGCGTGAACATGCTGTACAGAGGAGCGCGCGGGCGGGATATCTGCTTGCATTGGTGCAGAGAATCCTCTATAATTCTATGTATCGAAAAAATGACCGGATGGTCATAAAATCAGGAAAGGACGTATGAATTATGAAGAAATATGAATGTGATCCGTGTGGATATGTCTATGATCCGGCAGTCGGCGATCCTGACAACGATATCGCAGCAGGAACCGCTTTTGAAGATCTTCCGGAGGACTGGGTATGTCCGATCTGCGGCGCAGGCAAGGATGAGTTTAAAGAGGCTGAATAATTAACAGACAGTGTAATTAAACGAAAGCAGCAGCAAGCCGTCGGGGCCGGAGGCTCCGGCGGTTTTTGTGTGGTGCGCGTCATGGACCTCGCCATAGATCGTGTGCTGACGTGTGCATGCTTTTGAACTACGACAGGAATCAGGAAAAGAACAGCAAAAAACAAATTATGAATAAACGTGCAATTTTATCGAACAAAACATTTCTTTACATGACGGAATTTTTTGCCGGTATGTCGGTCATGGCAGTGGAACTTGGTGCGAGCAGACTTCTGGCGCCATATTTCAGTTCTTCCCAGATTGTCTGGACGATTATCATCGGAACGATTATGATCGCCATGGCGCTGGGCAATATTTTCGGCGGCAGATCCGCGGATAAGAATCCAGATCCGGACCGGCTTTACCGGCGGATTCTGATTGCTGCGGTCTGGATCGCGGCAATCCCGGTATTGGGAAAATATGTTATTCTGCTGATTTCCGGAATTCTGATCATCACGATCAGTACCAATCTGCTGATCTGGGCGGCGCTGTTTGCATGCCTGGTGATTTTTGTATTTCCGCTGTTCCTGCTGGGAACGGTCACGCCGTCGCTGATCAAGTATTCCGTGGATTCTCTGGAAAACAGCGGAAGCATCGCCGGACGGCTCGGTGCATTTAATACGATCGGAAGCATTATCGGTACGTTTATGCCGACATTTGTGACGATCCCGGCGGTCGGAACTTCGATGACTTTTCTGATTTTTTCCGGGATCCTGCTGGCGCTCGGCATCGTTTACTTTGTGAGTCCGAAACGGCATGACGGAGGAGCGCCGGGCGAAATTCTGAAAACAGATGAAAGCAATGATACCGGGAAAAAAGACGGCGGTACGAAGAAAGTACTTCGTGCACAAAAGCGTTTGAAACCGGTGAACGGGAAACGCCTGATTGCGGTCTCGCTGATTCTGTTTGTTCTGTGCTCCGTGTTTGGTCATAATGACAGTTTTGCATTCTGGGAGAATGATCTGACTTACGAAGGAGAGTCCGTCTATAATTATCTGCAGGTGAAAGAGGATGACCAGTCGATTGCACTGTCGACGAATGTGCTGTTCGGCGTGCAGTCCATTCTGATGAAAAACAGTGCGCTGACAGGCATGTACTATGATTATGCGATGGCATCGCTTTATATGGCAGATGTGCAGAACAAAGATCATCTGGATGTTCTGATTCTGGGAAATGGTACCGGGACATATGCGACACAGAGCGAGCGGTATTTTGAGAATCTGAATATTGAGGGTGTTGAGATTGACGGGAAAATCATTGATCTTGCTGATCAGTATTTTGAACAGCCGGAAGATGTGCAGGTGACCGAGTATGACGGCCGTGCCTATCTGAACGCGATTGACCACAAGTATGATGTGATTATGGTGGATGCCTTCCGGGATATTACCATTCCGTTCCAGATGTCATCGATCGAATTTTTTACAGAGGTGCGGGATCACCTGACGGACGACGGTGTCATGGTGGTGAATCTGAATATGCGCGGCGATGAACCGGGGGATATCAATCACTATCTGTGTGATACGATCTCAGCAGTGTTTGATGAAGTATATACAGCGGATGTTCCCTATACGACGAACCGGGAGCTGTTTGCGTCGAACCGTGTCCGTTTGGGCGGTGCCGGAATCACTGAAATGCTTCAGCGCGGGATCGCGGCAGAATCGCGGGAGGAACTGTGTGATCTGATGCAGACAATTTCGGACGCGCTGGTGCAGTATCAGGCCGGGGATCTGGTGATGACTGATGATAAGGCGCCGGTGGAGATGCTTGGAATCCGGCAGATCGATCTGATTATACAGGATGAGATCGGGTATTATAAGGAGCAGATTAAGAGGGGGGATTTTTCCTTCTGAGTTCAAGGGGCGCGCCGCAGGACGCGCCCCTGTTGTGTTATCTCCGGTAGATGCGAAGGATTTCATCCGTGTAGACTCCGGGGGAGGTGTAGACGACAAGCGGCGGGTCGATGCGCATGCCGGAGCGGCCGCCTCTGGCGGCTTCGATGAGGACCAGGTTGGGTTCGCGGTCTGCGTAAGGGTGGACGAGCCGCATGCGTTTTGGCTCCAGATGGTGACGGGAGAGTGTCCGCATGATTTCTGCCAGACGGAAGGGGCGATGCACCATGTAGAAACGTCCGCGGCTTTTGAGCAGTTTTGCGGCGGAAGCTGCGAGGTCATCCAGCGTGCAGCATACTTCATGCCGCGCGATGCGGATGCTGTCTTCGGCATTTGTGAGGCCGTGTTGTCCGATCATATACGGGGGATTGCTTGTTACAACATCAAAAGAAGCCGCACCGAATGTCTGTGCGGCTTCTCTGATATCACCTGTTACAATGCGGACGCGGCCTTCCAGTTCGTTGTAACCCACACTTTTGCGGGCGAGCGCTGCGCTTGCCTCCTGAATTTCCAGTCCTGTGATGGACGCAGCACCGGTATGCGCTGCAAGGAGAACGGGAATAATGCCGTTGCCGCAGCCAAGATCGATGACATGCTCGCCGGCTCTGACATCTGCGTAGTCTGCGAGCAGAACCGCATCGATGCCGAAGCGGAACCCTTTTCGGGACTGCACGAGCCAGAAACCGTTCTGCAGGTCGTCCAGCTGTTCATCGGGATTTAATGCAATGTTACGCATGCTGCTGCGGCTCCTGTTGTGGCTGCTGTGCGGATTTCTCACCGGATGATTTTCTGCGGTGGCGTCTGCGGCGCCGCTTCTCCTGCTTTTCCGGAGCGGCATTCCTGCTCTCTTCTCCGGACCGGCCGGAAGCTGCAGCATTTCCTGCAGTGGTTTTTTCAGCTGCAGAACCGTTTCCTGCAGATGAGGACTGCCCGTGCTGTCCGTGTTTCTGCGGCCGCTCGTGCCGGTCGTTCCTGGTACTTCGCTCAACGCCGGCAGTGCTGTCGGTATGCGGATTTGCGTGCCGGTCTTCGGGGGTATCTTCGTTCTTTGCGGCGCGGGCCTGTTCAATCGCTTTTGTCCGGCGGCTTTTGCGTTCGGCGGCGCGCTCTTTTGCCTGCTCTCTGGCAGCGGCCTGACGCTGTTCCTGTTCTGCGCGTGCATCGCGCTCTTTTCTGCGCCGCGCACCTTTTTTGTGGCGCTCGAGAATGGTAATCTGATCTGCCGGCATTTCTTCAACAGTGGTCTCGTCGTCTGTTTCGATCAGAACACGGACGGTCTGCTTCAGAATGTTGACAGTCTGCACTTCGCCGGAAAGACCTTCTTCATTTTCTACAATATCACCGATGTTCGGCAGCTGCCTGTTCAGATATTCATAGGTTTCCTGTTCGTTTTTCAGACAGCACATCAGTCTGCCGCAGGCACCGGAGATCTTGGTCGGGTTCAGCGACAGGTTCTGCTCTTTTGCCATCTTGATGGAAACCGGGATGAAGTCGGAGAGGTACGTGCTGCAGCAGACAGGTCTGCCGCAGATACCGATTCCGCCGAGCATTTTTGTTTCATCGCGCACGCCGATCTGGCGGAGCTCAATTCTGGTTTTAAAAACAGATGCCAGATCTTTGATCAGTTCACGGAAATCCACACGGCCGTCCGCTGTAAAATAAAATACCAGCTTCTTGTGGTCGAAGGTGTATTCCGCGTCAATCAGCTTCATATCAAGGTTATGTTCGCGGATTTTCTTCTTGCAGACGGAAAATGCCTCCTTTGCCTGCTGGTCATTTTCAAGGCGGCGTGCATTGTCCTGTTCGGTTGCGATGCGGATCACCTTGCGCAGCGGCTGGGTAATTTCTTCGTCATTTATTTCACGCGGATCCATGACAACGCGGCCGATTTCAATACCGCGTGCCGTCTCCACAATTACATAGGAACCGCGGCGGATGTCATTTCCGTCCGGATCAAAATAATAAATCTTTCCAGCGTGGCGGAAGCGCACGCCGATAATAATAGCCATGTGTATTAATTCTCCCTGATTGTCAGAAACAGTAATTCAATTACCAGATCAAAGTTTACATTTGCCCGCAGACGTGTAGCTGCAGTTTCGATTGCGGCCAGAATGGTCTCGATGCCCTCGTAAGAACTGACGGCTGCCCGGTCCTTGATGGCGTTGATCTCGTCCTTGAAGACAAGATTGTCGATCTCGCGGGTTGCCTTGAACAGCAGAACATCACGAAACCACATGCTGAAGATGTCCAGATAGCCAAAGACCTTCTGCTTTTCTGCCGACATGAATTTCATTGCGTCAATCAGATCGAGACTGTCCATTTTTTTGGAGGTCTTCATCAGACGCACGGCATCCTGGGTCATGTGCATGAAATCAGCAGATTCGGCAGCCCGGATCGCTTTTCCGACATTGCCCTGGGCATAGGATGCTTCAATTTCGGCCTGATAGTCCGGCACATGCAGATTCTGCATCAGGTATTCTTTGACTTCTTCATCTGCTGCCGGTTTGAAGTTCAGCGTCACGCAGCGGGAAAGAATAGTCGGAAGCAGGATATCGGGATTTTCTGCCAGAAGAATCACCACGACATATTCCGGCGGTTCTTCGATTGTTTTGAGCATTGCATTCTGCGCGGAAGGCGTCAGTTTCTCTGCCTCGTCAATGATATAGATTTTATAGTCGCTTTCGTAGGGCCGGATCTCAGCGGTGTTGACCAGCTGGTCTCTGATATCATCAACACCGATGCTTGCCGGTTTTTCGTGTGTCACATAGATGATGTCAGGATGATTGCCGCTGATTGCTTTTGCGCAGGAAGGGCAGGTCATGCACGGTTCATCGCCGTCTTCCTCGCAGAGAAGATCCATTGCAAAGAGTGTGGCGAGCAGACTTTTTCCGACGCCGTCTTCTCCGCCGAAAATATATGCATGAGAAATATTGCCGCTTCTGACGGCGCTGCGAAGATGTCCTTTCAGATCTTCCTGACCGACGACCTGATCAAAACCCATAAATTTTTCCAGTTCACGCATGTCAAATCCTCCCCGGATCAAGAAGTTTTACATAACAGACAGAGTACCCCATAGTTAATATAGTATAGCATAGAAAAGAAATGTGGTCAAAAAAAGCCAAAGCTGACTTGAAAAGTTAAATTCCAGTGCAAGGTTAAATTCCATCGCACTTTAAAAGTTTCAATGTTTACACTGGTTTTTCGAGCATTCCTGATTGGAA